>NZ_UFYA01000001.1:1307829-1634786 GCF_900447215.1 Dermatophilus congolensis
GCACTGTCCATTCCACATCTGAGAGACCACCGCGTCCCAATTTGAAGTGCCGGCGAGGGTCGGCGCCGCGCGGGAGCCGTTCACCCTCCATGCGGGCCTTGAGTTTGCGGATCTCCCGGACCTGTGCATCGGTAAGTCCACCTTCGGCCCAACGGTAGGGGTCCACCGCCTGCACGAATTCTTCTCCCAAGTCGTCGGGTCCTGCGATCGGCCGTGCACGCACCATCGCCTGCCGTTCCCAAGCTTGCGCCCATCGTTGCATGTAGCTGCGATACCCGGCGATGGACCTACTCAATGGCCCGGTTTTACCTTCGGGGCGCAGGTCCATGTCGAACCCTAAAGAAGGGTCTGGACCCGGGGCGCTAAGCAAAGAACGCACCTGTTGGACGATCTCTTTCGCAGCTGCTGCGGCGTCTTCATCACTGACTGCCTGACAAGGACGGTGCACAGCAAGAACGTCCGCATCCGAAGCGAACCCGCATTCCCGCCCCCCCAAACGGCCCATCCCGATGAAAGCGACCTGCACCGGCAGCTGCCCATGCTCGACGATATAGATCCGTTCAGCGACATCCAAAGCCGCCTGCACAATCGCTTCATTCAGGTCAGACAATCCACGCATCGTCTCTTCGGTAGAAGAGGTATCGATCAGGTCACCCAACGCACACCGGAACAATTCCGAACGCCGCACTTTCCGGGCCGTCACCATCGCCTCAGCTGGGTCGTCTTGGCGTTTCATCGCAGCGCGCATCGTGGCTAACACCGCTTCCCGCGAGCGCGGCAGCACTGCGGCATCACCGGAAAGGATTCGTGCTGCATCGGGGGTTTGTTCCAGCAGCGACACTAAAAACCTGCTGCGCGCCAACACTCGGGCTAGCCGTTCTGCTGCTTTGCCTTCATCACGCAGCATCCGCAGGTACCAGGTGGTGTGCCCCAAAGATTCACTGATACGCCGGAAGGCGAGTAGCCCGTTGTCTGGGTCGACTTCTTCGGCGAACCAGCCCAGCATCACTGGCAGCAGTGTTCGCTGGATCGCTGCTGTGCGGGAGACCCCTGCGGTGAGTGCTTCGATGTGCCGTAGCGCTCCGGCGGAATCGCTGAACCCCAATGCGGCGAATCGTTCTTTCGCTGCCTCTGGGCGCAGCCTGGCGTCTTCGGGGCGTAGCCGCGCCACCGCGGACAACAACGGTCGGTAGAACAACAGTTTGTGGATCTGGCGGACTGTGCGTTTGTGTTCTTGCCACACCGCGGTCAATGACTCCGCCGCGGGCGCGGCCAGGCGCAGTCCCCGCCCGATTCGTTGCAGGTCGTGTGGCCCCTGCGGCATGAGGTGGGTGCGTTTCATCTTTGCGAACTGCACCCGGTGCTCCACTGAACGCAAAAACCGGTATGCCGCATCTAACGCGGCTGCGTCTTCACGGGCTACATAGCCCCCGGCGGCGAGCGCCGCTAACGCCTCCAGCGTGTTACGTGATCTGAGGGATTCATCGGTGCGGCCATGTACTAGCTGCAGCAGCTGCACGCTGAACTCGACATCTCGTAATCCGCCTGACCCCAGTTTGAGTTGGCGGTCTACCTCTGCTGGTGGGATGTGGCGTTCTACGCGTGCTCGCATGGCCTGCACATCCGTGACGAAGTTTTCACGGCTGGCTGCCTGCCACACGAAGGGTCGGATAGCTTCCTCGTAGGCCTGCCCAAGCTCTGCGTCTCCGGCGACGGCGCGGGCTTTCAGCAGCGCCTGGAACTCCCACGTTTTGGCCCAGCGTTTGTAGTAGCGCACGTGCGATGCCACGGTCCGCACAAGTGGCCCTTGTTTCCCCTCAGGCCGCAGTGCCGGATCCACCTGCCACAATGTCCCTTCACCCGTGTGGGCAGAGCAGGTCCGCATCACCTCAGCGGCCAATACTGTGGCTGCTTCGATGCCTTCCTCCTCGCTGACTGCCTCAGCGGGTTCGCTAACAAAAATCACATCCACATCCGAGATGTAATTGAGCTCCCGGCCACCGCACTTACCCATCGCGATCACCGCTAACCGGGCCTTACTGCCCGCCTGCGGGTGGGTTTCGTGTGCCACGGCTACTGCGGCCTCCAGTGCCGCCCCAGCTAGATCGGCTAACGCCGCGGCAGTGTGATGGACCGTTGCTTGCGGGTTCGGTGCGCTCACATCAAGGGCAAGGATGCCTAGCAGCTGCCGCCGATACGCCACCCGCAGCGCATCCTGACTGCTCAGATCACCGCGCCCCTGCGGACAGACGGCCTGGAGAAGATCACGCACTCGCTCTGAGGCCTCCATGGGGACGGCATCAATCACAGCGCAGATGTGCTCTGGGTGGCGCACCAAGTGATCCCCCAACGCCACCGACTCCCCCAGCACCCGCAGTAGCCGATCCCGGCCAAGGGACTGTGTCGTTAACAGGTCCTCTAACCGGCCCCGTCCCACCGCCGCGACCAGCCGGACCAGAGTTTTTAACGCCAAGTCCGGGTCAGCGACCTGAGATATCGCCGTCAGTAATGACCCGCCTGGGGCGCTCCATCCTTCCAGTTCTGCAGCGGTAGCAAACCGTGCCGCTGAGGCCGTATCTTCAAAACCTGCACGTGCCAACCAGCCCGTCAAGGACACCGAACGCGTATCCATGTCAGCGGTCGGGCAAGAACTGCTCGAGCTCGAACTTGGTCACCTGTGCTCTATACCGATCCCACTCGTCGTGCTTGTTCCGCAAGAACGCCTCGAAAAGATGCTCCCCCAACACTGCGGCCACCAAGTCAGAGCGTTCCATCTCCACGATCGCTTCCTTCAACGACTCCGGCAACGGTTCAAAACCAAGCACCTGGCGTTCCCGGTGCGTCAACCGAGAGACATCATCTTCTGCCTCCTCAGGCAACGCGTACCCTTCCTCGATGCCTTTGAGCCCGGCCGCGAGGATCACCGCATACGCCAAATACGGGTTCGCCGCTGAATCCAGTGTGCGCAACTCGATCCGGGTGCTGGCTTCCTTATCCGGTTTGTACATGGGGACACGGATCATGGCACTGGAGTTGTTGTGCCCCCACGAGATATACGCCGGTGCCTCCGCCCCGCCCCACAGCCGCTTATACGAGTTCACCCACTGATTCGTCACCGCGCTGATCTCACGGGCATGCTTCAGCAGCCCTGCCATGAAAGACCGCGCAGTTTTACTCAACTGATACGGCGCCCCCGGCTCATAGAACGCGTTGCGCTCCCCTTCAAACAAACTCAAATGCGTGTGCATCCCCGACCCGGGAGCGCCAAACATCGGTTTAGGCATAAAAGATGCCAACGCGTTCTGATCGAGCGCGATCTCCTGCACCACAGTCCGGAACGTCATGATGTTGTCGCACGTGGACAGCGCATCCGCGCTACGCAAATCAATCTCGTTCTGCCCTGGACCAGACTCATGATGCGAGAACTCCACCGAGATCCCCATCTGCTCCAAAATTTGAATCACCGTGCGCCGGAAATCCTGGCCCAACCCATGCGACACGTGATCGAAATAGCCAGCACGGTCAACCGGATCCAACGGGTCACGGGAATTAGCGGGCTGATTGAACAGATAAAACTCGATCTCCGGGTGCGTGTAGAACGTGAACCCCATATCGGCGGCCTTCTGTAACTGACGCCGCAAAGCAAAACGCGGATCAGCGTAACTCTGCGACCCATCCGGCAACAAAATATCCGCGAACAACCGACCCGTACTCGGCGCCTGCCCCCGCCACGGCAAAATCTGGAAGCTACTCGGATCAGGCTTAACCAACATGTCAGCTTCCGTGATACGCGTGAACCCCTCGATCGCACTACCGTCGAAGCCGATACCCTCCTCGAACGCGGACTCCAACTCCGCCGGCGCAATAGCCACAGACTTCAACGTGCCCAACACGTCGGTAAACCACAACCGCACAAAGCGGACATTGCGCTCCTCCACGGAGCGAAGGACGAACTCCTCTTGGCGATCCATACCGCCGATCATGCATCATCCCGGCGCCGCCTCGCTGGACGACGGCGCCTCACACCCAACCAGTCACCCCAATAACCCCTCCCCCGGCTCACGACCCGAGAAACGAGCCTCCTCTTCCTGGCGGCGACGATCCTCCGCATCCCAGGCCGCTGTCCGCTCCCGAGCAGAACGCAACGCACCAGCAGCAGCCTCCCGCGTCGGATACGGGCCCATCAAATCCCCCTTACGGCTATGCGAAAAATCCTCCTCCACCTGACCAGTAGCGATGTTGAACCAAAACTTCTGCTCGACCTCAGACACACGAACCTCCCAGAAAGAAAAACAACACCACAACACATACCCGCACCAACACACCCAGCTTAACCATCAACCCTCAACGCCACATCAACAAAACCCGCGCATGCTCACGAAGAGTGTCAACGCTCACCACCCAACCCCCTACGAACACGACATACCTCATGCGTAAACTCGGCAAACATGAGCGAGGCCCCCCAGAAACACCTCCCCCCCACCGCCACCGCCACACTCGACAGTGACCTGGAACTCCTCTCAACCCTGCACTCACACGTCCTACGCGACATCGGCGGTGAAGCCCTCCTCACCCGCGTCGCTGAACTCGTCGACGCCTGCCGCGCCCCACACACCACCAGTAGCACTGTCGAAGACATCCTCACCGACCTCACCCCCACCCAAGCCCGCGACCTCGTCAATGCCGTCACCGTCCACCTCCACCTAGCTAACCTCGCCGACGAACGCCACCGCGTCCGCTCCCTACGCCACGAAAACGACGACTACACCGACAGCATCGAAGCAGGCGGAGTCGCCGCCGCCATCACCGCGCTAGGCCCCACCGCCGAAAACGCTCTCACCGGCCTACGCATCCACCCCGTACTCACCGCACACCCCACCGAAGCACGCCGCCGAGCCATCACCTCCGCCCTACGCCGCCTCGCCTCCTGGCTCGACGAACACGACGACCCCACAGCCGGCCCCACAGCCCGCCACACCGCTCGGCAACACATGCTCGAAGAAATCGACATCCTCCAACGCACCAGCACCCTGCGCCGCGAACGCCCCCAACCTGGCGACGAAGTCAAAACCATGACCTCCATCGTCGAAAACACCCTCTTCGACGTTGTCCCCCAGGTCTACCGCGCCACCGAAAACGCCCTCCCAGACCGTGAAAACCCCACCAGCCCTCACATCCCCGCATTCATCCGATTCGGTTCCTGGATCGGCGCCGACCGCGACGGCAACCCCTACGTCACCGCAGCAGTCACCCGCGCCACCGCCACCCAACAGTTCCGCGTCACCCTCGACCTACTCGCTCACCGTGTCGAAACCATCGCCCGCACCCTCACCATGGACGAGCACGACACCCCCGCTACCGACACCCTCATCGACGACCTCGCCCGCGACGCCGTCCGCATGCCAGAACAATTCACCGAAATCACCAAAGACGCCCCCGGCGAACCCCACCGGCAAAAACTCATGGTCGTCGCCGCGCGCGTCAACGCCACCCGCAACGAACACGCAGGACTGGCCTACGCCTGCCCCCAGGAGATGCTCACCGACCTACGCCTCATCCAAAACAGCCTTCACGCCGCCGGAGACCACCGAGCCGCTAACGGAAACCTCCAAAACCTCATCTGGCTCGTCGAAACCTTCGGATTCCACCTCACCGAACTCGAAGTACGCCAACACAGCGCCGTCCACGAAGCCGTCCTCACCGAAGCCCTCCACCTCGCCGGCCACGACAACGCCGCTGAACTGGCCACCGACGCAACCTTCCTCGACCATCTCGCCACCCACGGATGGCCCCAACGCATCACCCCCACCAGCAGCAAAGCCACCGAAGTCCTCAACACCCTCCGCGTCATGGAGTACATCCAAAGCCGCTACGGACACCGCGCCTGCGGACGCTACATCGTCAGCTTCACCCGCAACGCCGCCGACCTCGCCGCAGTCCGCGCCCTGGCCCGCCTAGCCACCGACAACAGCGAACTCCACCTCGATGTCATCCCCCTCTTCGAAACCGGCAAAGACCTCCAAGCCGCCCCACACATCCTGCGCAACTGGGCTGAACTACCCAGCACCCAAAACTGGCTCACCCACACCAACCGAGCCGTCGAAGTCATGGTCGGCTACTCCGACTCCGCCAAAGACGTCGGTCCCGCCAGCGCAACCCTCACCCTCGACACCGCCGAACGCGCCCTCGTCACCTGGGCCAACGAATCCAACATCCACCTCACCCTCTTCCACGGACGCGGCGGATCCCTCGGACGCGGCGGCGGCCCCCTCCACCGCGCCATCATGGCCCAACCCACCGGCTCAGTCGCCGGACGCTTCAAATGCACTGAACAAGGCGAAGTCATCTTCGCCCGCTACGGTGACCCCACCATCGGACAACGCCACCTCGAACGCCTTACCTCCGCCGTCCTCCTAGCAGACTCCCCCGGCATCGCCACCCCCCGCGAAAACGCCACCGAGCAATACCGCGAACTCAGCAACACCATCGACACCCAAAGCCGCGGCGCCTTCCTAGCCCTCATCAACAAACCCGGATTCGCCGACTTCCTCGCCAACGTCAGCCCCCTCGACGAAATCGGCGAACTACGCCTAGGCTCCCGCCCCTCCCGACGCAGCGGCACCGACACCGGACGCAGCCTCGAAGACCTACGCGCCATCCCCTGGGTCTTCTCCTGGAGCCAAACCCGCATCAACCTCTCCGGATGGTACGGACTAGGAAGCGGACTGGCAGCCGTCGACGACATCCCCCTCCTACGCCGCACCTACACCCAATGGCCCCTCTTCGCCGCCATGATCGACGTGGCAGAAATGAGCCTAGCCAAAGCCGACCGCACCATCGGAAACAAATTCCTCGACCTCGGCAACCGCCCCGACCTCACCGAACAAATTCTCACCGAATTCGACCTCACCCGCACCCTCATCCTGGACATCCTCGAACAAGACGAACTCCTCGCCCACAAACCCCATCTCCAAACCGCAATCCGGCTCCGCCAGCCCTATGTCGATGCCCTCAGCCACCTCCAACACCATGCCCTCCTAGCCCTGCGACACCACACCAGCACCCAGGACTTTCACGCCTGGCACCGCGTCTTACTCCTGTCAGTCAACGGAGTATCCGCAGGCCTACAAAACACCGGCTGACACCCACCCAACCCCCGCACCTATCCACCACACAGAAAGGCAATTTGTGAGCACTGTTTTCACCCGCATCATCAACGGAGAAATCCCCGGACGATTCATCTGGTCAGACGAACACTGCGTCGCCTTCCTCACCGCTGGCCCTATCACCCCCGGCCATACCCTCGTCGTCCCCCGCGACGAAATCACCCAATGGACCGAAGCCACCCCTGAACTCATCGCCCACCTCACCGACGTGGCCCACACCATCGGCAAGGCCATCCAAACCGAATGGGGAAGCCCCCGCATCGGCCTACTCGCCCAAGGGTTCGAAGTACCCCACCTACACCTGCACGTCTGGGCCGCTTACAGCACCAAAGACTTCGACCTGTCAGCAGTTGATGACTCCCCCGACCCCGCCATGATGGACCAAGCCGCCCAACGACTACGCAACCGCCTCCACACCCAACTCGAGGGCATCCCCACCGCCACCCACATCGCCTAACCCCACCCCGGCAACAAAAATGTGTGCCTGCGCGGCCCCCACCGCGCAGGCACACGTATCAGCCCTGACGATCCGTCAAAACCGGATGCGGCGTAGGCTGCAACCCCGCCGCCGGATCAATCGGAGCAGGCGGTTTCCTCACCGAATATTCCGTGTCATGCGGGTCAACCCCCACCACGGAGTAATCAAACGGATCATTGCCCGCCAACACCAAACGCGCCCGCTCAACATCCAACGTGCCCGTCCACTTGCCCACCAAAAACGTTGCCACCGCATTACCGGAAAAGTTCGTCAACGCACGCGCCTCGGACATAAACCGGTCAATCCCCACAATCACATCAACCCCGGCAACCAGATCAGGGCGGTACGCCTGCAACCCACCAGCCAACGTCGCCAGCCCCGCACCAGAAACCCCAGCAGCCCCCTTAGACGCAACGATCATGAACACCAACAAACTGATCTGCTCACCCATCGCCATAGGAGTACCCATCGCATGCGAAATAAACACCGCTGACATCGTCAAATAGATGGCAGTGCCATCCAAGTTGAACGAATACCCCGTAGGCACCACGATCCCCACCGTGGACTTGGACACCCCCGCATGCTCCATCTTCCCCATCAGCGAGGGCAACGCCGACTCCGACGAAGAAGTCGCCACAATGAGCAGATACTCCTTAGCGAGATACTTCAACAACTGGAACACGTTCAGCCTGGTCACGGCCCACAAAATCAGTCCCAGCACCACTACCACGAACAACACACACGTCACATAAAAAGCGACCATCACCAAACCAAGCTGGGCTAGCGCCTTGGGTCCAGTGCTGCCCACCACCGCAGCAATCGCACCGAAAGCACCAATCGGTGCCACCCACAGCACCATCGACAACACCCGGAAAACCAACTTCTGCAAATGCGCAACTCCACGCAGAATTGGCTCCCCATCTTTACCCATGCCCTGCACCGCAAACCCGACAAGCAGCGCCACAAACAGCACCTGCAGCACCGACTCTTGAGTTAAAGCACTCACGAGAGTGGTCGGCACAATACTTCGCAAAAACTCGATCGTCCCACCCGCATGCGCAGCCTTAGAGGCGTGTCCGTTCCCTGCTCCCGTATGCGGAATTGCCAACCCATCACCAGGGTGAATCACGTTCCCGACAAGCAGACCAATCCCCAACGCCACCGTCGACATGGCGATGAAATACACCAGCGCAATGGCCCCAACCTTGCCCACTGACGCCGCAGCCCGCACTGAACCAATACCCAGAACAATCGTGCAGAAAATAACTGGGCCGATCATCATTTTGATCAGCGCAACAAAAAGCTCTCCAAGCCATTTGAGACTTTTAGCGAACTCCGGAGCACTTAACCCGATACCGATGCCTGCGATGACGGCAACGATAACGAGGATGTACAGCCAGTGAGTGCGGTCGCGCCGTGGTTTCTTGGGCTCAACAATGTGTGCTTCATTGACGGCATGCGCCATTGCATGACTCCGATCTACAGAAGGGGGCTGGTGGAGCATCACGTTTCTGGCTAGAAAACGTGACCAGAGTATGTGACAGGCCAGCAGGTGACCGTCTCTATAGAAGAGAACGATCACCTGCTGGATACGTGCCGAACAATCCCAGACAGATCAGGCCTTCGCCAGCGAGCGCAGAACGTACTGGAGAATGCCGTCGTTACGGTAGTAGTCAGCCTCCCCAGGAGTGTCGATGCGCACGACCGCATCGAATTTCACTGCGGTGCCGTCTGTTTTTGTCGCGGTCACTTCAAGAGTTTTCGGTGTGGTTCCTTCGTTGAGGGCAGTGATGCCGACGATATCGAAGGTTTCAGCGCCATCAAGGCCGAGGCTGTCGGCTGATTCCCCAGCGGGGAATTGCAGCGGAAGCACACCCATGCCGATGAGGTTGGAGCGGTGGATGCGCTCGAAGCTTTCGGCGATGACGGCTTTAACTCCCAGCAGGCGGGTTCCTTTCGCGGCCCAGTCACGTGAGGAGCCCGATCCGTATTCTTTGCCTCCGAGAACAACAAGGGGAACACTGGCTGCTTGGTAGGCCTCAGCTGCCTCGAAGATGGTGGTTTGTTCACCGTTGTTGAGGAAGTTGCGGGTGAATCCGCCTTCAACACCATCGAGAAGCTGGTTCTTCAGACGGATGTTGGCGAAAGTACCTCGCACCATGACCTCGTGGTTACCGCGGCGAGAACCGTAGGAGTTGAAGTCTTTGCGCTCCACGCCATGGTCGGCGAGGTATTTGCCTGCGGGGCTGTCGGGTTTGATGGCGCCTGCGGGGCTGATGTGGTCTGTGGTGACTGAGTCGCCCAGTTTGGCTAGGACGCGTGCGCCGGTGACGTCTTGCACGGGGGTCAGCTCCATCGACATACCGTCGAAGTAGTTGGGTTTGCGCACATAGGTGGAGTTTTCGTCCCAGGCGAAGGTGTCGCCGTCGGGGGTGTCCAGGCCTTGCCAGCGTTCATCTCCGGCGAAGACATCGGAGTATTGAGAAGCAAACATGTCTCGGTCGATGGAGGCGTCGATAGTTTTCTGGACTTCCTCGGCGCTGGGCCAAATGTCGGCGAGGAAGACGTCGTTGCCGTCGTTGTCTTGGCCAAGTGGTTCGGTGTCGAAGTCGAAGTCCATCGTTCCGGCCAGGGCGTAGGCGATGACTAGCGGCGGGGAGGCCAGGTAGTTCATCTTCACGTCGGGGTTGATACGGCCTTCGAAGTTGCGGTTACCGGAAAGCACGGAGGTGACTGCCAGGTCGTTGCTGTTGATTGCTTCGGAGATGTCTTGAGGCAAGGGGCCGGAGTTACCGATGCAGGTGGTGCAGCCGTAGCCGACGAGGTGGTAGCCCAGTTTCTCCAGCGATGGCCACAGGCCTGCCTTGTCGTAGTACTCGGTGACGACCTTGGAGCCTGGCGCCATGGAGGTTTTGACCCAGGGTTTGACTTGTAGTCCTTTGTCTGCGGCTTTCTTGGCGAGCAGGCCCGCTGCGAGCATCACCGACGGGTTCGAGGTATTCGTGCAGGAGGTGATAGAGGCGATGGAGACAATGCCGTGGTCAATGTCGAATGTTTGCCCATCGCGGGTGATGGCAACCCGTTTGTGGGGGCGGCGCATTGCGCCAAGCATTGAGGTGCGGGGGGCGTTGCCACCGGAGTCGGTGTCGCTGCCGGGTGCAGGTGCATCCGATGCGGCCATCGACTCGGCTCCGCTTTCGGTTTCGGTGTCCAGGGCGTTCTTGACGTAGGCGGGCAGGGTTTTGCGGAAGGAGGTTTTGGATTCCGAGAGGAGGATGCGGTCTTGGGGGCGTTTGGGGCCGGCGATGGAGGGGACCACTGTGGATAGGTCGAGTTCGAGGTATTCGGAGAAGCGGGGTTCGTTGTTGGGGTCGTGCCAGAGTCCTTGTTCTTTGGCGTAGGCCTCGGTGAGTGCGATTTGTTCTTCGCTGCGGCCGGTGAGTCGCAGGTAGTTGATGGTTTCGTCATCGATGGGGAAGATCGCGCAGGTGGAGCCGAATTCGGGGCTCATGTTGCCGATAGTGGCGCGGTTGGCCAGGGGGATGGAGGCGACCCCTTCACCGTAGAACTCGACAAATTTGCCGACTACTCCGTGTTTGCGGAGCATTTCGGTGATGGTCAGGACAACGTCGGTGGCGGTGACGGCGGCGGGAATGTGTCCGGTGAGTTTGAAGCCGACTACGCGGGGAATGAGCATCGAGACGGGTTGACCCAGCATGGCGGCTTCTGCTTCGATGCCGCCGACTCCCCAGCCGAGCACACCGATGCCGTTTTCCATGGTGGTGTGGGAGTCGGTGCCTACGCAGGTGTCGGGGTAGGCCTGGCCGTCGCGGTTCATGACAACGCGGGCGAGGTGCTCGATGTTGACCTGGTGGACGATGCCTGTGCCTGGGGGGACGACTTTGAAGTCGGCGAAGGCTCCTTGGCCCCAGCGGAGGAATTGGTAGCGCTCTTTGTTGCGGCCGTATTCGAGTTCTACGTTGCGGGTGAAGGCGTCGCGGCGTCCGAAGACATCGATTTGTACTGAGTGGTCGATGACGAGTTCGGCGGGTGAGAGGGGGTTGACTTTTTCGGCTTTGCCGCCGAGTTCAACGACGGCTTCGCGCATGGTGGCCAGGTCGACGATGCAGGGAACGCCAGTGAAGTCCTGCATGATCACGCGTGCGGGGGTGAATTGGATTTCGGTGTTGGGGTGGGCGTTTTCGTCCCATGAGCCGAGAGCTTTGATTTGTTCTGCGGTGACGTTGGCGCCGTCTTCGGTGCGGAGCAGGTTTTCGAGGAGCACTTTGAGGCTGTAGGGCAGGGTGCGGCTGCCTTCGACGGCGTCGATGCGGAAGATGTCGTAGGAGGCGCCACCGACCTGCAACGTGTTTTTGGCTTGGAAGCTGTTCTGGCTCACACTCGCTCCTTCACTGGGGGTGTTTGGTGCGGTGGCTGCTCGCCTAGGGCAGGGCGTGCGCGACCGTTGTGTCACACACTACCCGAGATATCTTGACATCAAGATACTTTTGGGTTTCGCGGCACGTCACACACTCCGCATGACGCACAAACTCGAAAACCCAAGTGGCCCTCACCGTCACCGAGGGCCAGGCCGATCAGTCGATGGGGCTAACTCGGATGAGGCAGCCGTCACACGAGTCCCTGAGCGTAACTACGCACCCTTATCAGAGATGCTCTTCATCGCCCCTTCTGGATGGTCATTGCGGCCCCGTACGGCCTGGCGAGCAAGGCTGGCTCGTGGTACCTCGTAGCCGATGTCGATGGGCAGCCCCGCATGTTCAACACCAGCCGCATCGAAAGTCGAGAGTTTCTTAGCGATACCGCGGCGCTGCGACCAGAGTGCTATCTACCGCCCACTACCCTGACGTCGAATCGGTGCGGCGGCTGCTCCAGTTCGGTGACCACATTCGTCTCTTGAGCCTACCCGAAGCAGTCGAACGGTTCGGCGCCATTGCTACCCAAATGATGCGAGCTCATCAGTCGAGCAGCTCATCCACCTTGCCAGGTCACTAAACCCCCGCCGGTCAGGCGAGAGCTTGCTTAGGGAGCCTTTGGCTCCCACGTGCGCGGCGCCTGACCAAACGCAGCCCGCACACCCTTGACCACTGCCCCGCCAGCGGCATAGTTAGCGGCCCCACCAAGCACCGCTCCCACACCAAAAGGCAACGCTCGACCAACAATTCCCGCGCTCTTACGCACCGCGAACCGGGTGATAAACGTGCGTCCCAAGCTGCTCCCGCCGCGCGAGCTGGGCAGCCGTGCCCCCAACTGCCTGGCCCAGCCTTTCTCACTCGACCCCACGGTCCGCTGCGCTGCCCGCACACCAGACTCCCCCAGCATTACCCCCACCACCAGAGCACGACGCCCCTCAGAATTGGCAGGCAGATCCCCGTAGATCGCCGCGACAGTCAGCACATACCGAACCGTCAACTCAATAAACGACACCACCTCACCGGCAGACAACGCCAGCGATGCCGCTGTCCCCACACCAGGAATAGCAGCAGTCGCCCCGATCCCCGCTCCCGAACCAACCGTGACCCGTGTGTACTCGGTAGTCAGATGCTCAACCAACTCGGCAGGTGAGGCTTCGGGGAATTTCTTTCGCAGCCCCGCCACCCGCCGATCAGCCGCGCTGCCGTAACGCTCAACTGCTGAATCAACAAGCTTAACGATTAACGAGTCGCGTCCTTTGTCCTGCAGCAGGTTCATGGCTCACCTTCACTGTGCATGTGGGCCAACCGTGGACACACCACCACGCACCGCTGTTACACGCGCGGGGAGTCACCGTGCCAGGCGCGAGCGTCGGCCCAGTGACTCCCCGCACCCGAATCAGATGCTGCCTTGTCTGCAGACAGTAGCGACGCATTCGACATGGTGAGTCATCGGAAACATGTCGAATGCACGTAGGTCCGTCAGCGTGTATCCAAGCTCACCGGCGCTGCGCAAATCACGCGCAAGAGCTGCTGGATCACACGCGACGTACACCATCACCCGCGGCTCCAACGCAGCCAGATGGCGCATAACTGCAGCACCAGCGCCTGAGCGAGGTGGATCCAAAACCACAACGTCAGCTCTGCCCCCGGCTAGGCCTTTGTCTAACGCATCCTCGGTACGTGATTTGATCACCTGCACACGAGCGTCATCGTTAAAGCGACGCTGTGCGCACACCACCGCAGCCGGATCTGACTCAACAGCGATCACCGACCCACCTGGGCCTACCTGAGCAGCCATCGCCGCCGCGAAAAGCCCCACTCCCGCATACAGGTCAAGACAGGTATCTCCTGCGGTAATCGCAGCACCTTCAAGAACCGCATCCACCAATGTG
Source organism: Dermatophilus congolensis (assembly GCF_900447215.1). NCBI lineage: Bacteria > Bacillati > Actinomycetota > Actinomycetes > Micrococcales > Dermatophilaceae > Dermatophilus > Dermatophilus congolensis. Next base: position 1,321,799 of record NZ_UFYA01000001.1, read on the forward strand.
GATGCTGCACCTGGGTGAACCTGCCAAAAACCACGCGTAGGCACGGTGAAATCTCCGGTGAAACCGTTGTGCCGCTGCCCTGCTGGCACAGCGACATGCTCGGTCACTGTCTTGGCTCGCTTGGTTCCACCAGGCACTGGCACCACCTTGGTGTCGCTGCTATTAGGGACCACAACTTCAACAGCCCTGGCCCCGCCCCACCGCCTAGCGAACACCCCAGATTCAGTGACTTCCTCAGCGGCGATCGGGCAGTCCTTTAACCGGATGACGTCCCGAGACCGGAACCTGCGCAACCCGGCGCGGCGAGAACGGTCGACGGCGAAATCCATCCGAGTCCGCCAACGCAACCCGTCGTGGTCTCCCGGTACCGGCTCCACCTGCACATCACGATCAATGCCACCCAGTCGGGTGAGCTGCTCGCTAATGACTTGTGCTTTCAACTCGCGCTGATGGTCAAGATCAACGTGCTGGAAGTCACAGCCTCCGCAGCCGCCGGGCCCGGAAACCTCACAACGCGGCTGGACCCGGAACGCGGATGTAGTGAGGATTTTTACCGCATCAGCGAAAATAAACCGGTCGCCTGGTTTTCCTTTGGTGACGACAGCCTCGACATCTTCACCTGGCAGGCAATGCCGGACGAACACGACCTGCCCGTCGTCAGTGTGGGCGACTGCATGCCCGCCATGGGCAATGCGTTCGATGTGGAGCTGCAATCGTGTACCGATCACGCTTGACCTTTCCTCGTGATGCTGCCGGGCACCAGCGTGTTATCCCGGGGGCCGTAAATAGACGATGCTCGGGCACCGCCGCCATTACGGAAATGTTGTTCGGCCCCGTCAGAGGATTCCAGACGCCACGGCACACTCACCATGACCACCCCCGGTTTGAACAGGAGCGCGGCTTTGAGTCGCAATGCACTTTGGTTGTGCAACAGGTGTTCCCACCAGTGTCCGAGGACATATTCAGGCACATAAACGCTGACGATGTCGCGGGGGTTCTTGCGACGCAAATGGTCGATATACCCCAGCACAGGCCTGGTCATTTCTCGGTACGGGGAGGCAAGCACGGTAAGAGGAACAGGAATTTCACGCCGCTCCCATTCGTGGACCAGGGCCTCGGTGGCTTCAGGGTCGACAGCAACAGTCACCGCCCCGATGTTCGAGCTGCGGGAGGCACGGGCATACGCCAGAGCACGCATGGTGGGCTTGTGCACTCTGCTCACAAGAACAACGGCGTGCACCCGTGAAGGCAGGGCGCGTTCTTCACGCACATCCTCAGATAGCTTCAGTTCTTCACCAACAGCGCGGTAGTGCTTCTTGATGCCGAGCATCATCACGAAAAGGATGCCCATCCCTGCCACGGCGAACCCAGCACCGTGGGTGAATTTGGTTAGCAGTACCACGATGAGCACCGTTCCACTCATGGTGGCGCCGATAGCGTTGATGACCCGTGAACGCCGCATACGGGAACGTTCTTGACCTTCAGCCAGCTCCAGGTTGCGGTTCCAGTGCCGCACCATGCCGATCTGGGACAGCGTGAAAGAAACAAACACACCGACGATGTACAGCTGGATGAGTCGGGTGACGTCAGCGTCGTAGATGATCACAAGAGCCAAGGCAGCGGTAGCCAAGATGAGGATGCCGTTGCTGAAAGTCAGGCGGTCACCTCGCTGGGCGAGCTGCCGTGGAAGCAACTCGTCGCGAGCCAGAACTGAAGCCAGCACTGGGAAACCGTTGAAGGCAGTGTTCGCGGCGAGGATGAGGATGATCCCGGTGACCGTGGCCATGTAGAACATGCCGGCGGGGAAGTTGTTGAAAACGGTGTGGGCGAGTTGACCGATGACGGTTTCTTGGATGTACCCAGTACCCACGGGCTGTCCATTGAGGAGAAGTTGCTCGCTGGGGTGCTCGGCAAATTTCACGCCGGTGAGGTTGGCAAGTGTGACGGTAGAGAGCAGCATCGTGATCGAGATGACACCCATGAGCACGAGCGTGGTGGCGGCGTTTTTGCTGTGCGGTTTTTGGAAAGCCGGCACCCCGTTGGATACCGCTTCGACACCGGTCAAGGCTGCACACCCGGATGAGAACGCTCGAAGAAGCAAAAAGACTAGGGCCAGCTGGCCTAATTGTTCGTAGCCGTTGGCGGGGGCCATCTCGAATGGGGCGCTAGGAGCCATCGGCAAAGTGCCAGTGAAGTGACGCACAAAACCCCACAGACACATGCCGATCACCCCGATCATGAAGGCATAGGTGGGGATGGCGAATGCGGCACCGGATTCACGGACACCGCGCAAGTTCAATGTAGTGAGCGTGACGATCAAGACAGCAGCGGCTATAGCTTCATGACCGCGAATCCAGGGAAGGACGAGCGCGGCGTTCTGAACCCCGGAAGAAACCGACACAGCGACAGTAAGGACGTAATCGACCAGCAAGGCGCTGGCGACTGTCACCCCCGCTTTTGTGCCGAGGTTAGTGGTGGCGACCTCGTAGTCTCCTCCACCGGATGGGTAGGCGTGCACGTTCTGACGGTATGAGAGCACCACGATGACCATGACGAACACGACGGCCAAGGCGATCTGCCATGAATGGGTTGCGGCGAAAGCTCCACCAGCCAGGCCGAGGGTAAGGAGGATCTCATCGGGGGCGTAGGCGACGGACGAGAGTGCGTCGCTGGCGAATACGGGAAGAGCGATGCGCTTGGGAAGCAGCGTCTCGCCGAGCCGGTCTGAGCTCATCGCCCGCCCGACGATCGCACGCTTCAGGGCGCGGGTGAGGTTTGACACGGAGAACACTGTAGAGCCGAACGCCGTGAACGGTGGGGTCGTCGCGTGTTGGACGCGTCGCAGCGTTCTGGTCTGATTCAGCTGAGTCTGGGTGCTGCACTGATGGCTGCCTGGTATACGGTCGTGACGTGCACTTCGTCATCATGGGCTGTGGCCGGGTGGGAGCATCTCTCTCCCGCAATCTTGCCGAGCGTGGCCACGATGTGGCCGTCATAGATCAGGATCGGCGTGCTTTTCGCCGTTTAGGACCAGATTTTGAGGGCCGCCGCGTGGTCGGGCAGGGCTTCGATCGTGAGGTGTTGATTAAGGCGGGCATCGAGAATGCGTACGCCTGCGCAGCAGTGAGCAGCGGCGATAACTCCAATATCCTCACGGCGCGGTTAGCTCGGGAAACATTTGGGGTACAGAACGTCGTAGCGCGTATCTACGATCCCGGCAGAGCGGCCGTATATCAGCGGCTCGGGATCCCTACGGTAGGAACCGTGCGCTGGACCAGCGACCGGATCATGCGGCGTCTGCTACCCCATGGAGCAACGCCCCAGCACGCTGACCCAAGCGGCCGCGTAGTAGTAGCGGAAGTGGCGCTGCATCACGCCTGGATCGGGTTGACGTACTCAACGATGGAACAGCTCAGCGGCGCCCGTGTCGCGTACGTGATGCGGTTTGGTGAAGGGATGATCCCAACAGCAGAACACGTCTACCAGGCCGGTGACATCGTAAGCGTGATCACCACGGCCGAAGCGTTGGGCCAGACCGAACGGATCCTCGAGTCCGCACCGGAGTTCGAATGAGCATCAACGCCATAGTTAGCGCAGCTGTTGCGCAGTCGTTCATTGTTCGAGGGGAACAGGCATGAGGGTCGTTATTGCTGGGGCAGGCAGCGTAGGGCGCTCTATTGCCCGCGAGCTGATCGGTAACGGTCACGAAGTACTACTCATCGATAAAAATATCGACGTCGCTGAAACCAAAGTAGTCCCCGATGCCTCCTGGCTCCTGGCTGATGCCTGCGAGCTGTCTTCTCTGGAAGAGGCCGGGCTGGAGTCAGCTGATGTGATTGTGGCGGCCACCAGCGACGACAAAGTGAACCTGGTGACTTCACTGCTGGCGAAAACAGAATTCGCGGTGCCGCGCACAGTGGCACGCATCAATAACCCGAAGAACGAGTGGCTCTTTGATGAGAGTTGGGGTGTAGACGTAGCAGTGTCTACACCACGGTTGATCACCGCGCTCGTTGAGGAAGCTGTCACAGTCGGTGAATTGGTGCGAATTTTCGAGTTCCGTCAATCTGGGGCAAGCCTGGTGGAGATCACCCTCACTGAAGACAGTCCCTGGGCCACTACGCGCGTCGGAGATGTGCCCTGGCCGCCAGATACGGTGTTGACCTGCCTGGTGCGCGATGCGCGCCCCATCGGCCCTACTGCGGACGATCTCCTCGAGGCCGGCGACGAACTGATCATCGTGACTACTCAGGCTGAGGAAAACGAAGTACGACAGCTTTTCTCAACCGCCGACAACATCGAGGACTAAAACGCAACGAAGAGGGCGGAACAGTAACCCTGTCTGTTCCGCCCTCTTTTCATGTTTTATGGCTTCAGGAAAAAACCATCATCGCCGCTGGAGACGGTGATGATCTTCCGCTTATCTGCTGGCTGACTATTTTGTTGCCGAGGCCGGGGCAAGCACATCAAAGCTCGGGTTATGCATAACAACCTTGTTGCCGTTACGCATCACACGGCCCTCCACGCGCATCCGCACTCCCGGAACAATTCCGGGAATCTCGCGGCGCCCCATCCACACCAACGTCAGATAGCCAGAGCCGTCAAAAATCTCCGCGGAGATGGAAGGCGTGGACCCAGCAGCCGGGCGCGTCACCGACTTGACCATTCCCCGCATCGTGTAAAAGCCACGATCAGCACAGTCACCAATCTCGGTAGCGCCGCACCCGTTGCACTCTTTGCGCAGGGCAGCGTTGTCAGCTTTCGCCTGGGCGCCCGCCAACCGCTCAAGCAGCGATGAGATTGCCGCCATTACCAAACCTTTCACACATCATGACAAACCCTTCAGGCAGGTATACCTTTGGGGCGAAAACGACTGTAAACCCACCAATCCTGTGGGCGCACTCGCGCCGCGCTTATGCGCATCCACGCAGCGCAGCAGCAAGAACAATCAGACTCAGCGGATCTCAGTGATCTCCGGTCCACGCTCGAACGGGTCCAGTGTGGGAGCTTGCTCTCCATTGTCGTGTTCACCGATGTCACGCGGCATGTGCATAGGCAGCAACTCACGCGGCGCCATCGGCTGACGCCCACGGTGCACAACAACCACCCGCAGCAAATCGATGAATGCCTGCCCCACATCCGGGTCAGATGCAGCCGGTCCGCTAATCACACCACGCAAGAACCAGCGAGGGCCATCCACACCGATAAACCGCATCGGCATCAACCCCGACGGTGTGGGCACAGCAGCCATCAGTTCTGCCCCATAAGGGCCTTCAGTGATGTCTGCCTCGCCACCACCGTTACGCAAGCTGGTTGCGATTTCCTCACGGATATCGCCCCACAAGAACTTCGATTTCGGTGCCGCGAACACCTGCAGCTGCAACACCGACTCCTCGATCTGCAGACGCATCCCCGTAACTTCGTTGCTCTGCTGATCGGTCTCCACCATGTACGTCACACCAGGGATGTTCGGCAGCCACACCGAACCAAAATCGAGGAACCCCTCTGGACGAACAACATCACCAGAGTCGAAAGGACCCAACTGCTCAGCCGTGTGCTGACCAAGCACAGGCACACCCGCGACGGGTTCTTCCTGCCAGTGGGCACCTTCGTCAACAGCCGCGTCATGCTGCGGCACAGACTTAACTTTGGATCGTTTACGACCGAACAGCCCCATGTCTGCTTCCCTCCTCGCGCCGACGGCGCTCCTGAACCCGACGCTGCACAACACAACCATCGGGGACGGCACAACGACTCACTTCAGAACGAACGCGCATCGGCCGCAATACGATCCCGACTAAGCTCGCTTTAGTCTGTCACAGGCACACACTGGCGATGTCGGGCTGGCCACAACGCGCCAACCAGCCCGAAATCACACCACATGATCAGTCGCGGCGCTCACCGAATCCACCGGAAGCACCGAAACCACTTTCACCACGTTCAGTGCTGTCTAGTTCGTCAACCTCGTTCCACACGATTGAGGCAACCTCTTGCAGCACCAGCTGGGCAATGCGGTCTCCGCGCGTAATCGTGAACGCTTCAGACCTGTCTACATTGATGAGCGGAACACACACCTGGCCGGTGTAACCAGCATCAATCGTTCCCGGAGCATTCACCACCGTCACACCATGACGGATAGCCAATCCAGAACGCGGATGAACCAAACCGACAAAGCCACGCGGCACCGCGATAGCTAAACCGGTCGGCATAAGAAAACGTGCCCCCGGTTCAAGGACCGTATCGACACGCGCGCATAGGTCGACCCCGGCATCCCCATCTCGCGCATAGCGCGGAAGTGGGAGTTCGGGGTCAAGCCGACGTACATTTACACGAACCTCAGGCAATGCATTCCTTACAGACAGCCAAACCGTTGTTCTCACCCGCGTACTGACTCCGGTGACGCACCAGGAAGCAGCTACCGCAAGTAAATTCATCAGCCTGCTTAGGTACGACGCGCACCGTTAACTCTTCATTCGACAGGTCTGCGCCCGGAAGCTCAAACCCCTCTCCAGAGTCACGAGCGTCGTCGTTGTCGACGTTCGCCGAGGACGACTTCTCGACGCGCCGCGACTTCAGCTCTTCGATCGAGTCCTCTGCGTCCTCGTCGGATTTACGCGGGGCATCGTAGTCAGTGGCCATTCAAGCCTCTCCATTTCATAAAGATGTCGGGCGGCTTCACAAGGGGGTCGGGCGACACCGCCATCGCACACACCATCCCCGGACGTACTCGCTCCGAAGACAACGCACACTGCGGCAGCGATGCTCCCGCAGGGCAACGCTGAACCCGACCACACCATTCCATGAGCCGGGACGGTGAGGGGATTGTGCACCACAAGACAGGTGTTAGTCACGTCCTGGCGTCTTCATGCCCGTGTGTCACCTCACACGGGCACCCAAAACCCTCACACAGCCCGACCACCCTAGACCGAACCAGCAACTCACAGCGACTACCGGACTGGCGTAGTAATCACCGACAACGCCTCCCGCAACGCACCATGAACCCCCGGCGCCGCAGCAATCACCCCATCAGCCAACGGCGCCTCAGCACCAATACCACTAACCACCGCGCCAGCCTCCTGAGCAATCAACCGCGCCGCAGCCACATCCCACACATGCACCCCCCGCTCGTAATACGCATCCAATGTCCCCGCAGCCACATCACACATATCCAACGCTGCACTCCCACAACGGCGCACATCCCGAATCCGCGGCAACAACGCAGCCAACACAACCCCCTGCTCAGCACGCCGCTCACTGGCATACGCAAACCCCGTCGCCACCAACGACTGCCCCAAATCCGTCGTCCCCGACACACGCAACCGCCGCCGACGCCCCAACAAATCCACCGCAAACGCCCCCGCCCCCAACCTCGCGTGATACGTCAACCCCCGCCCCGGCGCCGAAACCGCACCCGCCACCGGCCACCACAACCCAGGCGCCGAAACATCCCCCACCACCACCGACACCGACACCGCAAAATCCATCCGGTCATACAAGTAATTGACCGTGCCATCAATCGGATCCAACACCCACGTCAAACCCGACTCCCCCACCTCTAAAGCCCCACCCTCCTCCTCCCCCAAAACCCCATCACCCTCACGAATCCGGCGAATGCGCCCCACCAAATACTCCTGGGCACGACGATCCATCTCCGTCACCACATCAGTCTCGGTTGTCTTCGTATCCACCTCCATCCCCTCCGGCCGCTCCGTCACCACCAAACGACCAGCCCCCGACGCCAAATCAACCGCAAAAGACTCCAACTGCGCCAACACATCAGCATCCGGAACCAACTCAGCCGGAATCACTGACCCCAATGACGCCCCCGCAACACCAGACCTACCCAAAGAAAGACCCATCACAACAACACTCCTCTCTGAGAAAACATCTAACGAAACAGCACATTCACGACGCGCAACCGCGCACAAGCCGTGACCTACTTCACCCCTCAAACGCAGCCACCGGCCGTTGCGTCCCCGGACGCAACGGCGCAAGACAACAATCCACCTGACACACCCCCGGCTCTTGCCCGGCATTTAACGCCAACTCCACCAACCGTTGCGCCACCGCTTGCTCATCACGCAACGTCGGCGCCCGCAAAAACTCCATCCCAATCCCCGCAGCCGTGTCCGCAGCCTCGGTATCCAAGTCCTGCACCACCTCCATGTGGTCAGCCACAAACCCGATCGGAACCAGCACAACGCTGCGCACCCCTGACCCTTGCAACGCTGCAATCGCATCATTGATATCTGGCACCAACCACGGCTGCTCCGGACGCCCTGACCTGGAACAAAACACCAGATCCCACCCGGGCTGAGCTCCCAAAAACTCCTCTACCGCCTGCACACAAGACTGGGCAACTGCCATCAACTCACGCTCATACGTCCGCGGATTCCCCTGCGGCCCCGAATGCACAGCTGCTCCTTCTGGAATCGAATGCGCCACAAACAACACCCGAACCTCATCCAGCGACACATCCCCCTGCACCGCACGCCCCACAAACTCCACCGCACGCCGCTGCCAAGCAGCCACCACAACTGGCTCCAGCCCCCACGGACGCACATACACCAGCTCTGGCACCCGCTCCCCTGCAGCTTCCAATCGAGCCACCGCAGCGGCAATATCTTCTCGATACTGCCGACACGAGGAATATCCTGAATACGCACTCGTCACCACCACCGCAGCGCGCTGCACCCCAGCCTGCGAAGCTGCCAACAACGCCTCATGCACATACGGATCCCAGTTACGATTTCCCACAAAAACAGGAACATCCCCCCGCCCAGCTCGCTCCAATGCCGAGCGCATCGCTTCAGCTTGTGCCTGCGTCTCAGCATTAATCGGGCTCACCCCACCGCGAGCGAAATAATGCTCCCCCACCACCATCAAACGCTCCCGCGGAACACCTCGACCGGCAGTCACGTTCTCCAGAAAAGGCACCACATCGGCCTCGCCTCGCGGTCCCCCAAAGGACACCAAAACGATTCCATCAATCATTTCTGCATTCACATGACTCACCGATCCAACGTATTACTGACACGATCCAGGGTGCGACCCCGATAGGCTTCCTTTGACGCGGAAAGTGCATACAGCGCTGAGACGGGCCACGGTGACCCCCGAGACCGAGACTCCCGACTCCGACCGGATCCCGAGGCGGTCGGCATCGGCATCCCGCGCAGCAACGACAGACGGGAGACTGACACATGCGTGACCTCTACCTCATCGGCGTTCACGAGAGCGGTGAATACGTACTACTGGGCTCGCACGACAGCGATATCCGGTACCGCCTCACCCTCGACGACGCCTTCCGTGAGGCCGCGAGGTGGGAACGCAGACACGTCGCCCACGAAGAACCCAAGCAGATCATGCGTCCCGCCGAGGTCCAAGCACTCATCCGCGCCGGCTACACCACCGCGGAAACCGCTGAGCGCGCGGGATGGACGGAAGAGAAGGTCAGACGCTTCGAAGGACCAATCCTGGCCGAACGTGATCACGTTGCCGGCCTGGCGCGTCGCGCTCACATTCGGGGGCACTCTTTCGGTCAAGCTGTCGAACTTCGTGAATTGGTGGACACGTATCTACGCGAGCGTCATATCGACACCTCCGCTACACATTGGGACTCCTACCGCACCGATGACGGCCAATGGGTCGTGGAAATTACCTTCGTGGCCGATACACAGGCACACCTGGCTCGGTGGCGTTTCTCCCGAGGAACTATGACCGTTTCGGCCTTGAACGCTCAGGCCGCGGCAATCACGAACGAGGAATCCCCTGGCGCGGATCATTTCGCGCGTTCTGCCCCTCTGATTCCCCGTTCGGAAGAAGATGCTGGGGCTGAACACGGAGACTGCGAATTGGTCGCTGACCTACGCGAACGTATCTACGCACGTAATCGGCGACGCCTCAAAGGCGCAGAAGAGCTACCTGCACCAACGCCCGTTGCAGCTATAGCGCCACCGGAAGAACCAGCGGAAGAAACCGCTGGAACGACATCGCCTGCCGAAGAAGTACTCGAGGCCGTTGTCGTGGAAAGCAATGTTTCTGTCGAGCAGGATGCCCAGCCCCAGGAGCTTACTGAAGTAGCCGAGGAAGCTGCCCCGCACGCAGCAGAGGAGCCCCCTGCCGCCCCGGAGCCGGTGGCTGAGGAGCAGGAGGCGGATTCTGCTGCGGATGCGCAAGCGGTTACTGAGCCCTCAGCTGAGGAAGCCACTGCCAGTGAGGAAGAGTCTGCAGCAGAGCCAGTCGCCGAGGGGAATTCAGAAGAACCACCTGCTGAGGTCTCTGATGCCACACCCGAGGAAGACACTGCCGCGCAAGCCCCGGAGCCAGTGTCTGATGAAGCAGATAGCGAGCCAGCAGATGTCCCTGAAGCGCCGGTAGCAGAGGCTGAGCAAGAAACACCAGTGGTAGAAGAACCGGCCGAAGCATCCGTTGCTGAGGTGGAAGATTCTCAGGCGCAAGCTGCGCAAGAGCCCGCACCAGAAACGGAACCAGACCCAGAGCCCACATCAGAGGCAGAAGCTGTCTCGGAGCCAGAGTCAGCGGAAGATCCTGCTGTGCAAGCCGATCTAGCACCTGAATCTGATGATGCGCCTCAACCTGAGGGTGAGGTTACTCCCGAACCAGAACCGGCTCCCGCACCCAAGGATGCAGCCGAATCGGAAGCTGAATCTGATTCGGACAAAGCCACGCAAGAACCTGACTCAGCCGAATCCGCTGTTGGGGAAGCAGCTAGCGAACCTGCTCCCACGACGCGACGCAAACGCACTGCACCGCGCAAAACAACATCGCCACGGAAAACAACCACTCGCAAAACGTCAGGAACGCGCAAGACAAGCTCGACGAAGACCGCTGGCGCCAAGACTTCAAAACCCAAGGCCTCTGCAGCGAAATCCACGGCGAAGGAACCGGCTGATTCTGCTGTTGAGCAAGCAGCTGAGGCCTCAACGCCTTCTCGCACTAAGAGCAAGTCTTCGCGTGGTCGGGCGAGCGTGCCTTCGTGGGACGACATCATGTTTGGGGCCAGGCCAGGAGGTAACTAAGCCCGTAATTTGCGGCGTGCCCACTCCCCTAGCAGCTTCAGGGAGCGGGCACGTCGTTTTTGTCTGTGGTTAGCGGGGCGGCAGGCTCAGCAGTGGTACTGCGAGTTCATCGACGGTGGTTGACCCGTGGTGGCCGACCAGGCGCAGCAGGCCGGGTTTGTCGCGGCGGGAGTCCAGGATGACGTGGTTGTCGTTCATGATGACGATGAGGTCACCGATTCTGGCAGCGACTTCATCACGGACGGGGCCGAAAACACCTGTTTCGATTGCTTGTTCGCGGGTGAGGACAGTGCCGCGGTGGCCGAGTTCAGCGCTCCAGGTGGCGGCAGTGTCGGCGCTGGTTCCGGGTTTGAGGTGTAGGTGGGGTGCCCGGGGGTCGCCGGTGACATGGCTGATGTTGGTGGTCATGGCTGGGCGCAGGCCGATGTCGAAGCGGGTGCTGTCGTTGGTGTCGATCATGCCGTGGTCGGCGGTGATGTGGATGGCGGTTCCTGTTGGGACGCGCCGGGCCAGTTGTCGTAGTGCGGCGTCGATGCGTTCGAGTTCGTCTCCCCATTGCCACGAGCCGCATCCGTGTTCGTGGCCTACTTTGTCGACTTCGCCCCAGTAGAGGTAGATGAGGGCGCGTGGGTGTGTGCGCAGAATGGTGACGGCGGCGTCGATGCGGTCGTCGAGGTCGTCGGCGGGGTTGTATCGGGGTCCGCGTAGGGATGCGCGGGTTAGTCCGGAGCCTTCGAAGTGGGTGGGGCCGATGCTGAAGGGCTCGAGGTGGGGGGCGACTTTTTCAAAGACGGTGGGGAATGGCTGCCATAGTTCGGGGTCGGGTCCGTTTTCCCAGCTGAGGGCATTGAATCGTTGGTTGTTGTCGGGGTTGTGCCCTTCGTATCCGATCATGCCGTGGGCGCCGGGGGGTAGTCCGGTGCCCAAGCTGGTGAGGCTGGTTGCGGTGGTGGAGGGGAATCCGGCGTGGAGGCGGCGGCCGTTGTTGAGCAGGGAGCGTAGAAAGGGGGCGTGGCCGCTGCGGCGGCGGAGGAGTTCATCGCCGAGGCCGTCGACGAGGACGACGACTGCGCTGCGTGCTTGGGGTAGGTCGGTGTCCCATTCGCTGAAGCCTGGGACGTTTAGGGAGTGCGCGACTGAAGGTAAGACGCCGAGCAGTCCGTGTGTGTCGTAGGTGGGTTTTTCGTGCTGTCCCCCGGTGTTGGTCATTATTCTCCTGCTCCAGCGGTAGCGCTTTGGAGTGCGTGGGCGAATGCGATTGCTTGGGTAACTGCGTTTTCTCCATCGGCCATGGCGCTGACGCGGACGCTGATGTCGTCGGCGGTGATGGTGCCTTCGTAGCCGTGGTCGGCTTCGCAGTTGGGTTCGCCGCAGGAGGCGGGGATGAGGTCGATTCGGGAGACTGATCCCCAGCCGATGGTGACGGTGAGTTCTTGGCCGTGGCTTTCGGGGGTGTAGGAGGCGGGGTCGCTGACGACGTGGGTGAGCATGACTGCCCGGATACGGCTTAATGGCACAGATTCGCTGGTGGCGGTGGCGGTGGCGTGGGCGGTGCCGGCTTGGGAGTCGTCGTCTGCGTGCATGACGACCAGGCGGGTGGGGGTGATGACCAGGACTGTGATGTGTCGGCGGATGGAGTCGTGGTCGAAGGTGGTTTCTTGGTGGACCAGGTGTGAGACGACGCTTTCGCCGGCGAGGGCTGTTTGCACTACCTCGTGGACGAGGGCTGGGTAGTAGCCTGCTCGTTCGACGTCACGAACCAGGTCGGCAGGTAGTGATGAGCCGTGGGCACTACGGCGAGGAAAACTCATGATTCCCATTGTGGTCCACGTTGCGGTGGTTGCGGGTATGGCGTGTCGACTACGTGTGTGGTGGTGTGGCGGGTGGTTGTGGTGCGGGAGTTTGTCTGTGTGAGTCGGGATGTTTCACGTTCGTGAAAGCAGTGAACGGATTAGGCTGTGGCCGAACCTCTCAGGCGTCTACTGGTCGGATGTGTCCAAGGTTGTTTGCGACGTGCGGCGCGCGAGGTTGTTGGTTCCCAGGCAAGGAGAATCGTGAGACTGATCACCACCGAGCATGTGGCATTGGATTTAGTTAGTCAGGAGCGCAGGTCAGCTATTGCGTCTTTGACTGATTTGCTCGCTTCGGCGGGGCGTGTCACCGATAGTGCGGCGTTTATCGCTGATGTTGAGTATCGCGAGTCGCAGTTGGCGACGGGCCTTCCTGGTGGGGTGGCTATTCCGCATGCGCGTAGCGTTGCGGTGACTGAGCCGAGTGTGGCGTTTGGTCGGTGTGTGGGGGGTGTCGATTGGGGGTCGGTTGATGGTCCTGCTGATTTGATTTTCCTTATTGCTGTTCCGTTTGGAGCGCCGACGGATCATTTGGCTATTTTGGCGAAGTTGGCGCGGCGTCTTACGCATACGGATTTTCGTGGGCAGCTTCGCACGTTTACTGATGCCGCGGCTGTTGCGGATTTAATCCAGGAGGCTCTTGAGCGGTCCTGATAGACAGGGGAACCCACGCTCTTTGTTGGTCGGTGGGGGCAACTATGGTGGCTTCGCTCGTGCGTCGTGTGCCACCTGCCCCTCGGATGAGGGATTATGAACCGGGCTTGCGCTCGTGTCGTGTCTTGATCGTGTGATTGGGATGTGGTGCGCCCGCTGGCTTGTCCCCCGCCCCAACGTTCCCGGAGGTCCCCGGATTTATGGCCCCCTCGAAGAAGTCCACGCGTTCTGCTGTACCGGTAGAGGAGCGCATCGTTGACATCGATGTCGAGGAGGAGATGCAAGGCGCGTTCTTGGAGTATGCGTATTCGGTTATTTATTCGCGGGCGCTGCCGGATGCTCGTGATGGGTTGAAGCCGGTGCAGCGTCGCATTATGTATGCGATGCGGCAGATGGGGTTGCGGCCGGATCGTTCGCATGTGAAGAGTGCGCGTATCACTGGTGAGGTGATGGGTAAGTATCACCCGCACGGTGATGTGGCGATTTATGACGCGATTGTGCGGTTGGCTCAGCCGTTTACGATGCGGGTTCCGTTGGTGGATGGGCACGGGAACTTTGGTTCGCTTGATGATGGTCCTGCTGCTGCGCGGTATACAGAGGCGCGGATGGCGGCGGCGTCTCGGGCGCTGGTGGAGAACCTCGATGAGGACACTGTTGATTTTGTTCCGAACTATGACGATTCGTTGACGCAGCCGTCGGTGTTGCCGGCGCAGTATCCGAATCTTTTGGTGAATGGGGCCAGCGGTATCGCGGTGGGTATGGCTACGAATATGCCGCCGCATAATTTGCGTGAGGTGGTGGCTGCGTGTCAGCACTTGTTGGCTCATCCTGATGCGTCGTTGGATGACATCATGCGGTTCATTCCTGGCCCGGATCTTCCTGGTGGGGGCCGGATTGTTGGGCTGGATGGTATTCGGGATGCGTATGCCACGGGTCGAGGCACGTTTAAGACGCGCGCTACGGCGCATATTGAGAAGGTCACTGCCCGTAAGCAGGGCATTGTGGTGACTGAGCTTCCGTATTTGGTGGGTCCGGAGAAAGCGAAGACGAAGATCGCTGATCTGGTGAAGGCGAAGAAGATTGAGGGCATCAGCGATATTGATGACTTCACGGATCACGAGAATGGTTTGCGTCTTGTGATCGAGATTAAGAATGGTTTCAATCCTGAGGCTGTTCTGGAGAAGTTGTACAAGTTGACGCCGTTGGAGGACAGCTTCGGCATTAACAATGTTGCGTTGGTGGACGGACGCCCGCAGACGATGGGGCTGCTTGACCTACTGCACGAGTATGTGAATTTCCGTATCACGACGGTGCGTAGGCGTAGCCAGTTCCGGTTAGGCAAGCGTAAGGAACGTCTGCATCTGGTTGAGGGGTTGCTTGTCGCGATCCTGGATATTGATCGGGTTATTGCGCTTATCAGGGCCAGCGATGACACTGCGGCAGCGCGGGCTGGGCTGATGGAGCAGTTCTCGTTGACTCAGGTGCAGGCTGATTACATTCTTGAGCTGCAGTTGCGGCGTTTGACGAAGTTCAGCCGTATCGAGTTGGAGAATGAGCAGGAAGAGCTGCTTGCTGCGAT
Source organism: Dermatophilus congolensis (assembly GCF_900447215.1). NCBI lineage: Bacteria > Bacillati > Actinomycetota > Actinomycetes > Micrococcales > Dermatophilaceae > Dermatophilus > Dermatophilus congolensis. The sequence goes on from NZ_UFYA01000001.1 coordinate 1,336,921, forward strand.
CGCGGATTTGGAAGAGCTCTTAGCTGATGAGGGCAAGCTGCGGGAGTTGGTGTCCTCGGAGCTGGGTGAGGTCGCTGATGAGTTGGGTACTGCGCGGCGCACGGTTTTGCTTGAGTCGGCGGGCACTCCGGCCGCGGCGGCTGCTCCTTTGGAGGTGGCTGACGATCCCTGTTACGTGTTGATGTCCAGCACTGGGTTGATTGCGCGTACGCGTGGCCGTGATCCGTTGCCTACTGGGGGGTGTCGTAGCAGCCATGACGGTATCGCTGCGATTGTTCCTGCGACTGTGCGCGGTGAGGTTGGTGTGGTGACTTCGGCGGGCAAGATCGCTCGGGTTTCGGTGTTGGAGTTGCCGACGTTGGTGAATACCACTGGTTCTCCTGATTTGTCGGGGGGCACTGCGGTCAGTGCGTATGTGTCGTTGGCGGCTGCGGGTGAGGCGTATCGCGGTTCTCCTGCTGAGGTGCCGTTGACGTTGTGTTCGTTGGCGCCGGATTCTGCTGGGCTTGCTCTTGGTACGGCTGAGGGTGTGGTTAAGCGTGTGAACACTGACTATCCGCCCTCGGGTAAGGGTGATTGGTCAACGATCACGCTCAAGGGCAAGGACCGGGTTGTGGGCGCGGTGGAGTTGTCCACGGGTGAAGAGGACCTTGTTTTTATTACCTCGGATGCGTATTTGCTTCGTTTCTCGGCTGAGAAGGTGCGTCCGCAGGGTCGTGCTGGTGGTGGTGTGGCTGGTATCAAGTTGGCTGAGGGGGCGTCGGTGTTGTTCTTCGGCGCTGTCGATACTGCGGTGGAGAATGTGGTGGTTACTGGCGCGGCGGTGGCTGGGCGTAGTCCGGGGTCACCGGTTGATGCGTTGAAGGTGACGCCGTTGTCGGAGTATCCGAGTAAGGGCCGGGCTACGGGTGGGGTGCGTACGCACCGGTTCTTGCGTGATGAGACGCATTTGGGGTTGGCGTTTGCGGGTGCGGCGCCAGTGTTTGCTGCGTCGTTGAAGGGTGCGGCTCGTTCGTTGCCTGAGATTGTTGGGCGTCGTGATGGTTCGGGGTCTCCGTTGAAGGCTTCGGTTGCGTTGATTGCGCCGTCGTTGCCGCAGTGGGCTACTGCCACGGATGAGGATGTGCAGGTGAGCGCAGAGGCAGGCCCGCAGGAGCCGTCGGTGGTGGGGCGTGCGCGTGGGTTGGCTACTCAGCCGGGGTTTGATTTGGATGTTTCTGCGCCGGCGCGGCAGCGGCCGCATGTGAGCCGTGATGACTATGACCCGGACAGTCTTGAGGATGTGGTGCAGACCGGGCAGGAGTAGTCATGGTGTTTCCTGCACCTGGGTTGTTTGACCCACTGCTGTGTGGTTAAGCGGGAGGATGGGTTCATGGAGAACATCATCGAGTGGACCTTGGTGCAGGAAACGGATATCCCTGCTGATGTGCAGGATTTGTTGGTGCCTGGGGAGTCAGCGGTAGCGGCGTATAAAACTTTCCGGGACTCGGCCACGTTCACCACTCACCGTCTTATCGTGCGTGATGCGCAGGGGTTGCGGGGCAAGAAAGTCCAGGTGTATTCGTTGCCGTATTCGGCGATCAATATGTGGTCGACGGAGAACGCGGGCACGTTTGACATGAACGCAGAGATTGAGCTGTGGACCCGTGCGGGGCATATCAAGATCAATGTTGGTTCTGGTATTGATGTGCGGGCTTTGGATCGTGTTATTTCTCAATCTGTGCTTGGTTGATGACAGTGTGGAGCGGGCTAGTCGGGGCCTTTTACTTGGCCTCAACTAGCCCGCTCGTTTTCACCTATCTGTGTATGTGTGGGGTTATTTGACGGGCTGCATCCGGATGAGGGCAGTGCCTGCTGACGGGTTCGCGATTTTGCTGAATGCGGCGGCGGATAGGTCGAGGCAGCGGCCGCCGACGTAGGGGCCGCGGTCGTTGATGCGGACGGTGACTGTTGCGCCGGTGGTGGGGTTGGTGACGCGCAGTTTGGAGCCCAGGGGAAGGGTTTTGTGGGCGGCGGTGAGGGCGTTGGGGTTGAACCGTTCACCGCTGGCGGTCATTTGGTCTTCGTCGTAGAAGGAGGCGCGGCAGGTGGTGGCGGGGCCGGTAGCGGCGGTGGTGGTGGTTTTCTTGTTTGTGTCGGTGGTGGTTTTTTTCTTGGTTTTCGTTGTTTTTGTTTTTGTTTTTGTGGTTTTGGCGTTGGTGGCTGGTTTGACGACGGCGGGCTGGTTGGTTGTGGGAGCGGGTTGGGCTGAGGTCAGTGGGGAGACTGCGATGGCTGCGGCCATGAGTAGGTACAGGGTGGTAGGCATAGTTGTTCCTCCGAAATGTGTCGGTGTGGGTCAGGCGAGACGGCCGTAGCCAGCAGGGGTGCCGTAGATAGGTGCGATGGCGATGTTTTTCCCGGTGTGTGGGGCGTGCAGCATGAGTCCGTCGGCGAGGTAGATGCCGACGTGGTGGGCGCTGCGCCCGTAGAAGACGAGGTCGCCGGGGCGGGGTTTGCTGGTGGGTGTGAGGGCTTGTTGTTGCTCTGCTGCGGTGCGTGGTAGGCGCAGCCCGGCTTTTTTGTAGACGTATTGCGTGAATCCGGAGCAGTCGAACCCTGTTGGTGTGCTGCCGCCCCAGAGGTATGGGGTTCCTACCTGGGTTTTTGCGATGGCGATGATGCGGTCGCGGAGGCTGATTCCTGGCATTTTCATCGCGGTGGCGAGGTGGTTGGCGTTGCTGGCTTTTTGTTGCCAGGTCGCGTGGGGTGCTTGCTGGGCGTAGGCCTGGGCAGTGGTGAGTGCGGCGTGGCGGGTGATGTTCACTGAGGAGAGCGCCAGGGCCGCGTAAGGGGTGGTTTCAGTGCTGGTTGTTTCACCGGGGGCTGCGTGAGCTGGTGAGGCGATGATGGACATGCTTGTTAAGGCGGCTGCGGCCGCCGCGAAGATGTGACGCATATGCGTGGGGTATCCGGAAACCGCCTACGGAAGGTCCATCTGTCGGGCTAGCGAATCCGGTTCGCTGCGTGTGTGCTGTGCCCCGAGCCGCGCTGGCGCGGCGGTGGTGATGGCTCCCGTTCTCGTCCTTGCCGTCGTTCCTTCCTGGCGTGGTGGCGCTCATCTTCCTTGGTGAGTGCGGTAGGTCAAGGTGTGCTGCTGCGGCCCCAGGGACGAGATTCGGCGAGGGCCGCACAGGCTGTGTCGGTAGTGCTGTGCAGCAATCGTTGCCGGCTGGGGGTGTTGTTGGCGGCGGGTGTGGGACGGGTGACCAACTTGGTGGCGCTGGGCGTGGTGAGCGAATGCGCTGCTGCTTCAGTGTTGTTGGGGCTTTTTAGGGCGTGGCTGTGTTGCATGCATCGCGCGAGTTTGGGGGTGGGGTGCTGGCCGCTTCCCTCGCAGAAGTGGGCGTGTTTTATTGCGCACTAAATAGTTTTTTAACGCCGAGTTGGTCGGAGGCATCAATAAAACAGCGTTTTACGATGGGGGCCATGCTCACGCCCCACCGTGCCCACAACACCTCATCAGGACGTCAGGTGAGCAGCGAAAATCAAAAAAATGCAGGTACTGCGAAAACACTTATGAAGGGAATGAGCTGGCAAACGAGCTGTCAACTTATTCCTCTCATTGTCAATCTGGCTATGACGCCGTGGATCATCCATGGTCTTGGTCCTGCTCGGTACAGCATTTTTATGCTGGTCACGAGCTTCACTACTTTGCTGAGCCAGTTTGATGGCGGTATCGGCCCGAGCGCGATGCGCTACTTCACTATTTATGCCGGGCGTGATGACCGTGAGTCCACCACCCGGCTGCTGTTGTCGGTCGCAGCTATCGTTTTTACCGGCGGGTTGATCATTTCACTGACTGTTTTTCTCACCACTGAGAGTATCTTGCAGTTTTTCCGCGTCGATCCGCTTTTCCTTCCCGAAGCGTCTTTTCTTCTACGCACGCTCACGATGATCATTGCTTTCATCTTGGTGCGGAATCTTCTCAATGCTGTCATCAACGCTCGGCAGCTGTTTCGTTACACCTCGATGGCGATCTTGGCTGGGTATGGGGTGTATATCGTCGGGATCACTGCGTCGATCATGTGCGGGTGGGGACTGTATGGCCTGGCGTGGACGATGGTGATGCAGCAGGTTGTTGGTTCGATTATCACGGTTCCTGCTGCTGTGCGTTATCTGCGTCGAGCCACTCCGTGGCATATGAATCGTGCGGATCTTGGTGAGTTTTTCCGTTACTCCTGGAAGGTGCAGATCACTGGGCTGACGGGTCTTCTTACCAGTCAGAAGGATCAGTTGGTTGCTGGGCGGCTGCTTTCTGCTCAGCAGTCGGGGCCGATTGGTCAGGGGACGAACTTTGCTCAACAGCTTCGGCAGATGCCGTTGAATGCCACTTATCCAATGCAGGCGTTGACGGGGACTGAGGTTGCGCGGGTGGGTTCTGCTGATGCTGTCGCGAAGATTGAGAAACTGCAGCGCATCTGGGTCCGCGCCATCGTGGGTTGGTGTGTGATTGGCGCTATTGCTGCGCTTTTCGCCGTGCGTGCGTGGCTTCCGGATTCTTTCACTTTGGCGGCGCCTGTGGCGGCTGCGTTTATTTTTGGTTCTGTTTTCCAGTTGATCCGCCATGTTGCGAATCTTTGGTGTTTGACGCTGGGGCATTCTGAGATTGAGATGCATGCTGGGGTGGCTAGTTTTATTGTCAATGTCGTGCTGTCGGTGGTGCTTTACTTCCCGTTTGGTGTGGGGGGTGTGGTTGCGGCCACGGTTTTGGCGCAGTTGGCCTCTGTCCTCTTTTTTTCTTGGCAGTATCATTCGCGGGTTCCGGTGCGGCCGCGTTTGTACACTCATGAGGTCCCGTTTGTGGGGCTTGTGGCCGGGGTTGGTGTTGCGGTGGCTGTCGAGTGGCTTGTGCACCCTTTTCTTCCGCGTGGAGCGCTTGGTTTACTGAGCGGGGCGCTGTTGGCCGCGCCTGGCATGCTTGTTTATTCGGTGTTGGCTTTTAATAAAACTGACTTGGCCACTGCTAAGGACATTTTCCGTCGTACTCCCCCATCGCGCTCATAACGGAAGATTCATCCGCACTCGGTTTTTATATATGCAAAAAATTTCACGGAGGCTGGATATCTTTTCTCGTAGTTTTCGGTCTCATCGTCTCCGGTGGCGCTGCGGGTTTTGATGGTCCTTCGATAGATGCCTCTGCTCGGTCTCTTATTACGCCTGCTGAGTTTCCGCGGGCGATGAGTGCAGAGCAGGCGCGAAGTTCCACTCTTCATATAGTTGGAAGCCCAGCCTCGGGAGCCATGTATTCTGCACTTCCAGCTTTGCCGTTTGTTCTTAGAATCGTATGCGATGCAGGCTTTTTGCTGACCCTGTGAAGAGTTAATAAAGATTTGAGGCCAACCGGAACTGAAGGTCTTGATTCGAAGTTGAAAACTTTAGTCAAGTCAATGTCTGGGTATAGAGAATCATTTGCTTTCATACAAAGCAAATAGGCCTTGATGCGCATCCAAGTAGCGGCACCTCTAGTAAATCTGATGGTTTTTTCGGTACGTCGTAGGCTATTTTTAATATGTCTCATTCTGGTGCTGGCGGCTTGACTGCTTGTTTTACTGTTTCTGGGTTTGCGATTGGGGTGCTTCTAGTAAGTCCGATCGCCCTGTTCTTAACCGATAAGTTTACTCCGGGCATGCCTGCAATCTCTGGTCTTTCTTGAATGACTCTGATTTTTGCCCTCTTGTTTATTTACGGGGAAACCCGTGGGCACTATTTTTTCTTGCGATTTTAGGCATGGCTCCCTCTCCAGCTTTAAATGGCAGTCTTTTTGGGCATGTTTTCACTGAAACCCCTGGGGACATGCAGGGAAGGGTGATGGCTACATTCAGCCTTGTTGCTGGGTTGGCGGCCGTAGTGGCTCCAGTTTTTTCAGGGTGGGCAGTTCAGGAAGATTTGAATGTCTTGTTAGGTTTCGCTACGTGCTCGGTTGGGCTTATTGGAATTTTGATTCTTACATCATCTTCCGCGGTAAGAAATATAAAAAAATTAATTAGCTATCGAAGTGCACGCATTGCAGTGAACTGAGCAGTTTCTTGCACATCGCAGGATTTTTAGTTTCCCTGAACACACATGAATTGGGCTAGTTTTTTTGCGCGATGCAAGTTAATGTCTAGGGAAGAACTCGTGCATGTGGCTCTCTGGGGAGGAAACTTGAGCAGCGTAACTAGCAGCAGCAAAGATGAGCGGGGGCAATCTACTCATCTAAAGCGTCGCCAGCGATTCATGCTTGCGTTTATTTTCATTTGGGGTCTCTTGCTCGCTTTTAGTGCGATAGTAGCTCGGGGGCCATCTTTTCTAGGCAGAGACGGCTTTGTTCTGCTTTTTTCTATGGCCGCAATAGCATCAATTTATGCAGCAAGTGAAGCTGGCAAAAAAAGCTGGGATTAACACCACGGCTGCGCACCTTATGTTTGCACTTGGGGCCGTGGCATACTTTCTTTATTTTAAATTCTTCATCGCATAGAAGTGCTCAGATTTTCTTTTTCTTAAGGAAATGCTACTTCGCAGGAGCAGTGCTCGTCTTAGGCATCGCCATCAGCAGCAGTAGTCATTTTTAGGGCATGGCCCATCCCGACATGAAGAATTTTTTATTATTACTCCCCCTATCGGATCACTTTCGCGACCGCGTTGTGGAGCCTCAGGCGTAAGGGATAGATGAGCCGCAAAGTTACGACACGATGGAATTTAAGCGCCCTCAATATGCCGATAGGCATGCGCGATAGCTAGAGTCTTGGAAATCAGGAGTTCTCTGCAGTTCCTGTCATCATCGCCCGCTAGAACTCGTGAGGTAATCTCCAGTGGGAAAGATCCATAAGTCGGAGCAAATAACATCAGCAATATTACTTGCCTTCATAGTAGTCTTCCTTAACGACTTGCAGTTCACACGCACTACGAGAGACTTTCTGTTGATTTTCCTCGCTTTTACTTTGTCTTTTCTTGCCACAGGCGCATTCTCCTATGGATACAATCGACTAAGTGACCGATTCTCCGGAGAGAAAAAGCATTAATCAATTTTTTTAATTGCATTACTGCGAGACTGCCTGTGTATGATTCAACGACAACTGCCTAAACCGCACATCGTATGCTTTACCGCAAATAATTGGTCTTTTTGCTCTTTAGCGATAGCGATCATCGGATTATTTAGTGATGCGGTCGCTCGTTCCTCCTGAATTTCCCATTTAGGAGGAACGAGCTTTTAGCAGAATTGATGAGGCCCGCAACGTGCTCTTTAAAACTCAACTTCTTTTTGAAAAGAAACTTGCTAGGTCTCTAATCGTTCGTGAAATAACTGCACCGCTAGCCATAAAGAGGATGGCAGACTGAATTGCGTCCTCCCTAAGGTTCCATGCAAGAAGAATAAGCACGACACTGATTACAAGTAAGGCGATTACAGAATAGATATTCAGCCCTGACCCTTCAGGGCTGGAATCTAATCCAAAATATTTTGTCATGCTTTTTGGACTACCGGAACTCATCGGGCTATCCCCTTCCGTAAGTTACACACAGCGTCTTCTGACCGACGGTTGTTAGGCAAACTCTGCAACTTTGGATGTGTGTTGGGCATAAGGTAACAAGAAAGTTCATGAAATCCAGCGAAACGCGCCCAAAGTAACTTTGTCGTCCAGACTTTTACCGCGCATACAGGCCGCTAGGGATGGCAGCAGCATCCTGTGGGTTATGGCAAAGGCCCCGCCTAGGCTATGTGAGGAATGTGGTCAACGAGGCATAGTTTTTTCGATGATGCTTAGAAGTAGAAGTGACAGATTTTGACAAGAATCTTGAAAAGTATGGACCCCAAGTTTACGGAGAACATGTTCCTTCATGGATGCGCGATGCGAAACGTTAGATCTTGATGGCTGCGGAGTTGGAGATGGAAGATAAGCGGGGAGCACGGCATATAAATGCTCTCCGTTTCTCTTCTGGGGTATTTATCGACTACGCCCTGAAGGTACTCCAATTAATCCAGTGTGGGGGTGAGTTTGTCTTCGATATTGGAGATTAGCTAGAGACTTTCTGGGAGTTTTCCGTATACACCGGCGCATCTTCTTGCCGTATGCAACCCGCGTCCGGATCGAGCAGAGGTAGCAGTTCTAACTGACTATATTTGTGTCTTCCGGAACGGAATATCTGAAAATAAACCTGTTCAATCGATATTAAGTGCGAGGAGATTTCATCTCCTTGAGAACCCGGATGCTGGAAACGTTATATGGTGCTGATTTTTTCTTCATCGGACGGTAGCCGATTTAGGGTCAATATTCCGCATTAGGGGTGCATTAGTGATACGTAAACTCGTCCACGCTACATCAGTATTGGCATCGGTTAATACTAGTAATTGACCAGAGGCCAATAATCCCTCCCTGAGGGGCGGGGAGTGCATGATTTGAATAAAAGCAGAGTTCGTATCCTGAAGTAGGTAGGAAGATTTTTCTTTTATTTTGTTGGAATTTCTGGGTTGGTCTTGTTGATTCTAAGTTTCTAGTTCGATACTAAAAAAACCGGAGGCAACTTCTGTATGGTTGCGATTATTCCCGGATGATGCAGAGTTCCGGTCGGCCTTCTTCGCCTATGCCGAGTGGGGTTCGCGCCGCGCCATGGCAACATCTAAACCTGGCGCGCCCCTCAGCTGCCGCGAATCCATGCCCCATTGGGGCTGGGGAGAAACTCCTCCCGGCACCGACTAAGAGGCTCCAGTCAGCACATCGGTAACACCGGTGCTAGACAGCGCCACTGGCGCGGTGTGGTGACAGCTAGTTGTGGGTCCGGTATCTCCATGACTTCTCCCGAGAAATCAAGAAGTGTTTCCTAAAACGCAGCGGGATGCGTTGACAAGGATTCCTTTATAAGAAAGGTTTAATCATGCATCTCAATGCTGGAAAACTTGTCCAGGCTGCCGTTGTCGGGGTTGGAGCGACCCTGGTGATGGACGGAGTGGCCGAAGTGCTTCGCCGAACCCGCGGTACCAGGTCTTTGGACTACGCCATAGTTGGCCGGTGGATCGGACACATGCCGGACGGTGTCTTCAAGCATGACGCAATCTTCGCCGCCGAGCCTGTCCGGCATGAGAAGGAGCTGGGTTGGGCTGCTCACTACACCATTGGAACGGGCTTTGCTGTCGCCTTCGCTGTTGCCACACCAGAATGGCTGAATCGTCCGCGATTCTTTCCAGCTGTTGCATGGGGACTTGGTACGTTGGCGGCTCCTTGGTTTCTTATGCAACCCTGCTTCGGTATGGGAGTGGCTGCATCGAAGACCCCCAATCCCACTCAAGCGCGCTTGGGAAGCATCCGCGCACATAGCGCTTATGGAGCTGGCCTTTGGCTTTCAGGGCTGCTCGTCCATGGGATCGTCAGCCGGAATAGCTGAGTCGAGATTTAGCAATTCTGCGAGTCGGACCCATTCATCTGGGCCCGTTAGCTGGCTCATGTTTTCCAGGTGCAGCATTTTGTTAGCGCCACACAGATAATGTCATGAGTAGTTGATGCGTTGGCACCATACGTGAATGAGACACATTTGCGTTTTTCCAACTCAATCCGCTTCCTTGTGGGAGTGACCGGATCTATGGCGGCCACTCGAGTAGCTGACCACTTAGGTGCCCTACGGGCTGAGTTTAGCGGTACATACACCGTCGTCATGACAAAGACAGCCGAGCATTTCGTCACTCCCCAAATTCTGAGACTGGCGGCCGACAGAGTCGGTACACGGTGAAGACCCCGCCGACTGGTCGACCAATCAGCCCTCACGACTGGCAGGTGACCATGACCTCGTCATCGTGCTGCCGTCGACTGCTCACATGCTGGCCATGGTTGCAAGCGGTGCAGCACCAAACCGGCTTGCTACGGCAATCCCCTCCTCACCGCGACCAAGCGTATTTTCCCCACATGGGCTCTGCGATGTGGAAGGCGCCGGCCGTCATCTGTAAGGTCGCTCAGCTGCGCGCTGATGGCGACTTCGTTGTCGATCTTGTATGGGAGGAGGCCTACGACATCTTGACTGGCAAAACGAGTCAACATCCTGCCTTACCTACTCCCGAGGGCGTGGTAGCCGAAGTACAGCGGATTCTTGAAAGCAGCGAACTAGCTTTTTAATCCACATGAAGAGTCGGACATATTGTTGGGTTGCGACTCGGAGCCCGAGACATGAGCACATTTGCAGACGCCCCCGTAGGTATACGGCACTGCAAAAAGAGAACAAAAACAACACGGCGACTACACCCCACCGCTTGAACGATGGATTCCATCGACTCACCACTGGCGTAACGCTGCCTGACTGTCGCTGCCTGGGCAGCATTTAGTGCCGGGCGGCGGCCTTTGTAGACGCCTCGGGCTTTAGCTGCTTCGATCCCTTCGGGCTACCGCTCCCCGATCAAAGCGCGCTCGAACTGGGCAAAAGCGGCCAGCATCTACCGCTGAAACACCGCAAACAGGTCGCTCTCCCCCGCGCTGAATGTCAGCCCATTCGAGACGAGCTCAACCGTCACTCCCCACCTAGCCCCCCTCAGCTGACAAAAAGACTGCTCAAATGCTAAAGACGTTTAGCCACGGTGGTGAGGGTGCCAGGGAGAATAGCCCGGTAATACTCCTCTGACTGCCCACGTGTGAGGTGCCGGTGCCCTCGTGGAGGCAGTTGTGGCCTCCATTGATCCTGTGGCAATAGGCGTGAGTGATCGAATGCTGTGGCGCACGCCTCGGACGCGTGAGCACCTCATCGAGGCAGTGATAGGCCTGACCGGCACCACCGTTTATGAAATGGACCCTCATCTGCGATAGGCCTGGTGCAGGTCCTGGCCAATATGGCCGGACCTATGTTCGGCGGAGGTCAGCGCTCGGCACCCTCGTACCACAGCGCGACGCTCCAGCACGCAGAAGGATGATCTGACACGCCTTCACTGAATTGGGGGGAAGTCAGGACTGAGGCGAACTCGGTAAGTCGGGTCTGGCCGCACGAGCAAGAATCGCAACCCCCACCAAAAGAACACCTAGGGTGACCAACAGGCCAGCAGGGGCACTACCGCCCTGGGAGAAAGGCAGCGCAACTGCCAGGATGAGCGCAATACCAAGCAAAACTATGATGGTCATGCAGGCCAGAAAAATCTTGTAGGACTGCTTCATGTTCGCCTCCTAGAAGCAACTTGCGATGGCAGTGATAGAAGCACCTCCGGCCACTGCAAAGCCGCCCGCGAGAGCAGTCGCAGCCTGCTTGAGTCCCTTACGCTGCTGAGCCTCGGAAATATATCCGACACCTGTATCTTCATTGCTCTTCTTAACCACACCATCTACATAGGTAGTGATATGGAAGTTACCCGAGCTTGCCTTAGTAAACACAGACTCCGCCTGCTGGACGGGCCTACCGGAAGAGTTCAGAAGGATCGTCCGCCATTTGGCCATACCTCAGTTGAATCAACTTGGGCTGTCATGCAGTGCACTGCATGACAGCCCAAGTTAGCGAGTTTTAGCGCGCTGAGCCTTGTCCAAGAATCTTCCGGAAAGCAACATCAGCTGCGCAGATGTGTCCCTTCAGGCTTTGCTCGGCCCTTCATTAAGGTTGTGAGCTTCGCGGTAAGCCTGCTCAAGACTGGCTGGGATACGGCCACGGTCTTTAACCTCGTGCCCTTGAGCACGAGCCCACTGGCGGATGTTTTGCAGCAGTTCAGGTGAACGTGCCGTGTCCCCTGCCTTGGCCTTGCTCTTCGTGGTTCGGCGGCCGCTGACTCGGTGAGCTTTCGCAACCCAATCAGCAAGTTCGCTTCGCAAAATTCCGGCGTTCTCGGCAGAAAGGTCGATCTCGTACTGCACACCATCAAGCTCAAATTTCACGACCTCATCGGCTTTACCGCCGTCCATGTCGTCGATGAGAGTGACCTCAACCTTTTTCGCCATAAAATTTTTCTCCGTTCAAGGAAAGTTTTATTGATTATTGATCTTGGGTCGTATATACCCAGCCGGATCGGGATGACAACGCTGCTGTAAATATCATTCTCACCGCGGGGATAGCGAGTAGAGAAAACAGCTATGGAGAGGTCAATGGCATAGTTGCCGGTTGCCTTAGCAACTGAGGCCGCTATCTCGTCAAGTATTAATTTACTTCCAGGAAATCTAACACTCAATATTCGGATACATACGCGTCTGAATATTGAGTGTCATGCAGCTTCTACCATCTGGTCAGTGACTCGGCAGCATCGCCCCTGCCTCAGAGGGCACCATCGGCTACACACACCTGCCACCACCTCAAACCTCACCTTAGATGAAATTGTAACCCCGCAAACGTTAGTCCCCTAATCTCTGCTGTGAATAATTGCTCAAAGGGGCACAGGCCAGTGATGTTTTCAACGATGTTCTTACCCAAAACACCTATACATGGAGGCCAGCATCAGCAACCCGAGACGTAAGATCAGCTTCACTCGAATCGCAACAGATGTGGCATTGCTTCCCATAATTTGTCCCCAAAATTATTGGGAACAGATAATCCACGATGAAGGTGAAATTTTATGGCCGATCGGCGCACGAGAAAATTCAGCAAGGCCCTCAGCAAGGCACTATTTATACTCCTCGTTCTCACATTGGCTGCCACACCAATGGCCCTTTATCACTCAATCACCCTGGAAATAAGTTCCCTAGGATCAGGTTCTTTCTTGTCTTTCTTGAGCACTTTTGCGTGCATCCTTGCATTTATAGTGCTTTGGTGGCGTATTGAATTCGCCTGGGAGGTAAGGAAAGATAAAAATCAGAAATCCATAAGTCCGATAACCCAGACCTAAAGTCAGGAATTCAGGGGAAAGTTAAAGATCGCTCTCAAGATCAATGATCACAGCAAACGGAGGCGCTGGTGAAGAAATAAATTTTTCATGCGGCAGCTGAAGACCCGCGCAGCTTGCGCCGAGAAAGCATGAGGTGCCACCCGTGAGCAATCACTCCGAAAAAGATGGACATGTAAGGACTGAAAAGAATAAGCAGTATGGATACTGCCGGAATAGACCGCGGCATAGAACTCCGCTTAACGATCGCAACCAAATTTGCAGAAAACGCCAATGCAGCAAATAACACTAAACCGTACCAAAGTACATTCAATGAAGGATTAATCATCCTCAATGGCCCCCTACGTTTCATTAAGTTCGCAAGCAACTTACCGCACGCGCGCCGACAGCAGTAACTGTTATGTACCGGCAGAACTGTTAACACTAGCCCGACAACCGACATACGTTGATGTGTTCACCTACATGTATCAACCCGGGATGCGTCACATTCGCATATACATCGATGGTCATATCCCGTTGGAGGGCGAGAGGTTTAAGCCAACCTCCCGTGGCCTCGACACCATCTTGATTGATGTCAATCATGCGGCAACGTGGGATTTTTTGACGAAGTCAAGGTCAGCTGCCCCAAGAGAGGCAGAGCACCCCAACCAAGACTCTTCGATAAATGGCTCGCTAGTTTCGAGCACAATATTGACTCGCAGACGGCGAGGGTCCGCATTAAGTCCCCATTTATCGGCACACCACTGCAATGTGGCTGTACCGATAAGCGATAGCGACCCCATATCTTGGTGAGGAACGGCTTGCTCGGCGGACACCGTTACGGGCTCGCCAACATTCTCCGACAAGTGCGCATTCAAATCAGGATCACCAACGAACCAGTTTCCTCCATCACCGTGGGTGACGCGAACATCATTCCCTACCGTGGCAGCTGAGTATTGAAACACCTCGTCGTGCCGCCGGAAACGGCGCGTGTTTTCCCGGATGCAAAGTGGCCTTCACTGTCACGGACCGCGAACCAGCGATCTCGGATTATCCCGCGCTCATCAAGAGCTACCGAAGGAACATCCTCACCCCCCCATCGACTTAACCGGATACCGTCGAATCCGAATAATCTTTCCCTCCATAGGAAAAAGATATCAGCAACAGATCATTCATGCGGCATCAAAGATAAATATTTATTCGATACTTTTTCCGAAGTATCTTGAAATCCTAAAAGCTAAAGAATATGAAGGGTCGCACTTATTCTTCTCAAGCGAGATTACAGCCTGATGAGACGCCTGTAGAGCCCCTGCTAAAGCGGTCTGCGATACCCCTTTTAGCTTCCGCAGGTCGAAGATCCTGTTTTCCCACGCCAGGATTCCCGTCGACATATAATTAAATTATTAATTAAAAGGGAAAATGCGGCAACTATCCCTATGTGCGTAGATGCAATAGGTGACAACTGAGGAATCAATTCCCAGACTCTTCCCGGTACATCAATCCACACAAGAAGCAACTTCCATAACAAAACCTGTTCACCATCGGCAGCTACGCAATGAAAGACTCCAGCAGAAAGCCCAGTGACCACCAAAAGGCTAGGAGTTTCTTTGATGTCAAGTTTCTGCTCACAGTGATCCCCTAGGTTGTCATGTAAAGCTTCCTTTACATGACAACCTAGGGGTGTCAACTATTTTTCACCGATGCGTGGCTAGTGGTTTTAATGTGTTGGGTCTTGTTCGTGTGCCTCAGCGAACCATCGCCGCGTTTCTTGCTCAGGTAGGCCGATCTCTTTTGCAATGCTTTCCCAAGAAGTGCCAGTCAGTCGAGCTTTGCTGATCGTGGTACGTAGTTGACTGACAGCATGAGCAACCTTGCTCCCCGGTTCTTCATGACTGGCACCATAGCTGGTTAGGATGTCATCTAACGGGCCTGCCGCCTGCTGAATCGCTTCGACAATCTCCGACGCCGAGGAATACCTCGGCGGATTACATGCCAGTAGGTAAGCAATAAGGAATTTCCGGTCGTCTGCAGTGAGAATGTCACTGAGACGTGAAATGACTTCGAGCAGGGATGTATCTGCCGCGTAGTTACGTCCCATCAGGCTTTTTACTTTCCCCCAGTGAGGTTGTGAGCTTCACGGTATGCCCGTTCAAGGTGTGCCGGTATGCGGCCGCGTTCGTTGATCTCATGCCCATGGGCACGCGCCCACTGGCGAATGTCTTTCAACAACTCAGAGGAGCGTGCCATGCCTGCAGCCTTGCCCTTCGCTGCGCGGTCGCTACTGACCCGACGGGCTTTCGCTACCCAATCTGCCAAGGTCTGCCGCAGGCGTTCAGCGTTCGCAGCGGACAGGTCTATCTCGTATTGCACCCTGTCGAGTTCGAATTTCACGACCTCTTCAGCCTGCTTGCCGTCCATGTCATCGAGCAGGACGACCTCAACCTTTTTCGCCATGCGTGTTCCCTTGCGGTAGCTGGATGTTCCGGTGAATCAATGAGATATGAAAATACTCGGATTCGGCTCCGGATAGCCACGCTGTGAAAATTTTGTCCACATCGCTCGCTGGCGGCAAGCGTGCACTCTTGCGCCTAAGGCACCCAAAGCAGTTAACAGCAGCACAAAGGATAAAAGTTTGCCTTCACCAATAAATTTTTTGTTAGAGAGCCACTTCCTCACGGAGATTTCTGTATCAAGTTTCCGCATGCCAATTAAACTGACATAAAGAAACTATCAACAACCTAGACGTAGACATGGTCTCGTGACTCTCTAAACCCTTTGCAAAGATGCAGAAACTTTTAGTTATTGGTCAGTGACAAGTAGCTCCGCACTTCGTAACGTCAACGCATGTCCCCCGAGCGTTTTCTCCCCAGACCTCGCCCAACCCACAAACACACTTCTCGCCCCGCTCAAACACTGTGGGAATCGCTGCATCAGCACTCCGGCCTGAGCACCCTCACCTCAGGGCGTTTGGGCTACACCGGCCGAGCCCGAACCACAGCACGCATCCTGCAGCGCAGTGCACGCGCACTCACCCACTCCGCAGTTCTGCGCTCACCTACCCTCATCGCGGCATTTTGGTGGGAAGAAGTAAAAAACTTCGGAGACCTCATCACTCCCCTACTACTGCGTGACCTGGGCATCATCCCCATCCTCACGCCCGCTGCCCGCGCAGCATTGATCGGTGTCGGCTCTCTTATCCAACACATCGATGACAACTATTCCGGCACCATCTGGGGGGCTGGCCTCATCGCAAACACCCCCCGCACTATCCCCGCAGCCACTACTTTGGCTTTGCGTGGCGAACTCACCCGCGAGCAGTGCGGCTCCCCGCATGTCGAAGCCCTCGGGGATCCTGGCCTCCTCTTGGCCGAATACATTTCTCGACAACCAAAACGGTGGGATGTTGGCCTGGTCCCCCACTATGTTCACGTCGGGGACAGTGACCTAACCCGCCTGCTCCAGTCAGCTTCGCAGACGGTCACTGTTGTAAATGTTCAGTCAGATCCCCTGCGCGTTGCCCGCCACATCGCTGCATGCAGAACCATCATCACTACGTCGCTGCATGGGCTGATTGTGGCCGACTCCTTAGGCATCCCAGCTCTATGGCTGCGTCTGCCGCGCGCGTTGAGCGGGGGTGACTTCAAATTCCGTGACCACGAGAGCGTGGTTCGCCCTTCTCGGCCACGAGGCATGGATATTCGTGATGTGGAATCGATGGCTCATGCCGTCTCAGTGGCACGCAGAGCAAACGCGCAACGTGTCGAACACGCGATCGGCGCTATTAAACGCTCAGGCCGGATGATCTTGGATGTAACTCGTCACGAAACTACGAGTCTTCCCCGTGCGATTATGCGTTCCGTGATGAGCTAGCTGTGTTGGTTTACGAGGGGTGCATGCCGTGCTGACGCCGCCGGCCGGGTGCGCGAAAAGTTCCGTAAACCCGGCCGGCAAGCCCTACCGCATCGATCGCGGCACGCGATGCCCGCACTGAGTCGCGGCGCCACGCCGCGGCAGCGATATTCACCGGTAACCAGCGAGCGTCAGTAAGCACTGAACGTAGCGCCGCGCCTTTGCCGTGCTGACGCGCGGCGCGATTGCCGGTGACCTGATTGCTCAGAAAAGCCCGACCAAAAATGGCTGCAGCTGTGAGCCGCTCGGGCCCTGCAGGTTCAACCACTTCGGCTTCATCACACCAGGCAAATGTGCCGCCGCGTTCCTGCAATCGAGCGAAAAAGTCTGCATCTTCGCCGCCTACACGCCCCAGCTCTGTAGCGAAAGGCGATTCACCGAGCAGGTCGATCGCCCGGCGTGAGACCACAATGTTCTGCGCTCCGTTCAGTCGATCAACGAAGCCCGTTGGTTGCCGAGTGCGTCCTGCGTACACGCTTCCCCTTGCTAGCGGTGAAGCACCGTCAGGTAGTTTCCCAAGTACCGGACCTGCAGTGACGTCAGCATCGAGCTTGTTCACCGTATCCATGAGTGGGGTGAGCCATCCGGGCAGCACGTACCCGTCATCATCCAACATCACTACATGGGTCCAGTCTGGGCGTACCTGGTTGGCAGCAGCGAGAATCGCGTTACGCACTTGGGATATGCCTCGCTCAGCCACCGGCACGTAGGTCACAGGTAGATCTGTATCGGCGAGGAGCTGCGCGATTTTCTCGTCGCAGTCGTTGTCTGCGACGAGAATCGCAACCCCGGTTCCTGTTACTTCTGCTCGCAGGCTTCCCAAAAGTCGAAGCAATAAATCTGGGCGCCGAAATGTCGGAATACCAATGACCACCCGCTCATATTTGGCCACCTCTCACCACTCCCGCCCGGAAAGAAACTCACCGCCGCTGTTGACGACTGTCCATCACGCTTGAAACAGCAAAGGCGCATCGCCCTCACCCGACCAGCTTTTCACCCGATGCCCTCTGCTCAGCGATCTTGGGCAGCGACACGCAGATATGTGTGAGCATCGAAGATAGCTATTTACGGAAAGGGCTGATGCGCCAAAACAGCACCGCCGAGATAATCAGCGCTCCTGTTACCCACACCACCAAGGAAAAGAAGGCTGCCTGGTTGCTCATGTCGTAGGAGGAGAAAACAGAAGATCCAGAAAGGCGACTGGTGGCAGGTTTCATCAAAACTGCGGCCCCATTTCTGGGGTCCCACACACCCAATATGGGAAGAGCAACGATACCTAAAACCATGATCGATGAGCAGATGGCAGCCGATCCAATAAGTAACCCAATTGCTCTACCAGCAAACGCAGCCAGAAAAACCATGAATAGGCTGGCAAGGAACGCAACCCACACCACAGAGACATCGGGGAAAACGTCGAGTCTTTTACTACGTGAGGGACTTTTGCGGCATTGTATGCGGCTTGCGTACCGAAAGCACCTAGCTGCATTCCACACGCCGTTGCAACCACCGCACCGAAGGTCACGAAAAGAAGCTCGAGGGTCTGCGACAGGTAAACCCCGGCGACGCCCTAGAAGACACATGCGAACTTTGAGCATGCCACTGTTCTTTTCCGAGGTGGATAAAACAACACCAACGCACGCAGCCACCAGACTCAAGAAAACAGAACTAAAGGGTATCGACTCAATTAGAGGCCCCAAGCCTGGGGAAAGCGACTTCCATGCAGTAACTGCTTTTTCGAAGTCATAACGGAGCGAGTTCTCTATATGAATACTGTGTGCATCTTCTTGAGCAACAACAGGGCGAGATAATGCGTCCTGTAAAGTCTCCCCATTTTTAGCACTGAACTGCACAGCAGAATCAAATACCTCCATACTGTTCTGGAACTGATTCAACCGCGTACCTTGAAAACCAACACCCACCACAAAAGCTGCAAGAACCAACCACCGCACATACGGCTGCTGCAGCACCCGACGCACTTCACACCCCACCCAGCTACCCCTGACGCCCCCACCAGCCGTAACGCTCTCATTCACAGGCATTGAACGAGCCTTCCTTTGTCGAGCTCAAACACACGATCTTGGACCTGAGAGAACGCTCTTCGATCATGCCCCGAGGCCAGGAGCACACACCCCGCATCTTTCTTTGCCTTCATGATTTTCACGAAAGCTTCAATCCCAAGATCGTCAAGACCATTAGTGGGCTCATCTAACAGAACAACTCGAGCATCGGAAAGAAAAACCGCAGCAAGACTGAGCCGCTTCTTCTGCCCCAATGAATAGCTACTCACCCGACGACCAAGCAGCAAAGGGTCGAAAAAATCTTCAACAAGATGCCCGACCTCTCTCATCGAGAGAAACCTGCCAGACAAATACACAAGATTCTCCAAACCAGTAAGGTTTGTCATCAACGGCGAATCATCAAACAGCCCAAAACACTGCCGCGCCCGCGCATGCAGCGGTTCACCATCAAACAACACCTGCCCCTCCACCGGCACAAGCCCGCCAATCGCAGCCAATAACGTTGTTTTCCCAGCGCCGTTCTTCCCCCGAATAACCGTCAAACTTCCCGGACAGGCAGAAAAATCCACCCCCGGAAAAAACAACAGTCTTATATTTTTTCTTCAACCCTTTGACCGAAAGCACACTCTATCCCTCACCCAAAAACACTCCGGCCCCTCATTAAACCCCACCGCACCAGCCAAAACACCTAAAACACATCCGTGCACCCCAGCGCTATCACCACGCCACCCCAAGCGGGATACGCTCAAACCATGGCCGAGCCACCCACCACCCCACAACCCCCCTGCTCCATCCAGTGGGACAAAGCCACCGACCCCGCCTGGGGAACCACCTCACCAGCCCTATTCTGGATCGCGATGGAACAACGCGGGCCATGGGGACGCAAAGCATTCACTCAATCCCGGCTCGACCCCACCATCGGTCAAACCCTCGAAAAAAATGCTGAAACAGCTGGCGGACGCGCCCTACTCATCCGGCAACCCAGCGCGGCCCGAGAAACCGCAACCCCCTACCCCCGACACGTCTTCCTCAGTGGCGGTATGGCACAAGGCAACCCATGGCTCCTCCACGGCATCCACCCTGACCCCGCCGTCATCGCAAACCTGCCTTTCGAAGCCGCAGCAGCAGGAGACATCGACACCGTCCGTGAGCACGCCCCCTGGCTTACCCCCACCCACACATCCATCCTCTTGATCTGCACCAACAGCAAACGCGACCAATGCTGTGCAAAACGAGGCCGACCCATCGTCGACACAGCATCACCACAATTCCCCGAACGCATCTGGGACTGCACCCACACCGGCGGGCACCGCTTCGCTCCCACCGCAGTCCTCCTACCCCACGGCCTGGGACTAGCCCGACTCAGCGACACCCACACCATCCCCGACCTCCTCACAGACACCTCAGGAACCCCCAGCGACACCACCTTCACCACCGCCACCACCCCCCACACCCTCACCACCAGCTACCACCTGCGCGGCCTATCCCACCTACCCGCCGCCGAACAAGCTGCCGACGCCTACATTCGCACCCACCTAGCCACCAATAACGAAGCCGTCCCCATCCTCGCCCTGACCACCACCGCCACCATCACCGAAGAACGCACCACCCCCGTCACCGTCACCCACACCGACGGACGCACCTGGAACCTCCTCGTCCGCCAAACAGACCGCCACGACCTGCCCGCCTCCTGCGGCGGCGCCCCCATCACCGCCACCGCCCACTACGTCGAACCCGCCACCTAAAACAACCGCGCCCCCACTCCCACCACGGGGAGCAGGGGCACCGATCAACCCAACCGGGCTACCACCCATCAGGCATCAATACGCTCGGCATTCAACTCATGCGCCGAAGCCACAATGAAATCCTTACGCGGGGCAACATCAGACCCCATCAACAAATCAAACACCCGACTCGCGGCCTCCACATCAGCGACCTGAACCCTGCGCAACGTCCGATGCGAGGGATCCATCGTCGTCTCCCGCAACTGCGCAGCATCCATCTCCCCCAACCCCTTATACCGCTGCATCGGCTCCTTCCACCCCTTACCCGACTTACGTAGCCGCTTGGTCAACGCCAACATCTCAGCCTCCGAGTACGTGTACACGTACTCGTTCTTCTTCCCAGGGCCAGCATTGACCTCCAGCCGGTGCAACGGCGGAACCGCCGCGAACACCCGCCCCGCCTCCACCAGCGGACGCATATACCGGAAAAACAACGTCAACAACAACGTCCGAATATGCGCACCATCAACATCAGCGTCGGTCATGATGATGACCTTGCCGTAACGGGCAGCCTCAACATCAAACGTGCGCCCCGACCCCGCACCCAAAACCTGAATAATCGACGCGCACTCAAAGTTGTTCAACATATCCGCGATAGAAGCCTTCTGAACGTTCAGAATCTTTCCGCGAATCGGCAACAACGCCTGAAACTCACTATTACGCGCAGCCTTAGCCGTACCCATCGCCGAGTCACCCTCAACAATGAACAACTCCGAACGCTCCACATCCGAAGTACGGCAGTCATACAACTTCGGCGGCATCGACGAAGACTCCAACGCCGTCTTACGCCGCTGCGTCTCCTTATGCTGACGCGCCGAAATACGCGCCTTCATCTCCGCAACGACCTTCTCCAACACGCCCGTAGCCTGCTGCTTCGTTGGCCGCTTCGTCGACTCCAGCAACGCCGTCAACTGCTTATCCACCACCCGCGAAACAATGCCGCGCACCGCACTGGTGCCCAACACTTCCTTCGTCTGCCCCTCAAACTGCGGCTCAGCCAGACGCACCGTCACCACAGCCGTCAACCCCGCCAACACATCGTCCTTCTCCGGCTTATCACTGCCAGGACGCAACGCACGAGAACGTGCCTCCACCTGCTTACGCACACACTTCAACACCCCGGCCTCAAAACCAGCCAAATGCGTCCCCCCCTTGGGGGTCGCAATGATGTTGACGAACGTACGCACTTTCGTCTCATACCCATCCCCCCACCGCAGCGCCACATCCACATCGCAATCACGCTGCACATCCGTAGGCGTCATATGCCCCGACTCATCCAACACAGGCACCCGCTCGGTAAACGTACCGTGCCCCTGCAACCGCCACACATCACTCACCGGCTGATCCGTAGCCAAAAACTCCACAAACTCAGCAATCCCACCCTCATGCTGGAACCGCTCCTCCACCGGGCCGCTCTCCCCCGGCGTCCCCGGCAAACCACGCTCATCGCGTACCACAATCCCCAACCCCGGGATCAAAAAACTTGTCTGCCGCGCACGACCAGCCAAATCCTCATACGAGAACTGCGCCGTCGACAAGAAAATCTGTCGATCCACCCAATACCGCACCCGCGTACCAGTCACACCACGCTTAGCCTTACCCACCACCGGGGGAGGCGTGGGCTCCTCATAGGCAGTAAACGGCGCATCCGGACGCGGATTACCCGGATCAGCATCATCAAACACCCCTGGCACTCCCCGACGGAATGACATCTGATACGTCTTCCCGCCACGATCCACCTGCACATCCAGCCGCTCCGAGAGCGCATTCACCACCGACGCACCCACACCATGCAAACCACCCGAAGCCGTGTATGAACCGCCACCAAACTTGCCACCGGCATGCAGCTTGGTGAACACCACCTCCAGCCCGGACAGCCCCGTCCGCGGCTCCACATCCACCGGAATACCACGCCCATAGTCACGAACCTCTACACACCCATCCGGCCGCAACACCACCTCAATCGAATCACCATGACCACCCAGTGCCTCATCCACCGAGTTGTCGATGATCTCCCACAAACAATGCATCAACCCCCGCGAGTCCGTAGACCCGATGTACATCCCCGGGCGCTTACGAACAGCTTCCAGCCCCTCCAGAACCTGCAAATGCCGCGCCGTATACCCCGCCGGCTCTCCCGACTTACCGTTCTTCGCACCAGCTGCGGCCACTACCACACACCTACTTCCATCCAGCGGACACCCGACCAAACCAGCCGAAGCACCACGCAATTCACCAAAACACACCCCACCGAGCGGCCCAAAACCCACCCAGACGGAGACGATTCCTCACGAGGCTACCGTCAGGGCCGATGAGGCTCGAAGATCTCACGCCCACCCCGCTGCTCGGCAACCACCGCACACAGCTCACAAACACTTGCAGACAACGGTGACAAACCGGGAAGGATTTGGCGTGATTGACTGTTAAAGACGGCGAAAGGAACTCCTCATCGCACGGATGAGTCCTCCCGACACTGACGTCGACAGCAACACACCCAAGCGAATCGACGGAGTTTCGACAACGACGCCACCGGCATCCCGGCAGGCGTCCTGAATGGACGGAGTAGGGCTGACGTGACTACCGCTGTTTTGACACCGATGACCTCGGCCGACCGCTGCGACCGGTGCGGAGCACAAGCATACGTACGAGCAACCCTGCGCAGCGGCGGCGAACTGCTGTTCTGCGCCCACCACGCACGCGAACACGCCGACCGACTCACCGAGATAGACGCCACCATCCACGACGAGACTGAACGTCTCCACACGAGCTAACCACCAGCCCAACAACAACTCCATGTGTGGGGGGGAGCTACCAAAATTGGTAGCTCCCCCCCACACATGGAAAAACTTTTTTCAGCAGCACACCACGCCGCAGATCAAAAACCGTTCTCCCGACGACGCCGCTCCCACCGCTGCTCCAAACGCTGCGAGAACGACCCCGATGACGAAGCACGACGCCCCCCAGCAGAACGCCCAGAAAAACCTCGCCTCGGCGCAGACTCTGCCTGCTTACGCTTCAATGTCGCTGGCGTGAAAGCCCAGGCCATACCACCCACCATCGCAACAAAACCCACCACACCAAGCCAAATCAGGTTCCCGGCAACACCACCCAAAACCAACCCCAAACCCACCACTGCTCCCACACAACCAACCACCACCCGCTGACGAGACGACCCCCCGGCCACCCCACCACGCATAGACGACGCAAACCGCGGATCCTCCGCATACAGGGCGCGCTCCATCTGATCGAGCATCTTCTGCTCGTTCTCGGACAGGGGCATCGCAACCTCCTCGACCAACAAACCACCGACCGCCCCACACCGGGGACGCACCACAACAACTCCAAAAACCCGCACCCCATAGACAGGGCTGAACACCAGAATAGGTGTCGGGCCACAGTTTTTACCAGGGATTAGGCCGCGGGTTGCGTCCCACCCTCTCCATCAGCCACCCAACCGCGTGACCCACCTCACTCACGCAGCCTCATCCCATCCTCGCCAAGGTCACGTTTCAACAAACTCGCCGGCCGAACAATCCCCTGACCAAATCGTGCACTCACCGCATCTACTGCCACCTCTGCCTCACGCCACCCTTGCTCTGGCGCGAACAGATCCCGCTGCACCGCAACCTCAGCACGACGCACCAGACCTTCCAACCGCACCCCCACCAACCGCACCCGCATTCCCTGCACACCAAGGTTGTCGAACAAACCTCGCGCCTGAAGAAAAATTTCCCGACCCACATCAGTGTGCTCCTGCACAGTCACCGACCTAGTCACCGTCGTGAAATCTGAAAAACGCACCCGCAACGTAATCGTTCGCCCCACCATCCCTGCCGCCCTAGCGCGAGCAGCGGTCTTTTCACACATCGCCAACAACCGCCGCTGCAACTCAGCCACATCATCAATATCGTGCTCAAAAGTTTGATCCGCCCCGATACTCTTCTCCACCCGTTCAGGGGTCACCACACGCGGATCTTTACCCCAAGCCATCGCATACAAATGCTCACCGGTAGCACCCAATGCGTGCCGCAGCGTCGATACCGATGTAGTGGCGATATCCGAGACGTACCGCAACCCCAACCGATGCAAATGCTCCTCAGTTTTATCCCCTACACCCCACAACGCCCCCACCGGCAACTGCTGTACAAACTCGACCATCTCCGCCGCCGGAACCACCAACATGCCGTCCGGCTTAGCCATTCCCGAGGCAATCTTCGCCACAAACTTTGTCGACGCCACCCCTACCGAGCATGTGATGCCCTGCTCAGCAAAAATCGCTGCCCGGATCTGCTCGGCGATGACCGCCGGTGAACCCAACCTGCGCACCGCACCCGACACATCCAAAAACGCCTCATCCAACGACAACGGCTCAATCACAGGCGTCACCGTCGCGAACGTTTCCATCACCGCAGCCGAAACCGCCCGATACCGCTCATGCTGAGGCGGCAATACCACTGCCTGCGGACACAGCCGCACCGCGCGTGACATCGGCATCGCCGAGGCCACCCCAAAAGCTCGCGCCTCATACGTGGCAGATAAAACCACCCCTCGCGTCCCACCCCCGATGATCACCGGCTTACCTATCAAGTGCGGGTGATCCAGCAACGTGACCGAGGCATAAAACGCATCCATGTCGACATGCAGAATGACGCAGCCAGTGTCATCAACAGGGCTGTGGCTGTGCCGCGCCGGGACCGGAAAACGTCGTCTACTCACCGTGAGCACCCCGACACGACACAACCACAACTCACCACTGCACCTATGCACACAGCAAGCACAGCACCATCAAAATCACTGCCCCGAATCAATCGCAGCTTTGCTCGCCAACACGTGCAAAGACGCCCCAATGTGCGCCAAATGCGCCGATGCCGGATGCCCCGCCACGGCACGCTCCAGCGCCCGTAGTGACTCACGCTCAGCATCACTGGAAACCAAAGCGGCTGGCACAAGCCCCTCAAACACGCGCACGCCCTCTGCATCCACGATTTCCAAACCGCTACCTGCGAGCAGTTCAGCAATCTCTGCAGCATCGAAACGACGACGCAACGGATCCTTTTCACCCCAACGCCCATCTTCACTGAGCAACACCTGCCGAGCTTGCTCGAAACGACCACTCAGCGCCCGCGACATCACTGCGCCCACTCGCTGTGCCACTGTCAGACTGAGTACCCCGCCATGGGTGAGCACACGCGCAAGCTCGGCAACAGCATCGGCAGGGGCCTCCACGTGCTCTAGGACACCGTGGCACAACACCGCATCCACTCCCGCTGCGGGCACAATTTGGCTCAAGGAATCCACGTCGCCTTGAACAGCGGTGATGTTCTCTAATCCACCAACTTCCTGTGCGCGTTGAGTCAGGGACGCCAAAGCGTTGGGGCTGGGGTCAACAACAGTGATCTCATACCCTCGCCGCGCTAGCGGCACAGCTAACCCACCGGCTCCTCCACCAAAATCAAGGATCCGTAGTGGCCGCCCTACGGCCTGGGCTCGTGAGCGCAAGGATGCAGTGACAGCCTCCCAGACTGCGCTAGAGCGAGCAGGGCTTTCGCCGAGGGGGGTGAGTTCACTCGCTTCTTCGGCCATGGGCAGGCTCCTTCCTGAGATGGATTGCATGGGTATCAAAACCCATTGCTCACCATACGTTCCATGCGTTGTTCATGGCCGTCTGTTCGTGGTGGCCTAGTGGTATTGGCTGATGGGACTAGCAGGAGTTAAAGGCACTCCGAGGACAGCTGCTGTGAGGTCGACGAATGTTTTTGCTGCCTCAACAAACGAGGCTGCTTCATCGTCGCTGGGTTCCCACAGGCCGTTTTCGATGCGTTGTCTGCGTGTGGTTGCGCGGGCGAAATAGATAGACCAGTCACTGAGTTCGGGAGCAAGCTCAGCAACAGCGGCCCAGGCTCCTCTGGGCGCGGGAGTGCCCAGCTTGGCGGCCACAATTGCTCCCGCGGCGCGCAATGCCGCCAGATGGGCGTCGACGTAGCGTTCGGGTGCTGTTTGTGCATTGAGCGTTCGAGTGCAGATGCTGTGGGCTTTGGCCAGTAGATCCAGGGCGGCGGTGTTGCTGGCTGTGCTGCGTTTTCTGGTGGCGGTTCGTGGAGCCATTGTGAGGTCTTTCGTGGCTGGTGGCCTTAATAGCCAGGGCTACAGGCTGGAGGGTGCGGCGTAGATACATTTTCTTTCTCGCATGCACCTGTCGTAATACTCGAAAAGACAGCTGAAATGTGAACTTCTCGAAGATCAAAGTAAAACCAAATACAAGCAGAGCAGAACACCAGGGCGTGCTACTTGCAATAATACAATTAAGTCACCACATAAACCCCTAATGAGAAGAACAAAAACAATTCTGTTTCACCTGTTAATCAGCCCAGGTTCCTCTTGATTTCAATCCCTGCTCCACGCCGTGGGGAAAACAAACTGACAGAAACTCTTCATCATCGCCGCGCTTTCGATAACCCACCAGAATCGCTGCTATTTTCGGAAAGTGACCTCAGAACGATGTGGTCGCCTACCTGCCTGGTAGCCTCCCACGGTCCTTACCCAAACCCCATCCGCCGCCATGCACTCGGGTGCCTGTAGCACGGCACGATGGGTGGTGTGCCGCTGGCACCCGTCGGCACTGCCAGACGTAACACACCTAGCCAGCAACGCTCGAGAGTGCATACAAGCACTAGGCTGGAACGGACCACCCGCTCTGGAGGACCCGTTGAACTCTTCCCTTCCCCTGGCCGATTTCCGCCACGAAGTACAACAGGCAATCGACTCCGCCTTGTCGGAGCAGCGAGCCCTCGTGACACCTGTCGGCCCGGAAACCGATCAACTCCTCGACGCCATCGCGCAGCTACTGTCAGGCGGAAAACGCTTTCGTGCTCTCTTCTGCTACCAGGCATATAAAGCAGCAGGAGGCACACATGACCACGCAGCTGTACGCGTCGGAGCAGCTCTGGAGTTTTTCCAAGGCGCAGCACTCATCCATGACGACGTCATGGATGACAGTGCCGTACGCCGCGGAGCCCCTGCAGCCCATGTCGCTTTCGCCCAAGCCCACCGCGAAGCCGGCTGGGAGCGCTCCCCTGAGCGGTTCGGGCTCTCCGGCGCAGTACTAGCAGGTGATCTATGCCTAGTCGCCAGCGAACAACTTTTCCTCGACAGCGGACTACCCCTTGAGGAACTCAACCGAGCCCGTATCGAATTCAACACCATGCGTAGCCAACTCATGGCAGGACAATGGCTCGAATTCGTCATCTCAAACCGTGGCTGGAAAAACATCAGCACAGCCGAACGCATCGAACAAGCCCGCAAAGTCGTTCAGTTCAAAAGCGCGAAATACTCCATCGAACAACCCGCCCTCATCGGTGCTGACGCCGCAGGCATCAACCCCACTGACCGAGAACTCCTATCCCGCTATGGCCTAGCCGTCGGTGAAGCATTCCAACTACGTGACGACGTCCTCGGCGTTTTCGGGAATCCTGAAACGACCGGAAAACCAGCCGGAGACGACCTACGCGAAGGAAAACGGACCGTACTACTAGCCCTCGCGCTCGATGCAGCCTCTCCAGAAGAAACACACTTTCTCGCCTCGCTTATTGGTGAAGAAAACCTCACCAGCGAGCAAGTAGAACGAGCCCGTGAAATCTTCATCACCACCGGCGCGATGGAACGCCACGAAACCATGATTCGTGCCGGGGCCCAAACCGCCCACGAGGCGCTCGCTGCAACTACAGAACTCACCGTCGAAGGCAAAGCAGAACTAGCCGAACTCATCCACGTCGCCACTGAGCGCAACACCTGAGTGCACGTGAAAGGGCGGGGCATATGACTGACCCCGCCCTTTCACAAAGTTCGATACGCCTCTTACAAAGCGCTTTCCATCGCGCGGCGACGCACCTCGGTGACGAAACCAGCATCAAAGGCATCCATTGCGCTGCCACCGCCAGGGAGCGTGGCATCTGGGGTGAAAAGCCATTCGAGTAGTTCCTCGTCAGACATCCCACCATCACGCAAGACTGTGACGGTCCCTTTCAGCCTGGGCGCAGGCGCGTTGTCCACGAGGAATCTCGCTGGAACATAGACCGCGTTGCTCTCTGTACGGCGAATGCCCACAAGGTCGCCGTCCTTGAGCTGCCTGCGCACGTCGTTCAAGCGCAGCCCCTGCATTTCGGCAAGTTCGGGGATGCTCACCCACGCGTCCACGAGTTCTTCCAAAGCTGCCGCGCGACGCTTCTGCTCGTCACTCGGCTGCGGCGTCGAGTCCTGTGGTTGGCTCGATACGTTCAGTTCGTCGTTCACAAGATCAAGACTGCCACCTACAGACAAATGTGGATGGACTCACCTGACTAGACGTCCTCTTAGACTGGAGCAATGGACGCAGTGGGGGACGTGACGGGTAAGGTCTTGGACGGTCGTTACACGGTGCTGCGCCACATCGCCGATGGCGGTATGGCTGCCGTCTATGTGGCTCGCGACGAACGTCTCAGTCGTGAAGTGGCGCTGAAAATCATGCACCCCAACCTGGCTCAAGATCCTGAGCGAGTAGCTTCTTTCCGACACGAAGCCCAATCCATCGCCCGACTGGATGATCCACACGTCGTCGCCGTGCTCGATCAAGGAGACGACGGTGACCTCGTTTTCTTGACCATGGAATTTCTGCGGGGAACCACCTTGCGGGCGCGTCTACACGAGCTAGGTGCCTTCACTCCTCGTGAAGCCCTCAAAACATTGGACGGCATCCTCGCTGGGCTATCAGCAGCGCACAAACTCGGAATCGTGCACCGCGACATCACACCCAGCAATGTGATGATTCGTCATGACGGCATCGTTAAAGTCACTGACTTCGGTTTGGCTGCTGCAGTAGGAGCAGCAGCAGCCGGATACATCACCCTTGCTTACGCTGCCCCCGAGCAGCGCGTCGGCGGTGTCAGTGACCCGCGCACAGATGTCTACGCTGCCGGTCTGGTTTTGGCTGAGATGCTGACTGGTAAGCCTGCCTACGACAATGACGGCCCCCCCGAAGGGGCCACTTCAGCTGACATAGCCGCTATCGATGCCGAACTTCCAGCGACACTAGTTGAGCTCGTCGCAGCCGCCACTGCCACCAATCATCTTTTGCGCCCTGCGGACGCCGCCGAGTTCCGTGATAGGGCACGTGAAGTACATCAGGGACTCACCGACGAAGAACTAGACCGTCTTCCTCCCGCAGCGCTGGAGCGCCCCGCAGCACAGGAAACTCCCGCCCCGCACGACTCCACCCAGAAGTACGTCAGTGACGCCACGCAAAGCTTGGCTGTCATCGGCTCCCCAGAAACCCGCAAGCTACCTGTTATCACTCCCCCATCAGCATCTGAAGAAAAAAACCCAAAAAAGAAAAAGGGCTGGAAGAAAAAACCCGCAGCAGCGAAATCTGCCCGCGCTACGCGCCCCAAAAACACGAAGCGACGCATCCAGGCCGGGATCGTCGCGGCTGTTTTGGTCGCTGTCATTAGCACTGGGTCTTGGTTCTTCACCGCAGGACCTGGCGGAGCAGTAGACATCCCCACCCTTGCTGGCGTGACTCGTAAAGATGCCGAAGCCGCGCTTAATGGTTTGGGTCTTGAGTCCACCGTGACCCAAGAATATTCAGAGACAGTGCCTAGTGGCAGCGTCATTCGCACTGAACCACCTGCCGGCACAGCAACTCACCGCCAAGATCCGGTGACCCTCATCATTTCAGGGGGACCGGAACGGTACAACGTTCCCGAGCTCGCCGGATCAACACCGGATGCAGCTGCCAAACTCCTTGAGCAAAATCACCTCGTTTTGGGTAAGCGCACAAAAGAGTGGAACGAAAAAGTACCCGCCGGGACCGTGATTAGTTCCAAACCTGCTGCGGGCACATCGCTGCGCCCAGGGACCGAGGTCAGCGTCGTTGTTAGCCGTGGCCGAGAACCAATCAGCGTTGATGACTTCACCGGCCGTAGCCTCTCTGATGCCACTGCTGAACTGGAACGGCGTGGCCTGCGCGTGCGCGTGACCGGTAAAGAATTCTCTGACCGTGTCCCGCCTAATGCTGTACTCCGGCAGTCTCCATCCGGCGGCAAGCTGCACCGCGGCGACACGGTAGAGATCGTTGTCAGTAAGGGACCAGACGTCGTCAACGTTCCGGATGTCTCTGGCATGTCTGAGGCTGACGCGCGGAATGCTTTGGAGTCAGCTGGGCTTGCGATGCAGGCAGAAAAAGTCGTTGGTGGCTTGTTTGACACTGTCCGCAGCACCGACCCAGCTCCGGGCACAGCAGTGCCGCGTGGCAGCGTCATCAAGGTGTATGTGGTGTGACTGTGAGGTCACTCTTGGTGAGCGTAAATGTGGCCATCACTGACTTTCCCCACCATGTGATAGCCACGGCATTCCCAGAATCCTGGTTCTGGCGCCGTGAGGTAGCTGATCTCCAGCAGCCATTTCACGCTTTTCCACCCGAACAGGTGCGGCGCGAATAAGCGCAAGGGGGCTCCGTGCTGAGGCGTCAAGGGAACTCCATCAACGCACGTGGCCAGAATCGTTTCCGGATGATTGAGGTCACGTAAACGAAGAGTGCTGGAAAAGCCGTACGCCGCAGCAGCTAAAGCGTGGGTGGCCTTGGGGTCTGGCGGAGCGATGCTCAGCAGGTGTGAAGTGGGTACTCCCCGCCAGATCTGGGTAATACCTCGGCCTTGTTGAGCACAGTGGATCGTTCCAGGCACGTCGATCATGGGCATGTCGAGTATGTCGTCCCATGTGTAGCAATACATGCCTTCACAGGTGGCGCCAGTGATAGCTAATCGCCACCTGTTTATATCTAGGCGGGGCACAGGGCCATAGTGACGAGCGCTGGCGCGTTGGGGCCCATTACATTCCTCGCCTCTACCAGTACCCGTCACATCGCCATGGCCCATACGTTCTCGTCCCGTTCAAGGATTCCGTTCGCGACCGTGCCGTTTGCTTAAGCTCGGTGAAGAAGTTCTTCACCTGTTCTACTCTGTTCGGACAGGATTTCGGCAATGACGAAAGCCATCTCAAGACTCTGCTGGTGGTTAAGTCGCGGGTCACAGAGGGTTTCGTATCGCCGTTCGAGATCGAGATCGTCCACCTTGAACGTGCCGCCTAGGCACTCGGTGACGTCATTGCCGGTCAGTTCTAGGTGAATGCCGCCTGGAACAGTTCCTACGTCTCGGTGGGCGTCAAAGAATCCACGGACCTCTTCGACAATGTCTTCGAATCTGCGTGTTTTGAACCCCGTAGAAGACTCGAATGTGTTGCCGTGCATAGGGTCACAGACCCACGTAATGCATGCCCCTGCTTCTTTCACTCCAGCCAATATCGGTGGGAGTTTTTCGCGGATAGTTTTTGCTCCCATCCGCGTGATGAGGGTCAGGCGCCCAGGGGCGTTAGTCGGGTTCACTTTTTCAGCGATGGCGAGGATGTCTTTTACATCCGCGGATGGGCCAACTTTCATTCCTACCGGATTAGTTATTCGAGAGATGAAGTCAATGTGAGCGCCATCAATGTCCCTGGTCCGCTCACCCACCCACACAAAATGCCCTGACGTGGCGTAAGGCTTTCCCGTACGAGAATCAATGCGTGTCAATGGTTTCTCGTAGTCAAGGACGAGAGCCTCGTGGCTGGCCCACACATCGACGGCTTTCAGCGCGTCGAAATCAACACCGCACGCCACCATGAAGCGCATGGCTTTATCGATATCGTGCGCAATCCGTTCGTATTTGCTGTTGGCGGAAGATTTAACAAACCCTTTGTTCCACTCGTGCACATAGCGCAGATCAGCGAAACCACCCTGCGTGAAAGCACGAACAAGATTCAGCGTTGAGGCACTGGCGTGATAGGCCTCAACGAGCCGGTGAGGGTCAGGGGTTCGTGCCTGCTCAGTGAAAGCGAAGTCATTAACCAAATCACCACGGTACGAAGGAAGAGTGACCCCGTCCCGCGTCTCACTGTCTTTGCTCCGCGGTTTCGCATATTGCCCCGCAATACGACCAATTTTCACCACTGGCATACTCGCGCCATACGTCAAAACCGCTGCCATTTGCAGAATAGTTTTAACCCGGTCACGAATATTGTCAGCGGTTGCTGAAGCGAAAGTCTCCGCGCAGTCACCACCCATGAGCATGAATGCTTTGCCTTGCGCAGCCTGTGCAATACGAGAACGCAGAATGTCCGCCTCACCTGCAAATACAAGGGGCGGGAAACTGGCCAGCCGTGCCGAAGCGTCAGCGAGCGCGGCCTTGTCTGGCCAAATCGGTTGCTGACGTGCTGGCAGATTGGGCCAGGTCAGAGGCGAAGCAGAAGTCACATGCCCAAGAGTACGACGCACCCATGGCCACATCACCCAACTGCTGGGATACGATCACCACATCCGCTCTACCTGCCCTTACCGCAGAAGGAACAGCTGCACGGAAAACGCTTAATTCGCTGCGGGGCTGCTATCTTTTGGCCCGCTGCGCGCGGCTTGCTCCTGCAAAAATTTTTTCCGATCAGCGGCGTATTCGTGGACATATTCCTGCCCGGAAAGGTCCGCTAACGCCTGCATGACCTGATCTGTTGCGGCACGAATAAGAGCTTGGTCATCTTCTTTTCCGACAAGATGGTCGAGGTGAATCGGGTCACCGAAACGCACTTCGATGGGAACGAGTTTGGGAATTTTTTGGCCGGTGGGTTGCGCGATATCAGTGCCTATCATGGCTACTGGAATGATTGGCACGCCAGCGCGCATAGCCATCCGGACCATGCCTGTTTTTCCTTTGTAAAGGCGCCCATCGGGTGAGCGGGTACCTTCTGGGTAAATACCGAAGAGTTCGTCTCGGCTAAGAACTTCCAGTCCTGCTTCGAGAGCGGCAGCACTTTTGGGACCACCGGAGCGATCAATGGGGATTTGCCCTACACCGGTGAAGAAACCTCTTTTTATGGCACCGACCAGACCGGGCTGGGTGAAGTATTCAAGCTTGGCTGGGAATGTGATTCGGCGTGGAAGTGCCACGGGGAGAAAGATTGAGTCCGAGAAGGACAAGTGATTGCTCGCCAGGATTGCTGGGCCTTGGGTGGGGACTTTCTCCAACCCGTGCACCTTCATGCGGAACGCAGTGCGCAACACCGGTCCGAGCAGTCGCTTCAGTGTCCAGTACAGCAACGTAGGTCCTCCCCTATGGCACCCCGTGTGGGCGGCTGGGTGCTTCATCACAACGCGTTTGGCTTAGCTGTCCGCTCTGGTGCGAAGAGGCCGCGGTAGCTGCATCGGGTACGCGCCTGGGTCACTTTACGGGAGCTTGGTCCGCCCCACACGCTATGTGCGATCTCGGTTCGTTTCTGCGCCACGTGCCACACTTGTTTTAGCCGTTGGGTATGCCTGCGGCCCGGTGGGTGTCGCTGCGGCAGTGTTGCGGTCTCACCGGTGTGCACCGTTGAGTCAGAAAGGCTAATCCGATGTCGCGCATGGACACTCCGCGCCCCGGCTCACACGGCGATGACAAGGACGGGATCGATGCTGCGTTCGCTAGGATCATCGCGAACTGGGATCAAGTAGCCGACCAGAAACCCCCCACGCCGGAATCTTCCGCTCATCAGGACAACTCCGCGCAGGGCGAGGAACCAGGTGCAGGCGTGCGCCGCCCTGCAACTCCGCAAGAAGTTTTCGGTTCACGAGTAGACCTTCCTCGCGGGTGGCGAACATACACCCCTGCCGAAGAGGGCGAAGAAGAGTTCATCCCCCCGAACCCGGAAAATCCTTTCCATTTCCACAACCCAACCTTGTGGGGCGCGGTGCTGGGAATGGTCGGGGGGCCGCTGATGCTGATCGTTCTTGTCGTGTTCGCTCCGGGGGCGCCTCGGTATCTGTTCTGGCTTGCAGTGGTTGGCACGTTTGTGGGCTTCGGTCTCATGGTTTCTCGGCTTCCTGCCCGTCGAGACCCTGAAGAAGAAGACCGCAACGACGGCGCTGTCGTCTAAGCCTTCACGGGATTAGCTCTGTGCTTCTGATCGCGCTAAATCTGCAGCACCGATCAAACCAGCGTCATTACCCAACGCAGCCGCAACCACTTTGGCCACCGGCCGGTACCCCCGGCCAGTCAACTTTTTAGCGAACATCTCCCGCGCTGGTTTCACGAGAAGATCCCCCGCGGCGCTCACACCGCCTCCCACAACAAACAGTCCCGGATCTATCGCGGCAGCGAGGTTGGCCATCCCCACCCCTAACCATTGCCCTACCTCGGCGAGTAGCTCCACCGCAGTAGCGTCACCGTTGCGCGCCGCTTCCGTCACCAGCGGCCCAGTCAGCACCCCGCCTGCCTCCTGCACGCGTGCAGCCAACTCCACACTCATTGGCGACTCGTTCTCGATCAATGCTTTTGCCTCACGCACCAACGCATTGCCCGAGGAGTACTGCTCCCAACAGCCACGGTTGCCGCATTCACAACGCCGTCCATCCGGAACCACCTGCATATGCCCATACTCACCCGCAATGCCGTACCGACCCCGGCGTAGCCCGCCCTCTTCAAGCAAACCTCCCCCGATACCAGTGCCCAACGTGATCATCACGACGTGCGACTCTCCCGCAGCGCACCCAAAGCGGTATTCCGCCCACAATGCCGCATTAGCGTCGTTCTCCACATGGACCCGCATCCCCAAGCGCTGCGCTAAAGAATCCCGCAATGGCTCATTCCGCCACGACAAATGTGGCGCAAAAACGACCCGGGCTCCATCCACCGACACAAAACCAGCAGCGCCGATACCGACCGCCGAAACTTCTAGCCCATCAGTCAGCTCATCAACCACAGCCACGATGGTGTCTTCAACTACGCGCGGACTTTTTGACCGATCTGGTGTGTGCCGCCGCGAACGCCGCAAAATCCGGCCATCCTCACCCACAACCCCACCGGAAACCTTGGTACCGCCGATATCGATACCTACGGCCAAACACTCACTCATCTGGCATAACCCCTTCCGCAGACCTTCGACATCACACACTTACCCACCAGGAGTGCCCGGCCGCGCCATTCTCACCCCTACAGCCCACCTGGCGATAATCAACCCCCTCCAATAAACAGTCGTGGCGCACAACACCGAAAGGTCATGAAACACTAAC
This sequence comes from Dermatophilus congolensis, assembly GCF_900447215.1. NCBI lineage: Bacteria > Bacillati > Actinomycetota > Actinomycetes > Micrococcales > Dermatophilaceae > Dermatophilus > Dermatophilus congolensis. The sequence goes on from NZ_UFYA01000001.1 coordinate 1,372,501, forward strand.
GGCACCCTCGGCTCGTCCGCACCGCGACGTAGCCCGTCCCCTCTCTTGCCGGAAGGCCACGATGAAGGAAATCCACGTCCCTAGCCCGGAGCACCAACCGCTTCCCTACAGCACACTCGCGGACCTGCTCACCGTGCAGGCGGACGAGGACCCACAACACATCCTCTTCGACATCAAAAACATGGCCAGCAATGACCACCTCTGGGAACCGCTGACCGTGCAACAAGCTCACGACCGCATGGAAGCCACCGCCCGCGGTCTGCTTGCCTCAGGTATCAAGCCTGGAGACCGCGTAGGCATCATGAGCCGCACTCGCTTCGAGTGGACTCTCATCGATCTGGCCTGCTGGCGCATCGGCGCAGTAACTGTCCCGATCTACGAAACCTCCTCCGCCGACCAGGTAGCCCACATCCTGGGGCACAGCGAAACCACCGCCGTGTTCGTTGAAACATTCGAACACGAAGCAACAGTGGACTCCGTGCGTGATCGGCTCCCCGCCCTGCAACACGTGTGGCAGATCGAAGGCGGCGACGTCGACATGATCATTAGCCGCGCAGACCAGACCGACGAAGAGACCCTGCGCGCCTCCCGCGAACATCTCACTCCCGATTCGCCGGCCACGATCATGTACACCTCCGGAACCACCGGAACCCCCAAAGCCTGCCCCCTCAGCCACGCCAACTTCATTGAACTCACCGAGTCAATCCGTGAAGTCTTCGCCGAAATCCTGTTCGCCGAAGACGCTGCCATGCTGATGTTCTTGCCACTGGCGCACGTGCTCCAGCGTGTTATCTCCGTAGCCGCGATCTCCGCTCGGATGCGCACCGCCCACGCCCCCGATGTGAAAAACCTCATGGACGACCTGCAGTCGTTCAAACCCACCTTCATCCTTGGCGTACCACGAGTATTCGAGAAGGTTTACAACGCCACCAACAGCAAACTTTCCGCACAAGGCCACCGAGGCCTCTTCACCTTGGCCACCCGCGTCGCGATCGCCTACAGCCGAGCAATCGACAAAGGCCGCATCCCTGCACCATTGCGGCTGCAGCACAAACTGTTCGACGTGCTCGTGTACTCCAAAATGCGTGAAGCCATGGGTGGGCGAATCCGCAATTCCGTCAGCGGAGGAGCGCCCCTAGGTTCCCGGCTAGGGCATTTCTTCCGCGGCATGGGCGTGGACATCTACGAGGGTTACGGGCTCACTGAAACCACCGCACCAATCAGCGCCTGTAACCCCGCCCTGCACCGTATCGGCAGCGTCGGCCGCCCCATGCCCGGAACATCAGTGCGCATCGCTGACGACGGAGAAATCCAAGTAACCGGCCCTGGAGTGTTCCACGGATACGACGGCGACGAAAAAGCCACCGCGCAGGCGTTCACCCCCGACGGCTGGTTCCGTACCGGCGACCTAGGCAGCCTGGACTCCGACGGGTGCCTGTACATCACCGGCCGATCCAAAGAAATCATCGTCACCGCAGGCGGGAAAAACGTCTATCCAGCACCTCTGGAAGAGGCAATCAGGTCACATCCTCTCGTCTCCCAAGTCATGGTGGTCGGTGACCAGCGCCCCTTCGTCGCTGCTCTCATCACGTTGGACGCAGACATGATCCCTGCTTGGGGTAAAGCACACGACATGCCTGACCTCACCCTCGAAAAAGCCCTCCAAGACGAGTTTGTCAAAGAGCGCATCCAGCTTGCAGTCGACCGCGCGAACAAAGGCGTCAGCCGAGCCGAATCCGTGCGAAAATTCCGCCTCGTCAAAGAAGACTTCACCGAAGACAACGGCATGCTCACACCTTCCTTGAAGGTCAAACGCGAAGTCGTCCTAAAGAAAAGAGCCCGCGAAGTAGAAGCCCTCTACGCTGAGCCACGCAACTAACAGGTAGCCCTCAGCACCGACGAGCCGCTCTCACCGCCCGCATAGGCAAACGAGAGCGGCTCAGCTGTGAACTCCCCACCACGCCCACAAACCTTGTCAGTCGTAGACGTTAGGGTCACGAAATGCACGCCATCCAGGGGACTCTCGACGAACTGGGCACACCGTTGTCACAAGTCACGTTCGTGGTAGTCGACCTCGAAACAACCGGCAGCAACGCAGCCAGCGGACGAATAACCGAGATCGGCGCCGTCAAAATCTGTGGCGGAGAAATCACTGGCGAATTCCAAACACTGGTCAACCCCACCATCCCCATCCCACCGTTCATCGCCGTCCTCACCGGAATCACTGACGCGATGGTCGCCCAAGCCCCCGAAGAACACATCGCCGTCCCTGCATTCCTAGAATTCGCCGCAGACGCAGTGCTCGTGGCCCACAACGCCCCCTTTGATATCGGATTCCTCAAAGCCGCCACTGAACGACTCAACCTCACCTGGGGCAACAACCACGTCGTCGACACCCTGCCCCTGGCACGCAAGCTCGTCTCCCGAGACGAAGCCCCCAACCACAAACTCGGCACCCTCGCCCACCTCTTCTCCACCGAGACCACCCCCAACCACCGAGCCCTCGACGACGCCAAAGCCACCGTCGATGTCCTCCACGCGCTCATCGCCCGTGTAGCAGGCCACGGCGTCACCACCCTCGAAGAACTCGACACCTTCTCCACCACAGTCACCCCAGCACAACAACGCAAACGTAACCTCGCCGACAACCTCCCCTCAGCTCCTGGGGTGTATATCTTCAAAGACAACTCTGACCGGGTGCTATATGTCGGCACATCCGTAGACATTCGCCGCCGTGTCCGCTCCTACTTCACCTCCTCGGAAAACCGCTCACGCATCCGCGACATGATCAACATCGCCGCATGCGTCACCCCTATCGTCTGCCACACCATCCTCGAAGCACAGGTACGCGAACTGCGACTTATCGCTGAGCACAACCCTCCCTACAACCGCAGATCCACCCGACCCCACAACGCCCCGTGGGTAAAACTCACCAACGAGCCTTTCCCGCGCCTATCAATCGTGCGAGCCGTCCGCGACGACGCCGCCACATACGCTGGCCCCTTCTCCTCACACCAACGAGCCCGCGACGCTTTGGACGCCCTCAACGACTCCCTACCCCTGCGCAGATGCACAGACCGACTCTCCCCCACCCGACACACACACCGATGCGCCCTAGCCGACATAGGCCGCTGCGGCGCCCCCTGCGACGGTTCCCAAAGCCACACCGACTACTCCCGCATCGCTGCGGACGCACGCGCCGCACTGCGCGGCGACGCCACCGCAGTCGCCGACAAACTCGCCCACCACATGGTCACCCTGTCACTGTGTGAACGGTTCGAAGATGCCGCAACTGCCCGTGACAGGGCTCACGCCCTCATGCGCGGCGCCCAGCGCGCCCAAGAAGCACTCACCTTCGCCGCCATACCCCACATCGTCGCTGGCCGCAGACGCCCCGCCGGAGGCTGGGAATTCGCGTGCATCCGCCACGGGCATGTCGCAGGAACCACCGTTTCACCACCCCGAGCCGACCCCATGCCCTACATCGAGGCCATGGTGGCCACCGCCGCGCACATCCCCGCACCTACCAACGGTTTGGGGTCAGCGCTAGCCGAAGAAATCACCATCATCCTTCACTGGCTCACCACCGAAGGAACACGACTAGTGGAGATAGAAGGAACCTGGACCTGCCCAGTCGGCGGAGCAGGAGCCCATGTGCATCGGTTTATCGAACACGTGGAGTGAACTAAGCACGCACGCTCAGCTCACCCCACGTGATTCGCTACACCGAAACAGTCGTCGCAGCTCTCCACGCCTCAAGCGTGGCAAGTGCGGCACCAGAATCGATTGCCTCACAAGCTCGATCCACGCCGCGCTGCAACGCCAACTCAAACGTTGCTTGATCAACCACCGCGTGAGCATCCCTGTCAGCGACAGCTACCGCCAAACCAGCATTAAGGGCCACAGCATCCCTCACCGCATCTCGGCGACCCCGCAGAAGCGCCCACACGACCTCAGCATTCTGGGCAGCATCTCCTCCACGCAGCGTATCGACCGGAGCACGGTCAATGCCGAAACGAATCGGGTCAACCGTGAACTCCGCGATCTGACCTTCACGAACCCACAACACTCGTGACGTAGTCGCCAACGTGAGCTCATCGAGACCATCATCACCACGACACACCGCCGCAGAAGTTCCTCGCTCTGCGAGCACACCTGCGATCACCGGAACCATCCGTTCTTTGGCCACTCCAATCACCGAATATTGCGGTTGAGCGGGGTTGGTGAGCGGCCCCAGAACATTGAAGATCGTGGCAATTCCCAACTCACGACGTGGGGCCGCAGCATTGGTCATCGACGGGTGAAACACCTGCGAAAAACAGAAAGTGATCCCCGCTTCTTGGGCTACAGCTGCGACCTTTGACGGAGGAAGAGTCAGATCTACTCCCAACGCCTCCAGGCAGTCAGCAGCGCCAGATTTTGACGATGACGCCCGGTTTCCGTGCTTGACCACAGTGATCCCCGTAGCTGCCGCCACAATCGCAGCCATCGTGGAAATGTTCACCGTGTTGGATGTATCTCCCCCGGTTCCCACAATGTCCAGACTGTTCTGCGGCACATGCAGTGGCCGAGCATGCAACAACATCGTGTCAGCAATGCCTCTCACCTCGGCAACGGACTCCCCCTTGGCGGCCATCGCCACCAAAAAACCTGCTATCTGCGCAGGCGACGCGAAGCCCCCCATGATCTGCTCCATCGCCCACGCAGATGCTTGCGTGGACAAATCATGCCCAGCGATGAGATCCGTAAGCAGGTTCGGCCACGTGAATCCGGCCGAACCATCGCTCATCGGGCGACCTCTGCCCCAGCTGGGATAGAACCGGTTTTCGATTCACGAGCCACATCGGCAACAGCGTTGGCCATCACCAGCGGGTCGATCGGCTGCGGGACAGCCCGGTCAGCCAAGGACCAAGCCGCCAGCCACGCATCCTGAGGACGCCCTGTGAGCACAATCACAGGGGGGCAGTCATACACCTCACATTTGAGCTGCCGACACAGCCCCATCCCCCCTAGCGGAACCGACTCCCCATCAAGGATGAGCAGATCCAGCCCCCCGGCTTTCACATGCTTTTCGGCGATCACTGGTGTAGCGCATTCAGTCCAATCAACGACCTCGACATCACGGGCAGGCTTACGGCCAACCGACCGCTTTACCTGCTCACGCACGGACGCATCGTCGCTGTATAGCAACACACGCACCTTGTGCGTGCTCTGGCCCGTCGTCCCGGACACTGCTTCGGCTTGCACACCCCCCGCAGCAGCGGGTGTAGGCGTGGTGCTCGACCCTGCCAATTCACTCATGGGCCGATCCTAACGACCTAACTCGTCGACATCCGCTCTGCAGCACGAAAGACCACATTCGTGCCTGTCAAAGCACCATTGAGCAGCGAAATTAGCGCCGAAACCGAGAAAAACCTGAGATTCGAGTCGGACTCACGTGCATACTGGGCCACCCGAGGGTGATGTTCGAGACATAATGGCCTGCGTGACGAGCGTTACCCCCAACTCATTCAGCAGTCCGAACCCGCGCCCCCATCCGAGGTTCGGCCAAGGTCCCGTGACACGACCAAACATGGCAGCCGTAGGCACCATGGTTTGGCTAGCTAGCGAACTCATGTTCTTCGCAGGCATGTTCGCAATCTTCTTCAGTATCCGCGCAGTCCGCCCTGACCTATGGGCCGAGGAAACTGCCAAGCTCAACGTCCCCTTTGCTGCAGCGAACACACTCATCCTGGTTATCTCTTCGATCTGGTGCCAGTTGGGTGTTTTCAAAGCCGAACACGGCATCGGCAGCCGCCAGGGCACTATCTGGCAGTTCAGCAAGTGGGGCATGCGCGAGTGGTACGTGCTCACCTACATCTTCGGTGGCATCTTCGTCGCCGGGCAGGTCATCGAGTACGCCACCTTGTGGTCCCACGGCTACGCACTACACACCAACGCGTACACCTCGGTCTTCTACCTCACCACCGGATTCCACGCGATCCACGTGGTCGGCGGTCTCGTGGCATTCCTCATCATCATCGGCCGCAGCATGACGACACGCACGTACACTCACCGCCAAGCAACCGGGGCGATCGTGACGTCCTACTACTGGCACTTCGTCGATGTCGTGTGGATCGCCCTGTTCGCCGCGATCTACCTCCTCAAATAACCCGCCGAGAACGTATACGCACCGCAGGTGCCGACGCCGACCGGCCCCACCTGCGCGATCGTCACCCGACCGCTAAGGAAATCCCGTGAACGCTCAAGCCATCCACCGGCGCCATCCCGCCGTCTTCGTCGTACTGCTCATCGTTGGCCTCATCGCCATGGGCTCCCTGTACGCGCTCGTCGCACCCGGCAGGGCCGACGCCGGTGCTCCCGTCGCAACCGCCAGCGGTGACGACGTGTCCGTGGGCAAACAGCTGTTCCTGACTAACTGCGCGTCTTGCCACGGCTCCAACGGCGAGGGGACCAAATACGGCCCCTCGCTTGTTGGTGTCGGCGCGGCCTCTGTCGACTTCCAGGTAGGCACCGGCCGTATGCCGCTAGCCGGCCCCGGCGTCCAGGCACAGCGCAAGAACCCCCAGTTCGACCAGAAACAGATCGACCAGCTCGCCGCCTACGTCGATTCCCTCGGCCCCGGACCGGCCGTACCAGACAGCAAATACGCCAGCGGCGTCGGCGGAAACATCGCCCGCGGTGGCGAAATCTTCCGCGTCAACTGCGCCATGTGCCACAACTTCGCCGGCTCCGGCGGCGCACTCACCCGCGGAAAGTTCGCTCCCCCACTGCACAACATCGAAGGCAAGCACATCTACGAAGCCATGGTCACTGGCCCCCAATCCATGCCGGTCTTCAACGACCAGAACCTCAACCCCGAGGCCAAACGCGATGTCATTGCTTACCTGCACAACCTCGACAAAAACGAAAACCACGGCGGGCACGCCCTGGGCAACCTCGGACCGGTTGGCGATGGCTACTTCCTCTGGGGCCTGGGCATCCCGATCATGATCGGCGCCGCAGTCTGGCTCACCCGCAAAGCGGCCTGAGCCCACACACTTTCCTCACACCAGCACCGACAGGATTGACACCAACATGAACGAACACGGAAGTCCCGGATCGGGGATCGCCGGCCAAGAACCGAGTAGCGAGGCTGTGTCTCTCAACTCGGGCCATGTCGTCGGAGACGGCGGCATCCCCGAGCGGTTCACCAACCCCGGCCTGCCCCCGCACCAGCCACGCCACGCCGACCTCGACCCTAAAGCCGCCAAGCGCGCCGAGCGGCAGGTCCTGTTCTTCTTCACCCTGTCGATCCTGGGCACGATCGGCTTCGTCATCGCCTACTTCGCGATCGACCGCTCCACGCTGTTCTTCATGCCCTTCTTCGGCTACGTCAGCCTTCTGCACACCGTCATCGGTGTGTGCATGGGTCTGAGCCTGCTCGGTATCGGCTTGGCTGCCGTGCACTGGGCCAAAACCCTCATGCCCGAAGAAGAAGTCGTGGAACAACGCCACGTTCTACGCTCCAGCGACGAAGACCGCATCGGCTTTGCTGAAACCCTCTCCGAGGGAGCCAAAGGAGCCCAGCTCGGACGCCGCCCCATGATCGGCATCCTCGGCGGCACCGCACTGGGCATCTTCGCCGTCCCGCCGGCCCTCCAGCTCGTCGGAGGTCTAGGACCGCTTCCCGAAGCCGACCTGTCCGAAACTTTCTGGCAGACCGGCATGCGCCTCATGCGTGACCCTGAAATGACCCCCATCAAAGCCTCCGATGTCACTATCGGCTCGGCCTTCCACGTTCTCCCCGAGCACATGGAAGCCAGCCTGGCCGAACTGGACAAACTCGGTTACGTCTCCGCAGAGGAAAAGCGCACCGGCAAGTACCGCTTTGACCAGGACCTGGAATACCTCGAGCGCAAAGCCAAAGCCCCCGTCCTTCTCATGCGCCTGAACCCAGACGACATCGAAAGCCAAAAAGAACGCGACTGGGGCTACCAAGGCATCGTCGCCTACAACAAGATCTGCACCCACGCAGGCTGCCCCGTCGGCCTGTACGAACAGCAGACACACCACCTGCTCTGCCCCTGCCACCAGTCAACCTTTGACCTCAAGCAGGACTGCAAAGTGGTTTTCGGTCCGGCGCACCGCGCCCTGCCGCAGCTGCCGATCACAGTCGATAAAGAGGGATACCTCGTCGCTGCGGCAGGCTTCAAAGAACCTGTCGGCCCGAGCTTCTGGGAGCGTGGATGAGCACCACAACAGCCAACGACGCAGCAACCACCCCCGCCGATAACGGGCCCCGCAAGCCCGCAATAGGCGGAAAAATTGGTGGCTGGTTCGATGACCGGACCGGCCTAGCTGGCCCCGTCCGTCACCTTCTTCACAAGGTCTTCCCGGACCACTGGTCCTTCATGCTCGGTGAAGTGGCGATGTACTCCATGGTCGTCTGCCTCATCACCGGCGTGTTCCTGACCATGTGGTTTGTCCCCTCCATGAACGAGGTGACCTACGAGGGCTCCTACGCACCACTGAACGGTCTGCACGTCAGTGCAGCCTTCGACTCCACCATGCACATCTCCTTCGAGGTGGCTGGTGGTCTTCTCATCCGCCAGATCCATCACTGGGGCGCGCTGTTCTTCGTGGCTGCGGTCGGTTTGCACGCAGCACGCGTGTTCTTCACCGGTGCTTTCCGTAAGCCCCGCGAGATCAACTGGGTCATCGGAACCGTCATGTTGCTGCTAGCCATGATCGAAGGTTTCGCCGGATACTCCCTCCCCGATGACCTGCTCTCTGGAACCGGTCTGCGCGTGATGCAAGGCTTCTTGCTCTCCTCGCCGGTGATCGGTAGCTACATGAGCTACTTCCTCTTCGGTGGCTCGTTCCCCGGAACGATGATCATTCCCCGTCTCTTCACGGTGCACGCGCTGCTCATCCCAGCGATTCTCATCGCTCTGCTGGCAGCCCACCTGATTCTGCTCGTCGTGCAGAAACACACCCAGTACCCCGGCCCGGGGCGCACCAACGACAACGTCGTTGGCTACCCCGTCATGCCGGTGTACGCCGCCAAAGCCGGCGGTTTCTTCTTCATCGTGTTCGGTGTCATCACGCTCGTCTCGGCGCTAGTGGCAATCAACCCCGTGTGGATGTACGGCCCCTACGACCCCTCGCCGGTGACCGCAGGTGTCCAGCCTGACTGGTACATGTGGTTCTCCGACGGCGCGCTGCGTCTGCTGCCCGGCTGGCTGGAGTTCGAGATCCTCGGTTTCACACTTAGTCTCAACGTTGCGCTGGGCTCGATCGTCCTACTCCCGGTGGTCTTCATCATCATGGGCGCATATCCCTTCTTGGAAGCCTGGGTCACTGGCGACAAGCGTGAGCACCACCTGCTCGACCGTCCCCGCAACCAGCCGGTCCGCACCGCTATCGGTGCTGGAGCACTCACGGCTTACCTGTGCTTGGCACTAGCCACCACCAACGACATCATCGCGATTAAGACAGGCCTAGCAATCAACGACATCACTGTCTTCTTGCGGATCTTCTTCTTCGTTGGCCCGGTTCTGGTGTTCTTCGCCGTCAAGCGGCTCTGCCTAGCTCTGCAGCTGCAGGACCGTGAGAAGGTGCTACACGGCCACGAATCTGGTGTCATCCAGCAGACCGCTGATGGCCGCTTCTACGAGGTGCACGAGCCTCTGTCGGAGTACGAGAGGTGGGCACTGGCTGGCCATGAGGTGCAGCGTCCCTTGGAGCTTGTCACCGGGCAGGACGGCAACGGTGTTGACGCCCCCACCGCGGGTAATGACAAGCGCCGTGCCGCATGGTCACGCTTCTTCTTCAGTGACCGTGTCGAGCCGCCGACACCAGCGGAGGTGGAGGCTGCTCACCACCACGGACACGACGATAACAACGACAGCCATGCTCTAACTGGCCGTCACTAACTCGCACTATCCAACAACGCCGTGGCGGGGCCCCGACCTTCGGGGCCCCGCCACGGCGTTGTTGTCCTAGCGTTACGTGACACCGCTATGCGGGACTCAACTGGCCAGCCTCGATTACTCCGCCGTCGATCTGCGTGCGAGACGGTTGGAAAGCCTCGCGCTGTCTCGCGCGATTTCCTCCAAATCCGCTGTGGGCCAGCTAGCGTCCGGCGACTTAGAGTAAGCAACCATCTCGCTCGTGACATATTCGGTTACCTCATCCAGCCTCGCCGCAAAGTAGCGGCCAAACATCACAAGCCCGCGATCTGTCGCATCCGGCTGATCGACCAGCACAGTCTCATAGTGTCCCAAGAGCTCCGCTACCAGCTCGGGCGGGAACTTGGCGCCTGAAGCGGCAAGCACAGTTTGGATGAACGTGTCGAAACGCTCACTATTGGCCTCTTTCCAATCCCAGTTGCACCCATTGCCCCAGTCTTCGGGCACGGCCGAGCCGAGTTCTGCCACTACGCCAGCAACGTCCCCCTTCTCCACACGTTCGACAAATTCCGCTAGCTGCTCATCCCGCATCACTTCCCCCTTTTGTCACTCATTCACACTTGATCCTGCCGCAGGAACAGTCAGAGCCGCGATTATTTATTGACCTGGTGTGGTAGAGCTACTAGCTGTAGGCGTTGGCTCCGCGGGTGCCAGTGCACTGAGCTGTTTCCATTCTTTCCACGTGTACAGCCACACTGGCATGCCATCTTCTGGGGACATCTTTCGACTAGAACCAACAAACTCGGCGGGATCCCCGATGATCGTGCTGTTAAAGAACTCTCTTGCTGCCCTAGGACTCATATTCACGCAACCATGCGAGACGTTCCGATAGCCCTGCGCAGACACAGACCACGGAGCAGAGTGGAAAAACTCTCCCGTGTTTGTGACACGCACTGCGTACTTCACCTCAGTTTTGTAATAGTTCGGATCGTTAGCTCCGACGCCGAGAGTGCCTGCATCCATGACAAGGCTTTCATGCAGCTCAGTGATCACTTTGGTGCCCGACCGGGTTTCCCAAGAACCGATCTCCCGGCCTGCGCTAATCGGATACTGCGCTATGACTTTCCCGTTCTCGACCACTTTCATGTTGTGGTCACTGAGGTTGACTTTCACTACGCGTGCCCTGTTCGCGATCGTGAAAGCAGCTTTCTTACTCTTGCGGGTCCATTTACCAGATCCGGTCTGAACGCCTTCCAGGTCAGCGTTGACTGAAACCTTCGTTTTCGGTTTCCAATACGACATAGGGCGCCACATCAACGTGAACTGGTCAGTCCATCCCCATGCGCCTTTTGTTTTCGTGGAAGTTCGCACAGATACGCGTTTTTCTACTTCAGCGCGTTGCGCGTCGGTCTCCACCGGGCTGTCAAACCTCACCACCACTGGCATGCCCACTCCCACCGTGGACCCGTCGGGGGTGACCGTGTAGGTAGCGTCCACTTTCGGGGTGACTGTGGAAAATGTTTGCTCGATTTCGGTGGACTCGCCCGCCGCATTGACGGCAGTTGCTCTCACTACGTATTCGGTATCTAAAGAAAGCGGCTCACTATTGACCCACGTTCCTGTCTGATCAATGGCTCCACTGAGCTTTCCTGGTTTGTCTTTAACGGCGACTTCCACCTTCGATAGTTTGCCGTCGGTGGTGATCCGCAAAGGAGTCATCGGAGTGACATTCTTTGCTTTGTCTTTCACGGAAGATTCGACTTTAGCTGCCGGAGCAGACGTCGTCGTTTCCGATCCGCCGTTACACGAACTCAATCCAGCTACTCCGGCCAAGAGCACCGCTGCAGCCCATGTCAGCGTGCGGGCACGCGCTGAGAACACAGGAATCGTCATCCTCTCCTTAGCCCCCATCAGCGTGCGTTAGACACCACGCACGCTTTGACGCGGCAGTGTCTGATCTACCTGAGGCTAGCCAACTCATGAGCTTAGACCCGGCATTCAAAGACGTGCCTCTCCCCCTTGTATACCGAGGTCAGCCCTTTTTTCATCGCCGCCTCAGGTATATAAACACAGGCCGTAACACGAATGGCCGAGATCCCTCACAAATTGAGGGAATCCCGGCCATTCAGAAGAAAAATTGACTCAGATCACATCGCCACGGAAGTACTCAAAGCACCATCCGAGCAAAGCAACAATGCTGAATACAACACCGATGATGAACATCCACCATCCGATAGCCAATCCAGCGAACACGGTGGTCGCCCCGAAGGCTAGGAAGACCGGCCACCCGGATCCAGGACTAAAGAAGCCGTAGTCGCCCGCAGCCTCAGCGATCTCAGCACGAGGGTTGTCTGCTGGGTCCTCGTCTAGCTTCTTGCTTGCCGAGCGCAGCCCGAACGTGCCCATGAGGCTCATGATGCACAGCAGCCACAAGGCCACCGATCCGGTCCACTCAATCTGGCCCGTAGCGTTGGTCCAGAAAGTGTAGATAACAGCAATCGGCAGGAAGAAAATTGCCATCAATGTGAAGACATTGCTGACTTCCCTCATCGCTGACCACCCTTCGCGTCGTTGTGGCTGGTGCCGCTGAGCTGACTGAGAACCTCGCGGTCAGCGACCGGCGAGGCGACCTCAGCCACCTGCGGGTGGTGCAAGTCGAACGCGGGACGCTCTGAACGAATCCGGGGAATGGAGTCGAAGTTGTGGCGCGGTGGCGGGCACGAGGTTGCCCACTCCAACGACGCACCGTATCCCCACGGGTCATCAACGGTGGCCTTCGGAGCGTACTTCCAGGTCTTCCACACGTTGTAGAAGAAGGGAAGCATCGAGATCGCAAGCACGAACGAGGCAACCGTGGAAATCTGGTTGAGCAGGTGGACGTTGTCCTCGATGAGGTAGTCACCGTAACGGCGAGGCATGTTCTGCATACCCAAGACGTGCTGAACAAGGAAGGTGCCGTGGAACCCGAAGAACAGCAGCCAGAAGTGCAGCTTGCCAAGCTTCTCGTCGAGCATCTTTCCTGTGAACTTTGGCCACCAGAAGTAGTAGCCAGCGAACATCGAGAAAACAACCGTGCCGAAAATCGTGTAGTGGAAGTGCGCCACCACGAAGTAGCTGTCCGAGAGGTGGAAGTCCAATGCTGGGCTGGCGAGCACAACACCGGTCAACCCACCGAAAAGGAAGGTGACGATGAAGCCGATCGTCCAGAGCATCGGCGTCTCGAAAGTGAGCGACCCGCCCCACAAAGTGCCGATCCAGTTGAAGAACTTCACGCCAGTAGGAACGGCGATCAGCATCGTCATGATCGAGAAGAACGGCAGCAGCACCTGGCCGGTGACGTACATGTGGTGAGCCCACACAGTCACAGACAACGCGGCGATAGCGATCGTGGCGAAGATCAGGCCCTTGTAACCGAAAATCGGTTTACGGGAGAAGACCGGAAGGATCTCCGAGACGATGCCGAAGAACGGCAGCGCGAGGATGTACACCTCAGGGTGTCCGAAGAACCAGAACAGGTGCTGGTACAGGATGGGACCGCTGTGTGCTGGGTCGTAGATGTGCATTCCGAACATGCGGTCACCAGCAAGAGCGACCCAGGCCGCAGTCAAAACGGGGAAGGCCATCAACACCAGGATCGAGGTGACAACAACCGTCCAGCTGAACACTGGCATCCGGAACATTGTCATGCCCGGTGCACGCATGCAGGTGGCGGTGGTGATGAAGTTGACCGCACCCATGATCGAGCTGAAACCGGTCACAGCGAACCCGAGGATCCACAGGTCGCCGCCCAGGCTGGGGCTGTAGGTGGCGTTCGATAGCGGCGTGTAAGCAAACCAGCCGAAGCTCGCGGCCCCCGAAGGCAGAAGGAAGCCAGAGCAAGCGACCAAGCCGCCGAAGAGGTACAGCCAGTAGGCCAGCGCATTCAAGCGGGGGAACGCTACATCGGGGGCGCCGATCTGCAAGGGAAGCAACGCGTTCGCGAAACCAGCGAAGAGAGGAGTCGCGAACAGCAACAGCATGATCGAGCCGTGCATCGTGAACATCTGGTTGAACTGCTCTAGGTTGCGCACGATCTGCAATCCTGGGTCGAACAGTTCAGCGCGGATCACCAGCGCGAGGAGGCCACCAAAGCAGAAGAAGAACATCGTGGTGGCGAAGTACATCATGCCGAGTAGCTTGTGGTCGGTGGTGGTGAGGATTTTGCCCACCAAACCACCCTTAGGGCCACGCGGTTGTTGTGTGCTCTCAGTACGTTCGATGAGGGCGCTCATCCGATCAATCCCTTCCGTTGATGGACGGCTGGTTCGGGGCCATCGGGTGACGGTTCAAATCTGTTCCGAGAATCCCGGTGTTACCTGCGGCGCGAAGCTTTTCGATGTGTGCGTCATATTCGGCCTGGGGAACGACCTTGACGTTGAAAAGCATGGTGGCGTGGTAGGCGCCGCACAGCTCCGCACACTTACCTTGGAATGTGCCCACTTGGGTGGGGGTCACCTGGAACTTGTTGACGTTGCCGGGCACCATGTCGAGCTTTTGCTGGAAAGCCGGGACCCAGAACGAGTGGATGACATCACGCGATGTCAAAGTGAACTCGACGCGCTTGTTCACCGGGAGATAGAGAGTCGGGAGAGTCTTAGAGACACCGTCTTTACCAGTCAGGTCTGCTTGCACACCGGAGTCGTGGACGTTGGAGTCCATGTAGTTGAAGTCCCAGCTCCACTGCTTACCAGCGACGTTGATAACAACATCGGGCTTCTGCGAGGTGTCAGACAGGACCCGCTCGTCCTGGTAAACGAAGTAGAACATCACCCCGACCATCATGACCGGGATTACGGTGTAGAGCATCTCGATCGGAACGTTGTACCGCAGCTGTGGCGGGAGGCCGACGTCGTCTTTTTTACGTCGGAACCGAATCATGCAGTAAATCGTCAAACCCCATACCAGGGCACCAACGGCCAGGGCAGCGATCCACATACCGATCCACAACTGCGTGACTCGTTGTGCACCTGTGGTGGCGCCGTAAGGAAGCCACCCCGTGGAAATGTCTCCTTTACCGCACGCGGTGAGCGCGACCATGAGCAGGCCGAGCGTACCGACCGCGGTGGTCAACCGCCGGGCACGGCTCCTCGTCGGTGTGAGTTGTTGCGTGCGCAATGTGCACCTTCCATCCAGATCCATCGGCAAGCATCGGGCCTCGACCCTGCCGCGACGACGCGGCCTGAACCCAGTTAGCCACAACCGACCCTGAGTGTGACCTGGAAGTCAGATGAGAGACTTAGGCCACGTCGATACCGACTGCAAGCATACGTCGCTCGACGACACGATCGGGGCCGGTCGTGTCCCTACAAGCAACGGAATTACTCAATTTGGGAACTTTTGGCCCCTCTCACGCGACCTCTCAAGCGCTACACCCTTCCCTTCGGCTGCTGCACAGGGGTCGTAGAGCATTCTTTCAGATCACACAGTGCTGGACATGCCGCCTCGCCCATTCGCTAGCGAACCCTGCCGGGACGGGCAGTTGGACAGCCTGTTGTGCTGCCACTATGTACTCATCCCTGCTTATTTCGCTCACACCTAGGCTGGCCAGGTGCGCAGTAGCCCACTGGACGTCAATGAGGCGTCGCTCATCGCCGTCATCGCCAACAATGTCGACCAATTCCATCAGTGCCACTTTTGACGCATCTCTGCTTGCGTGGAACATCGATTCGCCAGCAAATAGACCACCAATGCTGACTCCATAGAGGCCACCTACTAAATCCCCGTTAGACCAAACCTCCACTGAATGAGCCCACCCCATCTCGTGGAGAGCTACGTATGCATCCACGATGTGATCGGTGATCCATCGGCCCTGCCGATTCGGGTCAGCGCATCTGCGCATCACCGCCTCAAAAGCACGATCCACGCTCACCGTGTAATGCCGCGCAGACTTACGCAACGATCGATGTACTCGCAGATCAGCCGGGCGGAGCACGCCACGCTGCAACGGCGACCACCACCCCATCGGCTCGGCCCCGCACTCCCCTAACCCCATGGGAAAAACACCATTGATGTACGCGTGCAACAACGTCGCCGGGTCTAGATCACCACCAACCCCCACCAGATCGTCTTCCGGAGAGAGCCGCAGCGGCGGAAGACCGCTACGGCTCTCCGGAACAACAGGTGGGAAAACAGGATCCCCCGGACCCCGACTTTCCTCATCCATCATGGGTGTACCTCAGCAATTCGTTCATGAGGTACATCATCAACTCACTCAGGCAAACGTAGGCAGGTGCGCGCCGATCTCATTGGCAGCTTCCTCGCCGTACGCCGCACGCAGACGCTCCAAGGCGTTACCAAGGTTGTGCTCGTACTCCTGGGTGCCGACTGTCTCAACTACGTGAGTGGCAAGCATCGCGCCAGTCTGAGCGCAGCGCTCGTGTGAAAGGCCCCAGTGCAGTCCCGCCAGGAACCCAGCCCGGAAGGCGTCGCCAACACCCGTGGGGTCAACAACTTTCTCCGCAGGGACAACGCCCACTGTGATCGTCTCGCTGCCCTTGGTGGAAATAGTCACGCCATCTTTACCGTGAGTAATGACGCGAGTAGTAACCCGCTGGGAAATCTCTTCGGAGCTCCACCCCGTCTTCTGTTCGGTCAAGTGAGCTTCGTACTCATTGGTGAACAAGTATTCGGCACCGTCGATGAGGCGGCGGATGTCCTCACCCTCCATAAAGGCAAGCTGCTGCGAGGGGTCGGCTGCGAACTTCATCCCGCGCGAACGGCACTCATCAGTGTGACGAACCATCGCCTCCGGGTCATTGGGGCCAATAAGAACCAGGTCAAAACCGCCAACCGACTGCGAGATCGGCTCAAGCTCGATCTCACGCGCCTCAGACATAGCACCGGGGTAGAAGGTTGCGATCTGAGCCGAATCACGGTCCGTTGTGCAGGTGAAACGAGCGGTGTGACGCTCGGTCGATACCTTGACACCCTTGGTGTTCACGCCGTGACGGTCAAGCCACGCACGGTAGTCATCAAAATCAACACCGGCGGCCGCCACCAGGTACGGCTCCAATCCAAGGACACCCATACCGAAAGAAATGTTGCCGCCCACACCCCCACGACGCACCTGCAAGTCGTCAGCGAGGAAAGACAGGGAAACTTTGTCGAGCTGCTCAGCCACGAACGAGTCGTGAAAACGCCCCGAGAACGTGAGCAGATTGTCATGGGCTAGAGAACCAGTGATAGCAATACGCACTCCACCACGGTATCGGACCAACGCCGCCCTGACACTCCCCCATCCCACCCCGTGCACACACGAAACGGCTGGGCCTGTGCGCCACGCACACACCCAGCCGTCACCGATCCCGCACATACACGGGAATACGCACACCAGCGATCAGCTGAAGCTGTCACCACAAGCGCAAGAGTTACCTGCGTTCGGGTTGTCGATAGTGAAACCTTGCTTCTCGATGGTGTCTGCGAAGTCGATCGTGGCACCGTCCAAATACGGAGCGCTCATGCGGTCAACAACTAGCTCAACGCCATCGAAAGATTTCACAGCATCCCCATCAAGGGTGCGCTCATCGAAGTACAGCTGATAGATCAAACCCGAGCAGCCTCCCGGCTGCACACCAATGCGCAGACGCAGATCGTCACGGCCTTCCTGCTCCAGCAGGCTCTTGACCTTAGCGGCAGCAACGTCAGTCAACACCACTCCGTGCGTGGCGGTCTCGTTCTGGACGGTCATAGTGACTACCTCTCGACCTCGATGTGGCAGCAAGTACCAGCGACGGCACCAGCCTGCACACCCTCGCGGTGCTCTCGTTCGATTGATCGGTCCTGCGACCGAAGTCCATTCTCAGGCTACCCGCAGTCCACGCAGACTGACAGCCAGGCCCGCCAGCAACAACACTGCCCCACCCAGGGGTATTCCACCCGCTGAGCAACGCTCATCATCTACTCCATGTGCGAGCTAGACGCTGCGCACGATCGGCGATTGCCGAAGCCGGATCAGCCATCACACTGGCCACATCCCCGCCTCTACCGACAATCCCATACACCGCAGCAACCCCCGCACTCATCGACTCTCGCCGCCCCACCTCGACCTGGCCCGCCAACACCATTGTGGGAAGAGCGAACTCCGCTGCCGCAGCCGCCACGCTGACCACCACCCCCGCATGCACAGAACGGCCGTCAAAACATCGCTCCCCCGTGACCACCAAATCATGCCCACCCAACAACTCACGCATACCCCACAAACCCATCACATGCGAGACCGCGTCCTCAACCCGCGCACCCAACACCACAAGCCCATACCCCAAGCCACCACCAGCCCCCGCCCCAGGAACCCGCGTCACCCGCCGCGGCAACCCCGTCAACAAATCAAGCCCCGCCGGCAAAACCCGCTCCACCACATCCACGAAATGCCCCAACGAACGCTCCAACTCCTGCGTCTGCTCCACCGAAGCGCCCTTCTCCGGCGCAGTCGTGGCCGAAGCCCCACTGAACCCCAACAACGGCAACGCACCCTCCGCCGCAACCACCAACTCCACCCCAATCAAACGGTCCCGCACCGCCTCCAACCCCGCCACATCATCTGGCGAAACCTGACCCAACGCGCCCCCACCTGAACACAACGCAGGCCCCTGCCCCGCCCCCAAAGCAGCCAACATGCCCGCACCAGCATCATTCGTACCCGTCCCCCCACACGCCACCACAACCCGCGAAGCGCCCTCAGCCACCGCCACCTCAATCATCTGCCCCACCCCAAACGTGCTCGTCACACACGGGTCACGATCAGCGGCATCCAACAAATGCAACCCCGCCGCCTGCGCAGCCTCCACAAACCCTGTACGCACCCCACCAACCTCAGCCAACAACACCGTCGCAGGCACATCACGCCCCAACGGATCAGCAACTGTCACCCCCACCGAAACCCCACCAACAGCCGCCTCCACCACACTGGCGAAACCAGCCTCACCAGCAGACAACGGGGCACACGTCACCACATCACCAGGAGCCTGCCGAGACCACCCATCAGCCATCGCGTCAGCGACCTGGCCAGCCGTCAACATTCCGGAATACTGCGAGGGAGCGAACAAGACACGCACGCTTCACATGGTGCCAAACCGCTCCCCCGCAGCGGAACAAATCAGCCCTTCCACACCTGCGCGATCTTCTCAAACATCAGCGCTTCAGCCACACACGCATGCTCAAAATCACCCAAGTGCAGCCCCTCATCAGTACTGTGCGCACGCGTATCCGGGTCTTCCACCCCCGTCACCAACACCACTGCCTGCGGGAAGGTGTCATTGAACTGGGCCACAAACGGAATCGACCCACCGATACCGGCATCCACCGGCTCAGTGCCCCACGAAGAGCGCAAAGCCGAACGGGCCGCTTCCACAATCGGACCCGAGGCGGGCAACGCAGAACCCGGCGCTGCATCCTCAACCTCAACCTCAACCTGAGCCCCCCAAGGTGCGTTGTCCTGCAAGAACTTCGTCACCGCCGCAGCCGCAGCCGCAGCATCCTGCGCAGGAGCAATCCGCACCGACAACAACGCCGAACACGAAGGCGACAACAAATTCGCCGCACCCTCCACCGCAGGGGCGTCAAAACCAACCACAGTCACCGTCGGCTGCAACCACAAACGCGAGGCAAACGTGCCCTTACCAATCAGCTCTACACCATCAAGAACACTGGAGTCACGGCGAATCTCCTCCGCGGTGTAATCCACCCCCGAAGTTTCCTCACTCACCAACCCCGGCACCGCCACCGAACCATCAGCGTTATGCAACGTCCCCAAAAGACGACACATCGTCGTAATCGCATCCGGCACCACCCCACCAAACATGCCCGAATGCAATCCATGCGCCAACGTCGACAACGTCACCTTCAAACGCACATTGCCCCGCAACGACGTCGTCAACGCAGGCGTACCCACCGCCCAGTTCGACGAATCAGCAAGCACAATCACATCGCACTCAAGCTCATCCCGATACTTATCCAACAAGGCAGGAAGACTCGCCGAGCCAGACTCCTCCTCACCCTCCACAAACACAATCACCTCAACCGGAGGCTTACCCCCAAAAGCACGCAACGCAGCAAGATGCGCCATCACACCAGCTTTATCGTCAGCAGTACCGCGACCATACAAACGCTCACCACGCTGCTGCGGCTCAAATGGCGCACTGGCCCACTGCGACTCCACACCAGCGGGCTGAACATCATGGTGGGCATACAGCAACACCCGTGCCGGCCGTTTCCCACCAACCGGCTCAGGGCCCGCCACACGGCCAATCACCGCAGGCTTACCGCCCTCAGCAACCACCTTCACCTCAGCGCCTTCAGCACGCAATAATTCCGCCACAGCTTCCGCGCTGGCTTGCACGTCTTTATCGTGCTCAGGCAACGCAGACACACTCGGAATCCGCGCCAACGCCATCAAATCTTCTAGTACACCTGGCATAAGATCAGCGATTTTGGTTCGCAACGCCTCTGTATCCGTCATGGCCGAACAATATCCCCGCCAACACCACCCAGAACCCCAATAACACTGACAACGCACCTCATCTGACCTAGATCCTCCCCCCCATCTGGCCACAACACAAAACCATCACCTACACCGCAATCCCTGCAGATCAACAGCACCTACCACCGCGCAGATCACCCATTCAAAGACATCACCAAGCTAGAGTGTCCAAGGTGTCCAGCAAGAAATCCGCCGACCAGCCCAACGGCGCCACGGAAACCACGTCCACCGTTGATCCAGCACCCGCGCCTGCCACCACCAAATCCACAGGCAAAGGGCGCCCCACCCCCACACGCAAACAAGCCGAAGCAGCCCGCAAACGCCCTCTCGTTCCCGCCGACCGTAAAGCCGCCAAACGGCAATCACGGCTAGAAGAACGAGAACGCCGTTACAAAATCCGTCTCGCCATGGAAGCTGGCGAAGAATGGGCCCTACCCCGCCGCGACCGCGGAACCGAGCGCCGCTTCATGCGTGACTGGATCGACGCACGCCGCTCCTTTGCTGAATACCTTTTGATCGTCATGGTGCTGGGCCTGCCCGTCACACTCATCACCCACCCCACGATCATGGCAATCGGATACTGCATCGTCTACGGCGCAGTACTCATAGCAGCCATCGACGTCACCGTGATGTGGTTCCAAGTCAAGAAAGCAGTCACCACCAAATTCGGCGCACCACCAGCCAAAGGTGGCCTGTGGTACACCATCACCCGCGCACTACAAATGCGCGTAGGACGCGTCCCCAAACCCCAAGTCAAACGCGGCCAGTACCCCTCCTAACCACTGGGCACGCCACCTGCCAACACACCTGTGAAGGGCTGTTTTCCTCACCAAGGGAAAACAGCCCTTCACACATATGCACCACCAACATCACTCCTGCTCAAGCGACATCGGCCCATACACAACCTCACCCCCACACAACAACGACACCGACACCACCCCCAACTCCGTCAACCCCAACCACGACTCCCCCAACCACGCCTCCGCATCCTCCCGCGACTCAAACGGCACCTCAGCATCAGCAACCCGCACCTGAGCGCCACCATCATCAAACGCTTTCCACACCCAATCACTCATAAACCCACCCTAGACCCACCCCTGAGCCCCAACCCATCAACCTGCTCAAACAACACCTCACGCTCCCGAGCCCCCCGCACAGCAATCCGCAACCACTGCGGACCCAACCCCGGAAACGTATCCCCACGCCTCAACCCCACCCCTCGCTGCCGCAACACCTCACGCACCCACACCGCCCGCTGATGCCGCACCAACACAAACGGCCCAGCAGCCCCCGAAACCACATCAAACCCACGCTGCTGCAACCCCTGCACCAACACCTCACGATCCCGCACCACCCGCTCAGCCACCCCCGCCGCAAACTCCTCCCCCTGCCGCGAACACACCGCACGCATCGCCGCCAACGCCGGAACATTCACCGACCACGGCGACTGCACCTGCCGCAACTGCTCCACCAACCCCGGCTCAGCCACCACAAACCCAGCCCGAACACCCGCCAACCCAAACGTCTTCGTCAAACTCCGCAACACCACCAACCCCTGCGTGCGTGCAGCATCCACCAACAACGACTCCGACCCCCGCACCCCACCAACACCGACCGCAACATCCATAAACGCCTCATCCACCACCACCACACGCCCCGGCCTCAACAAACTCAACACCTCACCACGCGGATGCAACACCGACGTCGGATTAGTCGGATTCCCCACCACCACCACATCAGCACCCTCATCCACCTTCCCCGCACGCAGCACAAACCCATCCTCAGCATCCAACAGATGCCGCACCACCTGATGCCCCGCACCCCCCAACGCCGCCTCCGGCTCAGTGAACTGCGGATGCACCACACACGCCCGCTGCCACGACCGCAGCCGCGCCACCAACCCAAACGCCTCCGCCACCCCATTCACCAACAACACACACCCCGGATCAACCCCCACATGCTCAGCCACCACCCGTCGCGTCGGAAACTCATCCGGATACGCAGCCACCCCACCCAAAGACTCCCGCAACGCCTCGGCCACAAACAACGGAGGCTCCCCCACCGCAACATTCACCGCAAAATCCCAACACACCCCCCGCGCCTCCACATCACCGTGATGACGCAAATCCACCCCCTCAATCACCGCACACCACCCCGCCATGCACACGCTTGCGCCACCAAACGAGCCGCGAACTGCGGCGCACCAGCCCAATGCGTGTGCAAATACCCCGCCACCACATTTCCCGACACCACACCATCAACCTCGACCCGATCAGCATGATCACGCAACACCCATGCCCCCGGAACCACGCCCGCATCCGGGGCTGGCGCCACCCGCGTGCGATGGAACACATGCCCCGTCACACGATCACCAGCAGCAGACAACACCGAGTCACAATCAGCCACAGCCTGCCGATACCCCAACACCAACCGCGGATGCATCGAGGCAATCAACGGCAATACACCCGTCATCTGCGTGCCATCCAACTCCTGCGCCAAATAAAGCATCCCCGCGCACTCAGCCACCACCGGAGCCCCCGAAGCTGCAAACCTGCGCACCGCATCCAACATCGACCGGTTCGCCCCCAACGCCGAGGCATACACCTCTGGGAAACCACCCTGAATCACCAACGCATCAGCCTCAGGTAACTCTCTATCCCGCAGCGGATCAAACGACACCACCTGCGCCCCCGCAGCCTCCAACAACTCCACATTCTCTGCATACCCAAACGTGAACGCAGCCCCACCAGCCACAGCAACACGCACCCCACTACCAGTAGAAACACCCCCAACAGAGGCCAATGCAGCCCCAGGAGACCACACCTGACCCTCCAGCTCAGGCGCAGACTTAGCCACCTCCACAATCGCATCAAGATCCAAATGCTGCTGCGCCATACACGCCAACGCATCCACCGCAGCCAACGCCTCCGGACGCCGCTCCGCCGCCGGAATTAACCCCAAATGCCGACTCGGCACCACAATGTCCGGCAACCGCGGAATACACCCCACCACCGGAACACCCACCCCAAGCACCGCAGCCCGCGCCTCCGCCTCATGACGCGGCGAAGCCACATTATTAAGAATGACCCCCGCCACCCTCACCTGCGAATCAAACGAAGCAAAACCATGCACCACCGCCCCCACACTGCGCGACGCCGACGCACAATTCACCACCAAAATCACCGGAGTCTGAGTCAACTTCGCCACATGCGCCGACGAAGCAAACCCCTCCCTACCCAACGCGCCATCAAACAACCCCATAACACCCTCAATCACCGCCACATCAGCCACCGACGGCGACAACGCACCATGCAACAACAACGGCACAATCCGATCCACACCCACCATGTGCGCATCCAAATTCCGCCCCACCCGAGCACACGCAGCCTCGTGATACCCCGGATCGATGTAATCAGGCCCCACCTTGTGTGGAGAAACCACCAACCCACGACGATGCAACGCCGCCAACAACCCCGTAGTGATCATCGTCTTGCCACTACCAGAAGCAGGCGCCGCAATCAGCACACGCGGCAAACTATGAGTCCTCACCATTCGATCCCGCGCTGCCCCTTCTGACCAACATCAAATGGATGCTTCACCTTCGTCATCTCCGTCACTAAATCTGCCGCATCCACCAACACAGCCGGCGCCCTGCGCCCCGTCACAACCACATGCTGTTTACCAGGACGCCCCCGCAACGTCTCCACCACCTCATCGACATCCACCCATCCCCAATCCAGCGGATACGTGAACTCATCCAGCACATAAAAATCGTGCTGCTCCTGCCCCAACCGCCGAGCAACCTCCACCCACCCCTGCCGCGCAACCTCAGCCTGCTCCACCTCAACATCACCACTATTGGAACGCGTCCACGACCACCCCGACCCCATCTTGTGCCACTCAACCGGCGCCCCCACCGCCGGATCCTCCTCATTCAGCTGCCCCAACCGCCGTAACACCGCCTCCTCACCCACCTTCCACTTCGGCGACTTCACAAACTGAAACACCACCACCGACAAACCTGCATTCCACGCCCGCAACGCCATCCCAAACGCAGCCGTGGACTTCCCCTTCCCCTCCCCCGTATTCACAGCCAAAACCGCGCGATCCCGCCGCTCACGCGTAGTTAACCCATCATCAGGAACACAACTCGGAACACCACGAACCACAACAACCTCCTCAACAACAACCCAACAACAACCAAAATAGCCCCCACCCCACACTCCCCCAGAACCAGACCAAACACCGCCACACCCAGGCAACGAACACAACACCCCCCACCCCTGTGAAAGAGAACACCCCCACAGCACCACCTGCGCCTTAACACACAACCAACCAATAACTAAACCCCCCTCCCCGAGTAGGGTTTTTTCCATGACCGCGCCCACCACCCCCACCGGCGACCGCTGCCCCGGCGCACTCCGCCTCCACCACGCCGCCGACGGCGACCTCGCCCGCATCCGCATCCCCGGCGGACTCCTCACTCCCCAAGCCACCCGCACCCTCGCCCACCTAGCCACCACCCTCGGCGACGGCCACATCCGCCTCACTGCCCGCGGCAACGCCGAAATCCGTGGCATCCCCACCGGATCCGAAACCGACATCGCCACCTGCCTCACCACCGCCGGGCTCCTGCCCTCCCCCGCCCACGAACGCATCCGCAACATCGTCACCACCCCCACCGCTGGGCTCGACGAACACGGAAACACCACCGGAACAACCCTCACCAACCTCCTCCACACCCTCGACAACGCCCTCATCAGCGACCCCGAACTCGCGCAACTGAGCGGACGATTCCTCTTCGGCATCGACGACGGTCGCGGCGATACCCTCGCCCTCGAACCCGACCTAGCCCTCACCGCCAACAACAACGACCACTGGACCATCACCGCCGCCGGCACCCCCCTGGGAGTCACCCACCGCACCAACGCCCCCACCGCACTCACCCTGGCCGCACACACCCACCTAGCCACCGCACACACCCACAACCAACGCGGCTGGCGCCTCACCGACCACCCCAACACCCCCGCCCTCATCGCCAACATCCGCAACACCATCAGCCACCTCCTCACCCACCACACCCCCCACACCCCCGCCCCGCACACCACCCCACCACCCCTAGGACTCATCCCCCACCCCACCAACACCACCTGCACCATCGCCACCCGACTTCCCCTAGCCGCAGCTCCCGCCGAAACCTGGCAACACTTCGCCGACCTCGCCGAACACGGCGACAACCTCATCCGCACCAGCCCAGCCCGCACCATCCTCATCGCCAACCTCACTCACCACCACGCAACAACCGCACTCACCCACCTATCCACCCTCGGACTCATCAGCGACCCCCACGCACCCCTAGCCCACGTCACCACATGCACTGGCCTACCCGGCTGCACCTCAGCCCTCGCCGACGTCCAATACGCAGCAGTCACCCACCACACCCCCAGTAACAACAACACCCCCGTGCACTGGTCAGCCTGCCCACGACGCTGCGGCCGCCCAACCACCAACCACGTCCAAGTCCTCGCCACCGAAACCGGATGGACCACCGCCCTAGTCAACACCGACACCCCTGGACACCCCGCCACCAACCAACACCCCGTCACCGACGAGAATCTCACTACCGACATCACCAACCGACGACAGGAAATCACCCCATGACCACTCCCAAAACTCCCTACACCTACGAAACCAACGGCGCCAACATCTACCGCGAATCCTTCGCCACAATCCGCGCCGAAACCGACCTCACCCACCTCACCCCCGAGGAAGAACGCGTCGCCGTCCGCATGATCCACTCCTGCGGATCCACCGACCTCATCAATGACATCATCTTCTCCCCCAACGCCGCCCACGAAGGCATCACCGCCCTCAACAACGGTGCCCCCATCCTCACCGACACCCACATGGTCGCCAGCGGCATCACCCGCCGCCGTCTGCCCGCCAACAACGACATCATCTGCACCCTCCACGACGAACGCGTCCCCGAACTGGCCGCCACCCTCGAAACCACCCGCACCGCCGCAGGCATCCACCTATGGGGCGAACGCATTGACGGCGCAGTCATCGCCATCGGCAACGCCCCCACCGCACTCTTCCACCTCCTCAACCTCCTCCACACCAACCCCTGGCGTCCTGCCCTCATCCTGGGCATCCCCGTCGGATTCGTCGGCGCCATCGAGTCCAAAGAAGCCCTCCACAACGACCCCCTCAACCCCCCCCACATCATCGTCCGCGGCCGCCGCGGCGGCAGCGCCATCACCTGCGGCGCCCTCAACGCCCTCGCCAGCAGCGCCGAATAACCCACCACCCCAAACCGACACCCCTACCTCCACCGCAGAAAGACATCACATGAACCAGGCCGCCCCCGGAAAACTCATCGGCGTAGGAGTAGGCCCCGGCGACCCCGAACTACTCACCATCAAAGCCGCCCGGGCCATCGAAAACGCCGACGTTATCGCCTACCACGAAGCCAAACCAGGCTCTTCCAACGCCCGCGCCACCGCCGCAGACCATATCCACTCCCACCACATCGAACTCCCCCTCACCTACCCCATCACAACCGGAACCACCAGCCACCCCGGCGGATACACCGGGGCAATCAACGACTTCTACACCGAAGCCACCCACCTCATCGCCACCCACCTCGACGCTGGCCGCACAGTCGCCGTCCTCGCCGAAGGAGACCCTTTCCTCTATAGCTCCTTCCAACACCTACACGAACGCCTGGCACACACCTACCCCACCCAGGTCATCCCCGGCATCAGCTCCATAACAGCTGTAGCCACCGCCCTTGGACGCCCCCTCGTCGAAGCCACCGAAACGCTCACCATCCTGCCCGGAACCCTACCCACTGATGAGCTGGCCGCTCGCCTAGCCACCGCCGACTGCGCAGTCATCATGAAACTGGGTCGCACCTTCACCTCCGTGCGTCAAGCCCTCACCACAGCCGGGCGCCTTAACGAGGCTTGGTACGTCGAACGCGTCAGCCATGACGAACGCGAAGTCGTCACGCCTCTAGCAGACGTCAACCCCGACAATGTTCCCTACTTCTCTCTAGCTGTCATTCCCAGCCGTGTCGGAGCAGCCGAATGGATGCCTGTACCCGCACCTCCCAGTCAGAAAGAAAGCTCTTGTATCGGGTACGTGGATGTCTGCGGCTTAGGGCCTGCCGGAGCAATGTGGCGCTCCCCTCAAGTCACAGCAGCGCTAGCCCAAGCCACTGACATCATCGGTTACACCACATATGTCAAACGCGTCCCAGAACGCCCTGGTCTTACCCGACATCTATCTGACAATAAAGTTGAGCTAGAGCGCGCAGAATTCGCTCTGGACCTCGCACTACGTGGCCACCGCGTAGCCGTCGTCTCTTCAGGTGACGCAGGTATCTTCGCGATGGCTACCGCTGTTCTCGAGGCAGCTGATCAAGAACGCTATCGCCACATCCCTGTGCGGGTTCTGCCTGGAATCACTGCTGCTGCGGCTGTGGCTGCAAGTGTCGGTGCTCCCATTGGCCACGACTTCGCGACCATCTCATTGTCTGACCGGCTCAAACCGTTTGAGGTGATCCGTGAGCGAGTCCGAGCAGCTGCGCAAACGGACCTTGTTATTGCTCTCTACAACCCCGCAAGCAAAGAACGCACCTGGCAGCTGCGCTCCATTATCGATGACCTACGTACTTTCCGAGCCGAAACAACCCCCGTCGTTGTTGCCCGCGCGGTGGGCTCTGAGTCTGAAAAAGTCACAGTCACAACATTGGGCGACCTTGACCCAGACACCGTAGACATGCGCACCGCACTCATTATTGGATCAAACCAGACACGTTTGAGCACGCGTATAGCCCCTGGGGGCAGGAGCACCGGCGCAGCGTGTGAAGACGGCACTCAGCGCGTGCTCTGGACTCCCCGCACTTATCCGCAACAGTGACATGGCGGGGCTGCCCAGGTGGGCTTTACCGAGGCAGCCCCGCTATGGGGGCGGGGACTCCTTCGGCGCGTCGTTCAGCAGCACACGCCATTGAGTACAAGTGGCTGTCTGGGAATTCTTTAGCGCTGAGGGCTTGTCCGACCAGGATTACTGCTGTTCGGCGGATGCCAGCTTCTTTTGTTGCGGCAGCGATGTTGTCCAGTTGGCCGCGCAACACAATTTCATCGGGTCGGCTAGCGAGGGCAACGACGGCGGCGGGGCAATCTGGCCCGTAGTTGGGAAGCAATTCAGCGACGACATCGTCGATGTGCGCGGTGGCTAGGTGCAGGACAAGAAGGGCTCGGCTTGCCCCTAGAGTGGCGAGGTTCTCCCCTGGTGGCATGGCGGTGGCGCTGCGTGAGATGCGGGTGAGAATGACGGTTTGACCAACTTCGGGCACAGTGAGTTCGTGTCCGAGGGTGGCGGCTGCTGCTGCGAAGGCCGGGACACCGGGAGTCATTGTGTAGTCGATGCCGACAGCTTGGAGTCGTCGGATTTGCTCGGCAACTGCGGAGTAGATGGATAGGTCACCGGAGGCTAGGCGGGCAACATCGTGGCCTTCGCTGTGCGCTTTTTGGCACTCGTTGATGATGCCTTCGAGGTCGAGGGTGGAGGTGTCGATAAGTCGAGCGCCATCAGGGCAGTGTTCGAGGAGTTCTTTGGGGATAAGGGTTCCTGCATAGAGGCAGACGGGGCTGTTTTGGATGATGCGTAGGCCGCGGAGGGTGATGAAGTCGGCGGCGCCGGGGCCTGCTCCGATGAAGTGGACAGTCATGGTGGTCCTTTCGTGAGGGGGTGTGAGGTTATGGGGTGATACGGCCGATGGCGATGGTGCTGGATCCGTGTGAGTGATTGGCGATGTGTTTGGGGATGATGAGGCGGGCTCCGGTGGCTAGGACTGCGGCTTCTGCGACGGAGGGGGTGCCGGTGAGGTCTGCGACGTGAGGGTTGGGGTTAGGGGTGTCGTGTTGGGCGAGGGTGTGGGGGTCGTAGACCTTGACGCCGATTTCGTGGCGGTGGTTTTTTTCGAGGTGTTCGAGTAGGAGTGCGGTTTCGGTGAGGAGTCCGTATTTTCCGTTGCGGTCGATGCTAACGAGGGTGGCGATGGCGCCGGAGGCCAGGAGGTTGGCTGACATGATTTCGCGTAGGTGTTTGAGGATGTCGCGGGCGTTGATGCTGCTGCCACCACCGACGCCGATGATGAGGCTGGGCGGGGTGAGGATGAGGGTGGGGGTGTCGGTGCCGAATTGCATGGCGGCGAGGGGGTCCATGTCGGTGACGATGAGTCGTGCTGCGATGTGTTGATGGTTGGTGGCGAGGGTGTCGCCGAGTGGGGGTAGGGGCCAGTTGGTGGGGTTGTCGAGATCTACTGGTTGGTGGTTGTCCAGGGCGTGGGCAACGTCGTCGAGGGCGCCGGTCCAGGGCCATCGGAGTTGGTGGATGGTATGTGCGGTGGAGCTGTGTGTGTTGGTGGTTGTTGTGGGGGTGGGGGGTTGTTGGTGGGTGGTGGGGCGGGCGTTGATGCGGGCGAGCCAGAGGAGGGCTTCGGGGAGGGATTCGGCAATATCTATGTCGTCGGGGAGGGTGGGGCGTTGGATCATGATGACGGGGATGCCGGCGTTGCGGGCTGCTTGGAGTTTGGGGGCGGTGGCGGCGCCTCCGGAGTTTTTGGTGACGAGGACGTCGATGTGGTGGTTGTTGATGAGGGTGGTTTCGCCCTCGAGGGTGTAGGGGCCGCGGTCGAGGATGAGTTCGTGGCTGGTGGGGAGAGGTTCGGTGGGGGGTTCGATGGTGCGGATGAGGCAGTGCGCTTTGACGTGTGTGAATGCGGCGAGGTCGCGGCGTCCGGTGGTGATGAGGGCGCGGGTGCCGAGTGTGTCGATGTGTTGGGCGGCGTCGGTGGGGGTGGTTGCGGTGTGCCAGTTGTCGCCGGGGTGGGGATCCCATTGGGGGCGTTGGAGGCGTAGGTAGGGGATTTCGTGTCCGGGGATGGCGGTGCGGGCTGCGGTGATGGTGTTGGTGGTGATGGTGTTGGCGAAGGGGTGGGTTGCGTCGATGATGGCGCTGATTCCGTTTTCGCGTAGCCAGGTGGCCATGTTTTCGGGACCGCCGAATCCTCCGGTGCGGGTGTCGCCGGGAAGGTTGTGGGTGGTGTGGGTGCGGCCGGCGAGTGAGTTGGTGATGTGCCAGCCGGGGAATGCGTCGGCGAGTTCGTTTGCGAGGAGACGGGATTCGGTGGTTCCGCCGAGGAGGAGGAGGTGGGGGGTGCTCATCGGGTTGTTCCTTCGTTGATGAGGTGGGGTTTGCGTGCTCGCCATTGGGTGACGGGGCGCGCTGGGGTCCATGAGGTGTAGGTGCCGATGGGTTGTGCGCGGCTGATTTGTATGTGGCCTAGTTCGCCGCCCCAGGTGGTGTGGGCGTTGATGAGGCGGTTTTCGGTTTCGATGGTGACTGCATTGGCGACGATGCGGCCTCCGGGTGGGAGGGCGTTCCAGCATGTTTCGAGGAGTTGGGGGGTGGTTGCGCCGCCGCCGATGAAGATGGCGTTGGGTTGGGGTAGGTCGTGGAGTGCTTCGGGTGCATGGCCGGTGATGGTTTGCAGGGTGGTGTTGACGCCGAGGTTGTGGGCGTTAGTGGTGATGTTGGCGGTGCGGTCGGGGCGGGTTTCGATGGAGATGGCGTGGGTGGTGGGGTGGGTTAGGCACCATTCGAGGGCAATGGTTCCGGTGCCGCTGCCGATGTCCCAGAGGAGTTCGTGGGGGCGTGGGGCCAGGGCGGCGAGGGTGATGGCTCGGGTTTCCCATTTGGTGAGTTGGCCGTCGGTGGTGAAGGTTTCGTCGGGTAGGCCTGGGACGAGTCCGGGGTGGCGTGGGTTGGGGTTGGTGGTGGGGGTGTTGGTGTTGATGGCGGCGATGGCGAGGGTGGGCAGGTTGGTGTGGTGGGTGGTCCAGGCGGTGGCGGTGGCGGTGGTGTGGGTTTCTTTGGGGGTACCTAGGTCGCTGAGGAGGGTGAGTTCAGCGTTGTGGTAGCCGTGGTTGGTGAGGTGTTTTGCCAGGTCGATGATGGTGGTGCCGCGTGGAATGAGTGTGAGGATGCGGGTATTGGGGTGTAGGTGGCGGTTGAGGGTGTGGGTGTCGCGGCCGACGGTGGTGATGATGGTGACGGTTTCGGCGGGCCATTGCATGCGGGCGCAGGCTAGTGCCATGGATGAGGTGGTGGGGATGGTGGTGAGGGGGTAGTGGGTGCCGGTGTCGTGGGTTTCGTGGGTGAGTTCTTCGGTGAGGGCGTGGCCGATGCCGTAGTGCCAGGGGTCGCCGCTGGCGAGGATGGCGAGGTTGTTGTTGGGGGCGTGTTGGCGGATGAGGGGGCGGATAGAGGGGCGTAGGGGTTTTCCCCAGGGGATGTGTTGGGCGGTGATGGTGGCGGGGAGGAGGTCGAGTTGGCGGGGGGCACCGATGATGGTGGTGGCTGTGTGGAGGGTGTGCTGTGCGTGGGGGGTGAGGCTGTCCCATCCGTCGGCGCCGATTCCGATGAGGGTGATGGGGTGTGTGTTGTGTTGATGGCTTGTGGTGTCCATGACTATTCCTTGACCTAATACGTACCGACCCCATCCGTATGTTGGGTGGGAATCTGGTGATAGGTCCGTAGAGTTGTTTGTGGTTGGCCAACCTCCCCCCCGGTTGGACGACCTTCGATGGCCCCGGTCCCCCCCACCGGGGCCATCGTATTTTTTTGCGTGTGTGTCAGTGGTGTGTGGTGTGGGGTGGTGTTCGGGTGGGTGGTTACGTGTTTGACCTTACCTGGGGTTTAGAGGCGTATGAATGCCTTCCAGGTTGTGGGGTCGGTGATACCGGTTTGGGGGGTGCGGAGTTTCTTTTGGGTGGTGGTGAGGGCGTTGCGGGTTGCGGGGCCGAAGATGCCGTCGGCGGGGATGCGTAGGAGGGTTTGGAGTGCTTTGACGGCGGGGCCGCGTGAGCCTGGGCGCAGGGTGGTACCTGTGTATGGGAGCCAGGGGTAGCGGTTGAGTTCGGCGCGGTTCCAGGTTTTGAGGTTGGTGGTGCCGGTGGCGGGGAGTTTCCACTTTTTTTGGAGGGTTTTGACTGCGTTGGTGGTGCGTGGGTCGTATGTGCTGGTGGTGGGGATGCGTAGGAGGGTTTGGAGTGCTTTGACGGCGGGGCCGCGTGAGCCTGGGCGCAGGGTGGTGGTGCGGTAGGCGGTGGCGGGGGTGGTGATGGTGCTGGGGGTTTGGCTGGGCGAGGGTGAGGGTGCTGGCGTTGGTGCCGGAGCTGGAGTGGGTGTGGTGGTGAGTGAGCTGGGGTCTAGGGCGGCCCAAGTGGATTGGTCTAGGACTCCAGTGATGGGAATTGAGGTGCGTTTTTGGTAGGCGATGATGGCGTTGCGGGTTGCGTAACCGAATTTGCCGTCGGCGGTGATGCCGAGGAGTTTTTGGGCTTCAGTGATTTGGGGGCTGGTGTTGCCGGGGACCCAGGTGGTTTTGGTGGTGCTGGGCCCGGGGGTTGGGGTTGGGCAGGGGGTGGTGCGTTTGCCGGTATAGAGGAGGGCCCAGGGGTTTCCTGTGGTTGCTCGGCAAGGGCCTAAGTCCAGGCTGGTGATGGCGGTTCCGGTCCACCAGCTGGTGCGCCGGTTGGCTCCGTCCCAGGTGAGGGAGATGTGGATGTGGTCGGTGTGGGGGTTTGGTCCGGTGTAGGTGGCCCAGCCGCGTTCGGGGGCGTATGCGCGCCACATGGTGGCATTCCAGATGATGTATTGGATGCCTAGGCGGCGGGCGTTTTCGCCGTTGTTGGCGGTGAGCCAGGTGGCTGCGGTGTCGCCGATGGTTTTTTGGGTGGGGTTGGTGGCATCGAGCATCCAGTCCAGGGCGCGTCCGTCGTAGTGTTCGCTGGTTCCGCCTTCGGAGCAGAAGCGGGAGTAGCCGACGTAGCCGGTTTTGTAGGTGTTGACCAGGAGGTTGCCTAGGGCGAGGGTTCCTGGGCGGTCGATGGGATCGCAGGAGATTTGGGGGATGTAGCTGGGTTGAATGTCGATGGTGGTTGGGAGGGGGGCGGAACTGGTTGGGTTGGTGATTTGGGTGTTTTTTGTGGTGGTGATGGGGGTGTGTGCGCTGGTGGGGGTGTGTGCGCTGGTGGGGGTGTGTGGTGGTGGCATGGGGGTGCCTGCATAGGTGTCGGGGTTGCCGGTGTGGTCGCCGTGGGTGGCGGTGGCGGGGATGGGGGTGGTGATGAGGGCGGCGGCTAGGGCTAGGGCGAGTGTGGTGCGCATGATTCTCCGGGCGGGCGGGCGTCTCGCTCGGGTGTTCAGGACGAGGCGCGGCGGGCAGTGGTGTCCGCCTATCGGCTGCGCTGGGGGGTGTGTGAGGGGTGGTGGGGGTGCAGGAGGGCCGGCACTGATCGTGCTGATCGGTGCCGGCCCTGTAAAATTGTGTTGGGGGCGTGTTGCTTAGCCCTGTTGTGGGTTAGAGGTCGATGGTTTGACCTGTTTTGGCTGATTCGATGGCTGCTTCGGCGACTTTGACGTTACGCATGCCTTGTTCGAGGGTGACGATGTCGGAGTCTTTTCCTAGGACTGCGTCGCGGAAGTTTTCGTGCTCGACGAGGAGTGGTTCTCGTTTGGAGATTGCGAATCGGGTGTAGTCGCCTTCGGAGACACCTTTGAATTGGGCTAGGCCTTGCCATTCGGAGGTGACGTTGCCGTTAGCGTGGAAGGCCAGTTCAGCGGTGAGGGTGTCGGCGATGAAGGCACCTTTTTCGCCGGTGATGAAGGTGATGCGTTCTTTGAATGGTGAGAGCCAGTTCACGGTGTGTTGGGTGATGGTTCCGTCGGCAAGTAGACCGTTCATGAGAACCATGTCTTCGTATTCGCGTCCGGAGCGGAAGGCGGTGCGGGCGCCGACGGAGGTGTAGGCGCTGGAGCGCAGCCAGCTGGTGAGGTCGATGTCGTGGGTGCCGAGGTCTTTGACGACACCGACATCGGCGATGCGGGCGGGGAAGGGGCCTTGGCGGCGGGTGACGATTTGGTACACGTCGCCGAGGTCGCCTGCTTCGATGCGGGCTTTGGCTTGTTGCAGGGCGGGGTTGTAGCGCTCGATATGTCCGGTGGCGCCGATGAGTCCTGCTTTGTCGAATGCGTCGACGAGCTTTTGGGCCGAGGAGGTGTCTTGGGCGAGGGGTTTTTCGATGAGGGCGTGGACCCCAGCTTCGGCCAGGGCGAGTCCGATTTCTAGGTGGTAGACGGTGGGGACCGCGACCATGCAGTAGTCGAGGTTGTGGGCGAGGAGTTCCTCGATGCTGTTGACGAGGGGGCGCCCTTGGGCGATGTCGTGGGGGTCGCCGTTGGGGTCGGCGACGGCGACGAGGTCGACGCCGTCAAGTCCTGCCAGGACGCGTCCGTGGTGGCGGCCCATCATGCCGAGGCCGATGAGGCCTGCGCGGAGGTTTGCCATATTTATGCACCTGCCTTGGCGAGGGTGTTGACTGCGGTGACGATGCGCTCAAGTCCGGCGCGGTCCACGCTGGGGTGGACCGGTAGGGAGAGGCACTCCTTGGCGGCGCGTTCGGTTTCAACCAGGTCGCCTGCGGTGCGGCCTGCTGCAGCAAATGGTTTGAGGCGGTGGTTGGGCACGGGGTAGAACATGCCTGAGCCGATGCTGTATTCGTCTTTGAGGGCTTGGGCGAATTCGTCGCGGCCTTCGGGGATGCGGATCGTGTACTGGTGGTAAACGTGTACGGCGCCTTCGGCAACTGGTGGTGGGGTGACTCCGCGTAGGTTGCTGGAGAGGAATGCAGCGTTTTCTTGGCGGGTTTTGGTCCAGGCGTCGACTTTGGTGAGCTGGACACGGCCGATGGCTGCGTGAATATCGGTCATGCGGTAGTTCATGCCGACGACTTCGTTGTGGTACTGCTGCAGCATTCCTTGGTTGCGGTAGAGGCGCAGGTTGTGCTCGATGTTTTCGTCGGCCGCTGAGACCATGCCGCCTTCGCCGGAGGTCATGTTCTTGGTGGGGTAAAGCGAGAACATCGCGAATGCGCCGAATGCGCCGACGGGGGTGCCGTGGAGGGATGCGCCGTGAGCTTGGGCTGCGTCTTCGAAGATTTTGATGCCGTGTTTGTCGGCGACGGCTTGAAGAGCGACCATGTCGGCGGGGTGGCCGTACAGGTGGACGGGCATGATGCCGACGGTTTTGTCGGTGATGGCTGATTCAACCGACTCGGCGCTGAGGCAGAAGCTTCCTGGTTCGATGTCGGCGAAGACGGGGGTGGCTCCGGTCAGGGCCACGGAGTTCGCGGTGGCTGCGAAGGTGAAGGAGGGGACGATCACCTCGTCGCCGGGACCTACACCTGCTGCGAGGAGTCCGAGGTGGAGGCCGGAGGTGCCGGAGTTCACGGCCACGCATGCGCGTCCGAGACCGAAGTGCTCGGAGAACTCCTCTTCGAATGCCTTTACCTGCGGCCCTTGAGCCAGCATGCCGCTGCGCATCACTGCATCGACGGCAGCGCGCTCCTCATCGCCGATCAGCGGCTTTGCCGGAGGAATGAACTCGGTCACGTAAGGCCCCTTCGTGAAGCGTGTTTCCGGCGGCCCCACGTGTGGCCGCCCTGTCTGCACTGATTCTTCAGGCGTGTTCCGGACGACCGTGTGGACGTGGGTCACTTTGGCTTCGCGCCGCCGGTAGATTGTTCGGTTTATCGTTTCGTTCCTTCCGCGTTTCGCTGTATGCGTGGTGCGGTAGGAGCGAGGTGCCGTCCGCTTGGGCCGTCACCTAAGGCCACACTACCGTGGTGCCAAACAGCAGAAAGGGTTCACCATCGTGAAGGTCCTCAGTGTCGTCGGGGCAAGACCGCAGTTTGTGAAGTTGGCGCCGGTGGCGCGGGCATTTGCTGCGGCCGGGAATATCGAGCATGTGATTGTTCACACAGGGCAGCATTACGACGCCATGTTGAGTGATGTTTTCTTCGATGATCTGCATATTCCGGCGCCGGATGTTCATTTGGGTGTGGGGTCAGGCAACCATGGGGCACAGACGGGCCGGATGCTTGAGCAGATTGAGCCGGTGTTGTTGGAGCACAAGCCGGATTGGACTTTGGTTTACGGGGATACAAACTCGACTATTGCTGCTGCTTTGGCAGCGGTGAAGCAGCATCTACCTGTTGCGCATTTGGAAGCTGGGTTGCGTAGTTTTAATCGGCGGATGCCTGAGGAGCACAACCGGGTGTTGACCGATCATGCGTCGGATTTGTTGCTCTCCCCTACCCAGGTAGGTATGGATCACTTGGAGCGTGAAGGCTTAGCAGAGAAGTCCGTGCTGGTGGGCGATGTGATGACCGATGTGTGTTTCACGGTGCGTGATGGTGTGGGGTCCGAGCCACTGCAGTTGCCTGCTGATGTTGATGAGCGTTTCGATCCGGACAAGCCGTTTGTGTTGGCTACGATTCACCGCCCGGATAACACGGATACTCCGCAGCGTTTGGGTGAGATCATCGCGGCTTTCCGTGATTTGCCTACGCAGGTGTTGTTGTTGGCGCATCCGCGGCTAGTAGCTAAGGCTCAAACTCACGGTATTGATCTTTTTGGTGGGAATTTGCACGGCGCTTCTCCGCTGGCGTATCCGCAGATGGTGCGTGCGGTGATGGGCGCTGCTGGTGTGGTGACGGATTCGGGTGGTTTGCAGAAGGAAGCGTTCTTGTTACAGACGCCGTGCACAACGATCCGTCCGGAGACTGAATGGGTAGAGACGCTGGAGGGCGGCTGGAACATTCTCGATAACGATCTGGCTCAGTTGCGTGATGTGGCGGTGCGGCAGGCCCCTGCTGGGGAGCAGGGCGCGCCGTACGGTGATGGGAACGCTTCAGAGAAAGTCGCGGCTGTTTTGGCTGAACGCGCTCACTGATCTTTGAGGCGGGGCTCGTATCAGATTTCTTGATACGGGCCCCTTTGTTGTGCATCAGATCTGGTGGAGCGTTTGCGTAGTGATGCGATGACTGATCCGACTCCCGCTCCTAACATTGATGGCGGGGTGATGAGGATGAGGAAGAACGGAGCGACGTCCGCGATGTTTTCCACGCGTGGACGCAGGGCTCCGCCGGACCATCCGTCGACGGTTATTCCCACGACGATCGATGACAGGAGAGCTACTGCGCACCACAGCAGTGCGACACGGCCGAAACTTTTTCTGTATCCGTCGATCCCGGACCATAGGAACGCTATTGCCATGGTGAGCAGGGAGGCTGCCAGGATGGCTCCGACGTCGACTCCTACTGTGTGCTCACTTGATGAGTAGTAGATGGAGATTCCGTGCAACGCCACTATTACAACGATGGAACGAATCACGCAGGCCACAAAGAATCGCATTTGTAGATTGTCTCAGCTGCGCGCAGATAAATAAGTAAACGCGGCGGAGATAGCGGCACGCATTTGTTTCGCTCAGGGCAGGATGAGGGTATGGACCTCACTCTTGATGCTGGTTTCACGTTGTCCGACATCAGTACTGTGGCTGAGCAGGCGATGCGGGAGCTTCTTGAGGTTGCTGCTGTGCCGACTGGTGGGTCGGTGGTGTTGGGGTGCAGTAGTAGTGAGATCCGTGGGGAGCGGATTGGCACGTTCGGCAGTGAACAGATCGGGGTGGCGGTGGTTGCGGGGGTTCGGCGGGGTGTGCTGGAGCGTGGGGTGTGGTTGGCGGTGCAGGGCTGTGAGCACATTAATCGGGCGTTGGTGGTGGAGCGTGAGTATGCGTTGGCGCAGCGGTTGGAGGTGGTGAGTGTGGTTCCGGCGTTGCATGCGGGTGGTTCGGTGTGTGTTGCTGCATTTGATGCGGCGCAGGATCCGGTGATGGTGGAGCATGTGGTGGTTGATGCTGGACTTGATATTGGTGATACCGAGGTGGCGATGCATGTGCGGCATGTGCAGGTGCCGGTGCGGTTGGCGGCGCGGCAGGTTGGGGGCGCGCGGGTGACGGCAGTTCGTTATCGGCCTAAGCTTATTGGCGGGCAGCGGGCTCAGTATCAGCGTTGATGGTGCGCGGATGCGATGCGGGTGGGTTTGTTGTTTGTTTGTCGTTGGGGCGTGGCGGTTCTGAGGTAGCCTTGCGAACACGAAGGGGAGTAGTTCCGATCGCTGGCTCATGCTGGCGTGGGGCTTAGCGTCGACATACTGGCGGGGAATGAACCGCCCGGCGCACCATCCAGCAGGTGGATGAACGAGACCTTCGACACCGCCAGGGTGTCGAAGTGTCGTATCTGCTTACTTCGGGCACCCGTGACGAAAGGTCACTCGCCCGGATGTCTGTGGTCACTATGTTTCTTGTGGCGTTTGGTGTTTCTGCTGACGCTTTCGCTGTTGCTCTTGGTAAGGGTCTAACTCTGCCTCGTGTGGATATACGGGCTGTGTTGGCTGTCGCTGTGACGTTTGGGGCGTTTCAGGCGGCGATGCCGTTATTGGGGTGGTTTCTTGGTGCCTCTTTCGCGCCGTACATCGAGGCAGTGGATCATTGGATTGCGTTCGTGCTGCTGGGTGTTATTGGTGCTCACATGATGTGGGGTGCGCTGCGCGGCGGTGATGAGGCTGGTTTTTCGGATCGTCTTACGCTGCGTTCATTGCTTGTGTTGGGGGTGGCTACCAGCATTGATGCTCTTGTCATTGGTGTTGGGTTGGCGTTTATGAAGGTAGATGTGTTTGTCACGGTGGCGATTGTGGGATTGGTGACGTTTCTTATCAGCGCTGCCGGGATGCTTGTTGGTCAAAAGATTGGGAACCGTTGGGGTACGCCGGCTGAGTTGTTGGGTGGATCGATTCTTATCGGTCTTGGTGTGTTGGCTTTATGGGAACACTTAGCTGCCTAAGGGCAAAGAGTGGGGGCAAAGGACTTTCCTTTGCCCCCACTCTTTTGTTGCTTAGTGCTGGGTGTGTTCGGTGATGATTTTTTTTACTGCGTGGGCGTCATTGGGGGCCTGGATGACGTGACGTTCGCTGTTTCGTAGGTGGGCGAATCGTTCTGGCAGAGGTGGGGGTTCCCCTATTGCTTCGGTGATGGTTTCGGCGAATTTGACGGGTAGTGCTGTTTCAGCGACGAGGACGGGCAGGGTGATGCTTGCCTCAGCGAGTCGGTCGCGGGCGACTTTGATGCCGTCGGCGGTGTGGGGGTCGATGAGGATGCCGTCGTTGGCGTGCACGCTGGCGATGGTGGCAAGGCGGTCCGTGTGGCTGGAGGCGCCGGTGCGGAATCCGTAGCGTTGTGCTACGTGGGGCCAGTTTTTTTCGTTGGCGAGGGTGAATTCTTTTTCTGTGGCGAGGGTGGGCCCGAACAGTTGGGCGGTGCGGGCGCCGTCGCGGTCCAGAAGGTCAAAGACGAAGCGTTCGAAGTTGCTGGCTTTGCTGATGTCCATGGATGGACTGGATGTTGCGTGTGTTTCTGCTGCCCCGCGGATTCGGTATGTGCCGGTGGTGAAGAATTCGGCAAGTACGTCGTTTTCGTTGGTGGCGCAGACCAGGCTGGTGATGGGGATTCCCATCTGTTTGGCGATGTGACCAGCGACGATGTTACCGAAGTTGCCGGTGGGGACAACGAAAGAGACGGGTTCGTCATTGTCTGTGGTGGCGTAGAGCCATCCGGCGATGTAGTAGACGACTTGGGCGAGTAGGCGGGCCCAGTTGATTGAGTTGACGGCACCGATGTTGTGGGTGCGTTTGAAGTTGGTGTCGGCGTTAACTGCTTTGACGATGTCTTGGCAGTCGTCGAATACGCCCGCCACGGCGATGTTGACGATGGCGGGATCGTTGATGGAGAACATTTGGGCTTGTTGGAAGGGGGTCATGCGCCCGGTGGGGCTGAGCATGAAGACACGTACTCGGTCTTTGCCGAGCATGGCGTATTCGGCTGAGCTGCCTGTGTCTCCGCTGGTGGCTCCGAGGATGGTGATATGGGTTTGGCGGCGGTTCAGTTCGTATTCGAAGAGTTCGCCGAGCAGTTGCATTGCCATGTCTTTGAACGCGGCAGTGGGGCCGTTGCTCAGGTGCAGAAGATGGATGCCTTCGGTGAGCTGTGAGACGGGAACGATACGTGGGTCAGTGAATTTTTCGCTGCTATAGGCACGTTCGCAGATGCCACGCAGGTCGTCGCTGGGGATGTCGTCGATGAATAGGCTGGTGACGGCGTGTGCCAGTGCCGCGTAGCCCTGGGTGGTCAGGAGTGTTCTCCACTGCGCCCGTGTATTTTTGTCGATGTGGGGGTAGCGCTCGGGCAGGTAGAGGCCGCCGTCTGGAGCGAGCCCGGCGAGCAGAATGTCGCAGAAGGTTTGGTCGGCGACGCCGTTGGGGTCACGTGTGGAGAGATAGCGCACGTGACCAGACTACGAAAATGGGGGTTGGTGGCGGTATTGGTTGTGTGGCGGCACGTGGTGGAGAGCGCTGAGTTCTCGTCACTGCGTGCAGTGACGAGAACTCAGCGAGGGTGTTTTATTCGGCGGCGCGGCCGACGGTGCGGAAGGTAACGTCGGTGAAGTTGTCGGCGTTGAGCCAGCAGCGGCCATCGATGACGGTCCTCACGCCGGGCAGATCACGCGTGGTGAGCTGTGCGTATTCGGCGTGGTTTGCCTGCAGGATCGCGACGTCGATGTTGCTGGTACCGAGTGTGTAGGGAGTCCAGCCGTAGGCGGCGAGTTCTTCGTCGGTGTACATGGGGTCGTGGACCACGACGGTGGCGCCTTCAGCGCGTAGAGCCTCGACGGTGTCGAATACGCCGGAGAAGGCTGTTTCTTTGACGCCGCCGCGGTAGGAGGCACCGAGCACAACGACGGTGGCGCCTGAAAGGTCACCGTGTGCGCCTTTGGCGAGGCCGACGGTGTATGCGGGCATACCCTTGTTGGTTTCGCGGGCAGCACGCACGACGGTGGCATCGGGGTCGGTGTAGAGGTAGAGGCGGGGGTAGACGGGGATGCAGTGTCCGCCGACAGCGATTCCGGGTGAGTGGATGTGGCTGTAGGGCTGGCTATTGGAGGCTTCGATGACTTGGTAGATGTCGATGCCGTGTGAGGCGGCGAATTTGCCGAACTGGTTGGCCAAGCCGATGTTGACGTCGCGGTAGGTCGTTTCGGCAAGTTTGGCGAGTTCTGCTGCTTCTGCCGAGCCCAGATCCCAGACACCGTTGCCGCGTTCGAGGTCGGGGCGCTCGTCGAAGTCGAGGACGGCGTTGTAGAACTCGATGGCGCGGCGAGCTCCAGTGCCTCCCAGGCCGTCAAGGCCTCCGACGAGTTTGGGGTATTTGCGCAGGTCGGCGAAGACCCGGCCGGTGAGGACTCGCTCGGGGCTAAAGACGAGGTGGAAGTCGGTGCCTTCGTTCAGGCCAGAACCTGCTTCGAGCTGGGGTTTCCACTTGCCGCGGCTGGTGCCTACGGGCAGGGTGGTTTCGTAGATGACGAGGGTGTTGTTTTCTTTCCGTAGGCCGCGGGCGATGTCGGCGGTGGCTGATTCCATC
Source organism: Dermatophilus congolensis (assembly GCF_900447215.1). Lineage (NCBI taxonomy): Bacteria > Bacillati > Actinomycetota > Actinomycetes > Micrococcales > Dermatophilaceae > Dermatophilus > Dermatophilus congolensis. The sequence continues at coordinate 1,414,355 of NZ_UFYA01000001.1, forward strand.
CACCCGAAGTCGGGTTGTCCGTCGTTGTCAACGAAGAGGGGGACGACAACGACGACGGCCTCAGAGTCAGCGACGGCGGCAGCGGTGTCGGTGGTGGCGTGGATGTTTCCAGCCTTGACTGCTTCGGCAAGTTTTTCGTCGAGGTGGGCTTCGCCGGGGAAGGGTTCAGTTCCTGCGTTGACGAGGTCGACAACGGTGGGGTTGGTGTCGGCTCCGTGTACGAAGTGGCCTTTGGAGGCGAATTGGACTGCCAGCGGAAGCCCGATTTTGCCGAGTCCGACGACGGTGATCTTCACGTGTTGCCTGCCTTTGCTGTTGGTGGTCCGTCCGGGCTGCGCTGGTGCGTCAGTCTCGGTGGGCTGCTCCGTTGCCGGTTGCGACGTGGTCGTGGTCGGTGTGGGAGTGGCGGCGTGCGTGTGGTGCGCGTCCGCGTCTGGCCCTGGTCACTCCTCTGATCTTAGAGGGGTGTTTTGGTTCCGTGTTGGCGGGAGTGTGGGTGTTGCTGTGGTTGATGGGTTCGGTGCCGTATCCACTGCGGTCCAGGACGGTTTCGAGGGCGGCGACTGCTTTGGGGTCGTATTCGTAGCCCAAGCCGAGGTAGATGCGTTCCATCGCTTCGTTGTGGGCGTCGTTGTCAGCGTCGGCGAGGGTGCCGCCGACGTAGTCGACGTAGGCGTTAGCGACCTTGAGGACACGTGCTGTTTGTGGGATGCGGGCGCGGTTTTGGACGAGTTGGTAGTAGGGAACGGCTTGGGCGGCGAGGGTGTCAGTGACGGCGTTGAGGCGGCCGATGTGGTCGACGATGGAGGCTCCGGTGGCGGCGAGGTGTTCTTGATCGGCGGGAGCAGCCAGGACTGTGGCTCCGGAGGGGATGGGGCGGCGCAGGATTACTTGTCCTAGGTCGTGGAGGAGCGATGCGGTTTCTAGGTGGCCAATTTCGCGGGCGGTCAGTCCCATTTCTTGGGCGATGGCCACTGATAGGCGGGCTACGGAGGTTCCGTGGCCGCGGGGTAGCAGTCCGGCAATTTCGGGCAGTTTGGACAGGGCGCGGATGCTTTGCCGCTGGGCGCGGTGGACGCGGGCTTGGTGGAGTACGGCGGTTTGGGTGGCCACGAGGGGCACGAGTCCTAGTGGTAGTGCGGCTAGGCCGATTGCTTCTTGGGCTAGGGCCAGGCTGGCGCTGCTTGCGACGACGACGACGGAAAGGGCCAGTGGGATGCGGGCGTCGCTGGTGTGGCTGTTAAGAGCGTCGACGCGCATGAGTTGGTGGTAGAGCCAGACGCGGAAGGGGGCTTCGATGCTGAGGATGAATCCGATGGCGCTCATGAGGACGATGGCGCGGCGCCATCCGGGCCAGGTGAGGGTCATGTCGACGACGTGGTTGCCGTGTAGGAGTGGTAGTTCACGCACGAGGATTGCTACCGCTGTGACGGTGAAGAGGCGTAGTGCGCTGTCGGCGAGGAGTTCGTGGCGCTCGCCGCGGGCGCGGGTAACCCATAGGAAAGGAATGGCTAGCAGTTGTGAGGTCAGAACTAGTGCCGCGATGTGTGTTGCGGTGAGCTGGATGGGGCCTTGGGGTGTGGTGACTGAGACGGCTAGGGCTAGGCCGACGGCGTGTGCTGTGGGGGCGGTTTCGAATCGTCCGCGGATGCGCAGTCGAAAGGCTTCAGCGATCGTTAGGACAGCCAGGTAGGCGAGGATGCCAGGGATGGTCATGAGGTGGCTTCCTTGGTGCCGTGGTGTTTTCGGTGGGCGAATTGGTGGGAGTGCTGGGGTGAAGTGTGCCGGTGGCGGCTGGTGGCGGGGTGGTTGGTCAGGTCAGCTAAGAGGTCGAGGCCGCGGCTTGAGCGCAGTTCGCGGATGAGAGCATCAACGACGATGGGGTCTAGGGTGCTTCCGGCGTGGTTACGTAGTCCAGTGATGAGGTTTTCGCGGTCTTCGACGGTGGCGTTGAGGGTGGTGCCAAGGGATTCAGCGATATCGGCGGCGGCGATGATGCGTGAGGCGAGGGGGATTTCATCTCCGGCGAGGCGGCTGGGGTATCCGCGGCCGTCGTAGCGTTCGTGGTGGTGCAGGACGGCTTCGGCGCAGTCTTCAAGGAAGTCGATGTCGGTGATGATGTCGGCGGATATGCGGGTGTGGCCAGCGATGTGGTCAAGTTGTTCGTCGGTGAGGTCTTCGGGGCGGGTGTCGAGGATGCTCCATGGGATGGACAGGATGCCAACGTCATGCAGGGTGGCGGCTTCGCGGAGGATGTCTTGGTCGCGTCCGGATAGGCCCATTGCGCTGCCAGTGGCGGTACAGACGCGGGCGAGGCGGTAAGGGCGGTCCAGTGTTCCGGATCGTAGTTCGCCTGCTCCGGCTAGGGCCTGGAGGAGGCGGTGGTGAATGTCGCGTTCTTCGACGTATTCGAGGTAGGACCAGCGGGACATCATGAGGGGGGCGAGGATGAGGACGAGGGCTAGGGGGCCTAGTCCTACTGGTGCCCAGAGCACGACAAAAACGAATGCGGTGATGCCATATCCCAGGCAGAGCACGGCGAAGACGGTCATGGCTCCCGTGACGAAGTGGCGCAGGCGTTGGCGGCTTTCGAGGGCAATGAGGGCTGCTACAAGGATGCTGTTGAGAACGATGAATACGAGGTCGGCGAGAATAAGTGGGATGCCGATTTTTGTGAAGAGCAGGGTAGGCGTCCAGGGACCGGTGCCGATGTGGATACCACCGAAGAGGGCGTAGGTCAGGGCGGCAGCGCTGGTGACCAGCGCCATCATGGATGCGTTGACGAAGAAGGTCAGGGCGGTGCGATTGGGGAGGGCTCCGGCGCCACGCATCCGGCGGACGAGGTTGGATGCCAGTGGGCTGAGCAACATGATGAGTGGGCCCAGGATGGTGGCTGGGACGGGGCCGGTGAGGGGAATGGCCCCCAGGAGAATCATAGCGGTGAAGGAAAGTTCGACTTCTTCGTCGTGTGAGCGTTCGCGTAGCCCGTCGGCAAGAACTCCCAGGGCAAGGAGGCCGAGGAAGGGTTCAAAGGAGGAAATGAGCTGCGTGCCGTGGTGGTGTAGCAGGGTGGCCTGTGTTGCCAAGAAAGCTGCCAGGATGATGTTCATTACGGCAGCGGTGAGGGAGATTGCGCGTACGCGTGCACTGGGTTGTTGGCTTGAGCTGTGCATTGATCCCCACAGCTCGGTGTCGTCGGTGAATGATCCGGGTTGGTTGAGTCGGTGAGGTCGGATGCTCACGCTGTCTCCGCGGGGGTGTGGGGCGGTAATGGCCTGAGCAGGGCCACGCCCGCTCCCCTCAGCGTGATGCGGCCATGCCTGTGACCGCGGCCATGTGTTTCATTTTTTGGGCCGTGGGCTCCAGTAGACAACACCGCAGGGCTGCTGTGTGTCGTGAGTGTTGATAAACATTTCTCACTCCTGCCGATAAGCGACGGTCGGATGCCTTGATGACCCCCCATAGGTCGATTCAAAGTGTCCCCATCGCTTTTCCGTCTAGTAAGTACGAACAACTTGGACGGATAGCGATAAGAATTCTTTCGATGTCCGCCAGCATATCCTTGGCTTCCCATGAAGACTCCTTCATCTTCACCACCCTTGAGTAAACATTTATCTATAAGTGAAGATCACTTATCCAAGTCAGTCGTTCGACTATTTTGAAAATAAAATTCACCCACTATTAATGAGTGAAGAAGATTATTTATTTACGCGAATCCATTTGATTCACAGTCTCTTACGCTTGCCATTCATGGCACTCTCCCCTGATGCAGCAGCTAGGCACCCCAGCATGTCCACTGTCGCATCCCTGACTTCTCAAGCGATGCCTCATCCTTCATCCGCCCCGAGGCGAAGCACACTAAGTTATAGAGAATGTATATCACGACTAATTCAGTCGATCACTTTGGACGACCTATCTAAACAACACGAGAAGTTCACGTAATGCGATAGAAACACATAGTCTTGATCAATCGTCCAAAGCGCTCGTTCACATAGGGAAGAATCCAAAAAACACAAGAACGCAGGAAAGTGCCGGTGATACCCCAAGGCGCTACACCAACAGAGAACCCCGACTGAACGACTCCCCCAACTGCCTCCCACTACCCCACCGCCTGAGAATCAATCCCGAAACTTTCCACTCCACGCCCGAGGCGTGAGACAACTGGGTACCCAGAACACCCCTCACACCCACCAGCTAGCGTCAGAGGGCACCGGATCGCCCCCCTACCAGAGCGTGTGACAGAATCAGATGGTTCAGCGATGTGGCCGCATGCGGCCACATCCAGACATAGAGGAGATCATCATGAGCAAGCGCGCACGCAAGCGTCGTTCCCGCAAGGGCAGCGCAGCCAACCACGGCCGCCGCCCCAACGCCTGAGCAGACCTGCCACTGCCAGCGAGTGCATAAATGTGTGGGTGTCACTTCAATTGAAGTGACACCCACACATTTATCCGGCTCTGAAATACCTACATCACCTCAGAGCTCAAAAGTCTTCATACTTATCCTGGTAAGAATCTGAACACGTAACGACTCGGGCGCTTCCTCACAATGACAAGAGCGTCGGATCAGTGACTTCAAAACAAGATCACGCTCATAGTTCTGCGCGCACGATCGACACGAAGCAAGATGGGCTTTGATTGCTTCACAATCAGCGGCAGTCAGCTCCCCATCAAGATACGCAGTCAGCGCTGCATAGAATTCCTCACACCCTCCGGGACTGTGGCCATCAGCATTCACTGCCCCACCTCCGAGGCTGTGCCGACATAGCCACGCTCAGCCGCGTAATCAGTGAGCAAATCCCGTAGCGCCCGCCGCCCCCGGTGCAGTCGAGACATGACCGTACCAATAGGGGTATCCATGATCTCAGCGATCTCTTTGTACGCAAATCCTTCAACATCTGCCAGATACACCGCAATACGGAAGTCTTCACCGATCTGGCTCAACGCCCGCGTCACATCACTGTCGGGCAAATGGTCCAGCGCCTCCACCTCAGCCGAACGCAATCCGCGCGAAGAATGAGCCTCCGCACGAGCAAGCTGATAGTCCTCCACATCGGCAGCATCGGACTGCTGGGGCTGGCGCTTTTTCTTGCGGTAGGTGTTGATAAAGGTGTTCGTAAGAATTCGATACAGCCAGGCTTTGAGGTTAGTTCCCGGCTTGTACTGGTGAAACGCAGCAAAAGCCTTCGCAAACGTTTCCTGAACCAAATCTTCGGCATCCGTAGGGTTGCGAGTCATCCGCAACGCGCCACTGTAGATCTGATCCAGGTACACCATGGCATCAGTTTCAAACCGACGGACCCGCTCATCGTGCGTCTCCTGAGAAGGATCAACGATGGTTTCATCAAACACCGGTTCACCGGTCAGCGACGGCTCGAGTATCTCAGTACCCGCCGCACCATCGCGTATCTCGTCGCTGTTCATCAATGTCCAGGGTAGGCGCTCAGAGGTATCTCCGCCTTGAGCATCCATCCCAGTAGAGACACCATCAACCGCCTTAGGTGCAAGAACCAACACGTATGACTCCTATTCCGCCCGACGTGGCGTGTCGGCGTACGAGGGACGGTGACCCCGAATCAGCCAGACAGAACTGCCCGTGGGCAACTGCTCACGGGCAAGAACGCACTACGTGACGATGACATTCCCACCCACGCCACACTGCGCATCAACCCCGCCCAAGCTGACCTGTACCGATGTAATCAAACAAGTTCAACTCCCCCGCATTGCCGCCATCCCGGTCACTGCAGAGCTGCTCAGCTACAAAACGCTCCTGGCGAGGCGGGGACAACAACGGCAGCACACTCTGGGCATCATCGCGGCGTGGATCCAGCCAGGCATCCCAATCCTGCGGCTCGATAACCAACGGCTGACGCGGATGCACATGCTCCACCTCTGCCTGCGCCGGATGCGTAATGATCGAGAACGATGCAACCCATGCCAACGGGCCCGGCTCCCTAACTGCGGGGTCACGCCAAAACTCGAAGAAACCCCCGAAAGTCAACGGCGCACCATCGGCTCGGCGCAGCGAAAAGAGTGGCTTGCGCTGCCTGTTACCCGCGGGCGCTGTACCCCACTCGTACCAGCAATCAGCAGGAACCAAACATCGCCGCGAGCGCACTGCCTGACGGAAAGCTGGTTTTGTCAGTACTGATTCGGCTCGCGCGTTGATCATTGATACTGCGCTGCGTGGGTCCTTGGACCATGAGGGCACTAAACCCCACGTCAGTAGGCGCAGCGAGCGCTCTACGTCTACTAGTTCGCCTGTCTGTGAGCGTCGGAGACGTTCTACAACGACGCGGGCGTTTTTCGTGGGCGCGACATTTTCATCTGGGGTGCCTGCAGGTGGTTCTTGGGGCGAGGCCAGAAGGGTTCGTACCGGCGCTCCTGTCATGTCGACGTCTGCTTTGAGTGTTGTGACCAGTTCAGTATTTGTTGCTGTTGCGGCGTATCTACCGCACACGTGTTGCCTCCTTGCTTGTTGTCGCCCACGACGCGCCTGCCTCCATGCTGAACAAGCCGCCATGGGAACAGCTGTCCCGACTAGAGTCGGCATGTGGGCCGCGTCATTGGCATGCCTGGTCCAGCATCACACCACCACGCAAACACGGAAGCGAGTGATCTTCTCCATCGTGCCCACCACCGACCTTTGGAAAGCACCTGCTGCAGCCGACGTAGCTACTGCATTAGACGCAACGGTGCGCCTTCCTGGCAGTAAATCACTGACGAATCGGTTCCTTGTTTTGGCTGCACTGGCTGATGGAGAGTCACGCCTGCGCGCCCCTTTGCACTCTCGTGACACGTTATTGATGGCTCAGGGGTTGCGCGCTATGGGGACCAATATCACTGATCTTGGTGACGCTGACAGTGGCGATTGGCATGTTCGACCTGCCGCTTTGCGGGGTAACGCTGCGGTCGATTGCGGTTTAGCTGGCACTGTTATGCGTTTCTTGCCTGCGGTGGCAACGCTGGCTGCTGGTCCGGTGCGTTTTGATGGGGATGCCGGTGCCCGGGTTCGCCCTATGGCCCCGGTTCTTCAGGCCATTACCGATCTGGGTATTCGCACCGAATCTGCTGGTGGTTTTCTACCCGCCACTGTTTATGGGTCAGGGACTGTCACCGGTGGCGCGTTGCGTATTGATGCTTCGCATAGCTCGCAGTTCGTTTCAGCAATGCTGCTTGTTGGTGCTCGTTTCACTAACGGGCTGGAGCTAGTGCACACCGGTTCTGCACTTCCTTCCCAGCCTCACATCGATATGACTATCGAGGTGTTGCGTGATGTAGGGGTTGAGATCGATGACGACACCCCTCACCGTTGGGTCGTGGAGCCAGGTGATATCCGTCCTTTGGATGTCACTGTGGAGCCTGACTTGTCCAACGCGGCCGCATTTTTGGCCGCCGTGCCGATTCTGGGTGGCCGCCTGCATATTCCTGATTGGCCCGCGCACACCACGCAAGCTGGGGATCGGATCCGCGACATTTTGGCTTTGTTGGGTGCTCGTGTCGAGCTGGATCGCACGGGCCTGACTGTTACTGCTGATTGTGGCTTTGAGGGGTTTGATCTGGACCTTTCTGAAGCTGGTGAGCTCACTCCTACGGTCGCGGCGCTTGCTGCCTGTGCCCACTCTCCCTCCCATCTGCATGGGGTGGCCCACCTGCGTGGCCACGAAACTGACCGGTTGGCCGCTTTGGCCACTGAGATCAACCGTCTTGGTGGGGATGTGGCCGAAACTGATGATGGGTTAGTGATCCGACCTTCTCCTCTGCGCCCGGCTCAGATCGCTACTTACCACGATCATCGGATGGCGACTGCCGCGGCAATCTTGGCTTTGAAGGCGCCAGGAAGCAGCATCGAAAATATCGCCACTACCAGCAAAACTTTGCCGGGTTTCGCAGATATGTGGATGCGGATGCTCGGTGTTGAAACTGCTGCCGAGCGCACGGTTGTGGCCTCATGAGTTCTCGCCGCGCTCTTCATGACCGCTACGACGAATCACATGCACGAATCCGACCTAACCGCAAAGGCACTCGCCCTCGCACTAAAAATCGCCCCAAACATGCTGATGCGGTTATTGCGCGTGTCGTGCGGGTTGATCGTGGCCGTTTCACTTGCATTTTGGACGGCGTCACAGTTACAGCGATGAAAGCTCGTGAGCTGGGTCGTCATTCTGTCGTGGTGGGTGATGAGGTTGCTCTGGTTGGTGATGTCAGCGGAGCCGAAGGAACTCTGGCGCGGATCGTACGTGCCGAACCTCGCCGTACTTTGTTGCGTCGCACTGCTGATGACACTGACCCCGTCGAGCGCATCATCGTCGCCAACGTGGACATCATGGTGATCGTTACCGCTATCGCTGATCCCGAGCCACGCCACCGGCTCATCGATCGATGCCTGGTAGCGGCCTACGATGCGGGTATTCACCCCATTCTTGTGGTGACAAAAACGGACTTGGCCGATCCGAGTGAATTTCTCGCCTCATTCGCTGCCTTGGATGTTGATGTCATCACCAGCGGACGTAGCGATTCCTCCCCCATCTCAAGCGATGCCTGTGCTTTGGATCCAGCAGCAGTCGAAGCCATCCGACATCGTCTAGCTGGCCATGCCAGCGTGCTTGTGGGGCACTCGGGGGTGGGTAAATCCACTCTTGTCAACGCATTGGTTCCCGGCTTGGGGCGCACCACGGGTCATGTCAATGAGGTCACCGGGCGTGGTCGCCATACATCCACTTCAGCTATCGCGGCTCCGCTACCTGATGATGATGGCTGGATTGTCGACACCCCGGGGATCCGGTCGTTTGGCTTAGCGCATGTGCACCCCGAACAGATCATTAGTCATTTTCCCGATCTTGAACCTGGAACCGACGGTTGCCCACGTGGTTGTAGTCATGATGAGCCGGACTGTGCCTTGGATGAGCACGTGGCCAACCATCCCAATGCAGAACTTCACGCATCCTTAGAAGCGCGTTTGGATTCTGTGCGCCGGCTTTTGCGGGCACGGCGTGGCGAGAGTGATCCACCTACCGAAAGCACGCCTCGCCCGTAGCAACAGCAGCTGACTCAGCGGCGCATCAACACCGATTCCCCACGGTGCCACGCCAATCCATGCTGGACAGATAGCGTAGAGCTGTGTCCACATACACCGATGACCTGCGCCTTGCCCACGTGCTCGCCGACACGGTTGAGCGCATCACTATGCCCCGCTTCAAATCAACCAATTTGTCGGTGAACACCAAACCCGACATGACCCCTGTCACTGACGCTGATATCGATGCCGAAGAGCTGATCCGCGGTCAGCTCGCCCGTGTTCGTTCTCGCGACCGTGTGGTCGGTGAAGAGGGCGGCACGACAGGCACGGGCTCACGCCGCTGGATCATTGACCCGATTGACGGAACTGAAAACTACGTGCGCGGTGTCCCGGTGTGGGCCACATTGATTGGGCTTTATGACGGCGATGACCCTGTCGTTGGTGTGGTTGCCGCACCTGCGTTGGGGCGACGTTGGTGGGCCGCTAAAGGTGCTGGTGCGTACACGGGACGTTCTTTGTCTTCGGCTACCCCGATCCATGTTTCGCAGGTCGCATCTTTGTCGGATGCTTCCCTTTCCTATTCCTCGCTTAAGGGCTGGAAAGAAAAAGGGCGTTTGGATTCTTTCCTCGAATTGAATGAAGCTGTGTGGCGTTCTCGTGCCTACGGAGATTTTTGGTCGTACATGTTGTTGGCTGAGGGTGCTGTTGATGTTGCCGTAGAGCCTTCGCTGGAGGTGTACGACATGGGTGCACTAGTACCGATTGTGCTTGAGGCAGGTGGGCGTTTTACCGGTTTGGATGGTCAAGACGGCCCGTGGAGCGGCAATGCTGTGGCAACGAATGGGCAGTTGCACGAGTCTGTGTTGGCGCGTATTGGTGATGATTCTCCGGGGGCGCGTGCGTGATACGTGCGCTCGTGCGTACCGTCTAGGGGTGTTCAGTGCTGCTGAACACCCCTAGACGGCGGCTTCTCACACAATTGTGATGTTGTGCCCTGCTGCACGCAGGGTGTCAGCGAATTGGTCGGCTTGGCCCACGATGACGATGCCCCATTTGCCGTGGATATAGCGGCTCCAGGCGTTATTGAGTCGTTCTGGGGTCATGGATGCCATGTCGGCCAGAACGCGGGTGATCTCGTCGGTGTCGCTTCCTGCGAGGAATTTGGCTATCGCTTCATCGGCAATGTTGTCGGCGATGGTGTAATCCCCGGGAGCGGTTTTGACTAGATAATCCACGCCAGTAGCGGTTTCGGTCGCGGTGAAGGTACCGGCGGCGCTGTTAAGGATGTCCAGAGCGCAGTCGACGGCTGCGGCAGTGACTTCTGAGCGCACTGCCCCGTTGACCTGGAAAATGCCGCCACGATTACGTGGGGTGAATCCTGCTCGCATGCCGTAGGTGTATCCGCGTTTTTCACGGAGTTCAGTATCGAGCCTGCTAGTGGTGGTGCCGCCCATGAGGTAGCCCAGAACCGGGTAGGGAGCCCAGCCTCCTTCAACGCTGCGTCCAGGTCCGGGACAGCCGATACGGATTTCGCTTTGTACTGCTCCGGGGCGGTCCACGATGACGGTGCGGGACCAGTCGGGGGCATAGGCGCCCGGTGGTTCGACGTGGTGTGGGCGTGCTGGCCCATCAGTCCAGGAGCCGAATGCGTTGGTCAATAGCTCAGGAACATCAATGCCGCAGAGATCACCAGCGATAGCTACAGCTGATCCGCTGGGGCCCAGTGCCTGGTAGTAGGCGTGAATGTCTTCGCGGGTGATAGCTGAGATGGTGTCGATGGTGCCGGGGTAAGGGCGCGCGAGGCGGTCGTTGGGGGCGAACATGAGTGCCACGAAGTGCTCAGCGGCGCGTTGCCCCGGGTGGGCTCGGGCTGCTTCGAGGTCGGCGATGGTTTGCCGGACGATCAGGTCGATTTCTTTTTGGGCCAGGATGGGCTCTTGGAGGCAAGAGCGCAGCAGATCTAGCGCTGGGGCAATGTTGCGGGCAGCAACTTGTACGTCGCAGGTGATGGAGCGTTCCCCGGCCATGACGCGAATGACTGCCCCAAGTCGTTCTGCGGCGCGAGTGAAGGCGGTGGTGTCGAGTTGGCCAGCACCTTCAGTGAGCGCTTCGGCGAGAATGCGGGCTACGCCTTCGACGTGGCGAGGCTCATAGGAGATGGGCAGGGGGATTCCCAGGGTGAGGGAAAGGATGTGTTGGCCGGGCACGTGGTAGGCCATGGCGTTCAGCCCGTGGTCGCCAATGGTGAATCGTTCGGGGGTAGGGAATTTCCAGGGTGGCGCGGCAGTGGGGATAGGTCGGGGGTTGTTCATGCCTGTTCCTTTCCAGGCTGGCCTTGGGTGCGGGCGCGGGGAATGTAGTGAAGGACTGCCCGGTGTGGCGGGTTGAGCCAGTGGCGAGCAGCTGCGGTGACGTCTTCGCTGGTGATGAGGGCGAGGCGGTCAAGGAAGTGTGCCGCGCCGGTGGCGTCGCCGTGAAGGGTGGCGTAGTGGTTGAGGGCATCGGCGCGTTCGGTGAGTCCGGCAAGCGTGGACAGCCACCCGTATTCGGCGAAGGCATTGGAGCTGGTGAGTTCGTCTTCGGTGGGGCCGTGGGTGCCTAGGGCTTCTAGTTCGGCGCAGATGATGTCTTCGACGTGCGCGGGGTCGGTGCCTTCTTCGAGTTGGACGGTGATGAATCCCAGGGAGGTGTTTTCGGTCAGTCCCATCCAGGAGACGGACACAGAGTTGGCTAGGGCGGTGTCGCGCACCAGTTTCATGTCCAGGCGCGACATGCCCAGGCCACCGAGAGCATCGAGAGCCAGGGTGGCGCCAAGGTAGGCGCGGGAGGTGTCTTCACGGGGCAGCCGGAAGGCTATGTAGAGGCGTTCGTGAGGGACGTCAGCGTGAATGCAGCTGCGGATGGGGGATGCGATGGGTGGTAGCGGTGGGCTGTCGGTATGAGTGGAGATGAGGGCGGGGTCAGGGTCGGTGAGGTGACCGAAGTAGGTGGCGGCCAGGTCTGCGGCTTTATCGACGGTGACGTCTCCGGCGAGAGTCAGGACAGTGTTGGAGGGTCGGTAGTGCGCTGTGTAGAAAGCGTGGGCATCTTCAAGACAGGAAGATTCCAGATCAGCCATGGAGCCGATGGGTACGTGGCTGTAGGGGTGTCCTGGTGGGAAGACCAGTGCGCATAGTTCGGCCATCCAGGTGCCGTAGGGGACGTTGTCGTAGCGTTGGCGCTTTTCTTCTTTGACGACGTCGCGTTGGTTGTCGAAGTTTTCTTGGGTCAGGGCGGGTAAGAGGTTGCCGTGGCGGTCAGCTTCGAGCCAGAGCGCGAGTTCGAGTGCCCCGGTGGGTACGGTTTCGAAGTAGTTTGTCCGGTCGAATGAGGTGGTGGCGTTGAGCCGGGCTCCTTGGGCCATGAGGGCGGCGAAGTGTTCTCCTTCGGCGACGTTGGCCGAGCCTTGAAACATGAGGTGTTCGAATAGGTGGGCGAATCCAGTGCGGCCGGGGTGTTCGTGACGGGATCCGACGCCTACCCAGAGATTGACTGCCACTAGCGGTACGAGAGGGTCGGGATTGATGACCACGCGCAAACCGTTGGGTAGGCGCACCTGTTGGATCTCGTACGGCAGCGGCATTGGTTCAGCTTACGAACCGGGCTTAGCGTGCACCAACTGTCTTGTGGGCCCGGTTTTTCAGGTTCTGAGGCTTGAGGCGCGGTGAGGTCTGTCGGCGTGTTTTGGTGGCGCGGCTGGTGCGGTGTTTTTTAGTGGCTTTAGTGTGGGTGGTGACGGTGACTCTGCGGTGGTGGATGGCTCCGGTGCCGTCTGCGTTGTCGGTGTGAGTGATGGCGCTGAGCGCTCGGGTGGACCTGCCTGCTGCGGTGGCAGGTGAGGTGGCTGCGAGCGTTGTCGTGGCAATGGCCAGTAGTGCGGTGGCAGCGATGCGTCCGATGGCGTTTCTCACGTGTGTGTTCCCCCTGGTTTTGTGCCGCGGTGCGGCGTAGTGGGTCCGCCTGCCGGTGTGCTGGTTCGGCGTATGTGACGGACTGTGATCGCCTCGGCCCCCCGCCGAGGCGATCCGGAGCGTTCCCCCGAACGGCCCGTCGCTGTCAGCGTTCCACCCCGGTGAGGGCCGGTTCGCGTCGGGCGATGTCTCAACTATCGGTCTTGGACAGTCGTTCGGCAAGCGGAGTTGGTCAGTCGTCCGACTAATGGGCGTATTGCTAGTAGTCACGACCTTGCTCGAGGGGTCGATTTATTTGCGAAATTTCCTGCTCATGATGAGTTTTCGATTAATTTTGGGCGGAGCGAGAGGGCGATTTTTTGTTCTTGTGATGCATCTATGGCCGCCCGCCTCACGCTTCATGCTGACGACTACTCCGGATTCTTCCGCCAAATTTTTGTCATCTATAAGCGAACATGCAGATTTCGTGACGACCATCAGATAAGGCAAAGCAATCTCGCAGTCGCTCACCGCATAAGGCCGAATGCCTCAACATGACAGTTCGGGCCCGCCACGTTGAAGTGGCGGGCCCGAACGTACAAACTGCGCATCACTGCGCAGAACGACGACAGCGAGCGTCTCTAGTTATCGATGCGCTCACCTTTGCTGCGGGGCTTTTCTCCGCGTAGTAGGGATCCAGAAACGCCTTGCCCTAGCTGGCGCATAGCCAGTCGGCCAACCATCTGCTGGTGAGTGGTGACGCGCTCGGAGCGGTCATCAGACAAGAAGGTGATCGCCCATCGAATCAAGGTAGACACACGCGATTTGAAGCCGACCAGGAAGAGCAGGTGAATGGCCAGCCATGCCGACCATGCGATGAAGCCGGAGAACTTGAAGCCTTTGACATTGGCGACACCGCGGTATTTAGAAATGATCGCCATGGAGCCTTTGTCGTTGTACGTGAAGGGCTGTGCGGCGCGCTTTTCATTGCCATCCAAGCGTGCAATGACGGTACGGGCTGCCCAGCCACCAGACTGGATCGCTCCCTGCGCAACACCAGGCACGCCTTCGAAAGCCATGAGGTCACCGATGACAAAGATTTCGGGGTGTCCTTCAATGGTCAGGTCAGGCTTGACGATCACGCGGCCAGTACGGTCAACCTCGGCTGGTGTTTTGTCCGCCAAAACACGGCCAAGGCGGTTTCCTTGCACACCAGCAGCCCAGACCTTGGTCGCTGCTTCGATGTGTTCAGTACGCCCGTCGGCGTATTTGATGTCAACACCGTCACCATCAATGTGGGTCACAAAACCGCCCAAGCGGACATCGACGCCGAGGTCCTGCAGGGATCGGCGTGCTTTGCTGCCAAGCTTGTCACCGAAGTTGGCCAGCACCTCTTTAGCTCCGTCAACGAGGATGACTTTAGCCTGGCGGGAGTCGATCTTGCGGAACTCTTTGGCCAGTGTGTGGGAGCTGAGCTCACGGATCTGGCCTGCCATTTCCACACCGGTGGGGCCAGCTCCAACAACAACGAAGGTCAGTAGCCGGTCGCGCTCGACGGGGTCTTCAGTCAGCTCGGCGCGCTCGAAGCTGTTGAAGATACGAGAGCGAAGCTCTAGGGCGTCATCGATCGATTTCATGCCCGGGGCATACGTGGCGAAATGATCGTTCCCGAAGTACGACTGGCTCGCCCCCGAGGCAACGATGAGGGTGTCGTAGGGGGTAACGGTGGTGTTGTCATGCAAGCGCGAGGTGACGGTCTTGGCCTGCGGGTCAATGTCATCAACCAGACCAAGAATCACGCGCGCATTGCGCTGGTGCTTGAGGATTTCCCGAATCGGCGGGGCAATCTCACCTTCGGAAAGAATTCCGGTAGCGACCTGGTAGAGCAGCGGCTGAAACAGGTGGTGGTCGGTTTTGCCGATGATGGTGACCAGAACGTCTTTACGGTGAGCAAACTGCTTGGCAGCGAACAAGCCACCAAAACCGGTGCCGATAATCACGACGTGGTGGCGTTGGGACGCACCCATGTTCACAGTCACGAAAGCTCCTTCAAAAAAGTACGTGTCGCGTTTCACAGTAGATCGTTCCGGAAAGGTCATCCCACTCGCCATATGAGGCTGCGCAAGGACTGCGAGTGACCTAGCCAGGGCTTCACCGAATGATCCGAGGGAAGGCAGGTATAGCAGGAATGCGCTATCCGTACTTCTGTGTGTCCACGGGATCACAGCACGACGAAGGCCGGAACCTTTGAAAGGTTCCGGCCTTCTAATCGACCAAACGCTGGTTCACAGTAGCGGGGGCAGGATTTGAACCTGCGACCTCCGGGTTATGAGCCCGGCGAGCTACCGAGCTGCTCCACCCCGCGTTGGTGAACACCACATTACTCACATCTGGTCAAAAGACCAAATCGAGAACAAAAAATCCTCAAAAAATTCTCTGACCAGCAAAAACGCTACTCCTGCTCAGATACAGACGCAGACGGCGTTGGGGATTCAGAAGCACTGGGAGCAGCCTCCTGTCTCGAATTAGACCCAGAAGACTTCTCACCACCCTCCCCAGCAACGCCGCCCTCAGGCGCCAACTGAACAGCCTTACTAATCGCTGCAGCCAACGCCTCCTGCGCCTTGCCGTAAGCACTCCAGTCACCCTGACGCAACGCAGCCTGGCTCGCCTCGTACAACTTCTGCACCTCAGCCAACGCAGCCTTCAACTGCTCCGACCGGGGCTTAGGCGAAGGCGCAGCAGGCGTATCACCCTTGCTAGAACGATCCGAATCGCCAGCACTGGCGCCTGAATCTCCCTCAAACAGTTGATCCAACGCGCTGTCGAGCGTCTTACCCCAGGCGATCTTCTTACCGAAGGAAACCACCACCGCCTGCAGCAAGGGATACGTCCCCCCATCACGGCTCGACACATAGATCGGCTGCACATACAGCAGCCCCCCACCGACTGGCAGGGTCAGCAGATTGCCTCGCTGCACCTTGGAACCAGATTGCGAAATGTTGAGGAAGTTATTCAACGTCGCCGGGAAATCCTGCGACGAGACGTTAGAAGTGTTGATCTTGCTCTGCACCTGACTTGGCCCCGGCACGTTCGTGGCACTAGGCACGTCCAGCAGGCGCATCACCCCATACCCCTCGCGCCTCTTACCCGGAGTCGACCCCGCGTTGGAATCCACCGCCAAGAAACCCGTCAAATACGGACGGTTTTCACCCGCAGGCGAGAACGACGTCGTCAACGAGAAAGACGGCTCTTTCTGCCCCGGCATCCGGATAGACAAGTAATACGGCGGCTGATCCGGGCTGTTCTGCCCCTGAGTCTGCCCCTGAGCAGGCTGAGCAGCCTGCGTCGGATCCGTTGGCACCTTCCAGTACTCACCACCGGTGTAGAAGCTGGCAGCATCGGCTACGTGGTACCGCGTGAGCAGCTCACGCTGCACCTTGAACATGTCCTCCGGATAACGCAAGTGGCTCATCAAACCGCCACTGATTTTGCTCATCGGCTGAACCACACCCGGGAAAGCCTTCGACCAAGCCTTCAAAATCGGATCAGACTCATCCCAGGTATACAAACGCACCGTGCCGTCATAGGCATCAACCGTGGCCTTAACCGAGTTACGGATGTAGTTCACCTGACCGCCACGGGCCTGCTGCACACTCTGGCTACGCGCCGTCACCGTGTCCGAGGTAGCAGTGTCAAGACTCTGCAAACGGCTGTACGGATACCGATCCGACGTGGTGTACCCATCAACAACCCATTGGATACGCCCGTCAACAACAGTCGGGTAAATGTTGCCATCCAAAGTCAGCCACGGCGCCACAGCCCGCACCCGCTCCCGCGGAGTCCGACGATCCAAAATCGTCGTGAAATCTCCGACCTGCTCAGACAGCAAAAACTTCAATTCCCGGTACTTAATCGCATACGCGGCCCGTTTGAAGAAGTTATCCAGCTTGACTCCACCAATACCGGAATATGTCGTGTACCGCTCACCGTCAACAGCCTGATAATCAAGCTCCCGCGGCTTAGCGCCTTTCTCTCCACCCACAAGCGAATACTCGTGCGTACGCTCACCGAAATAAATACGCGGCTCAAAAGGAGTCAGCTCCCCCTTCGGAGGAATATCGCGCGTGAAAAAGTCTGGCGCACCCTCATCAGTGCGAGTATTACCCCTGGCAGTCACCAACCCGTACCCATGCGTGTACACCGTGTGATCGTTCACCCAGTTACGCTGCGGAGCCCCTTCAAGATTCAACTCACGAGCAGCAACCACTGAATCTTGCTGACCATTCTTCAACCCATACCGGTCAACATCCAGCGCATCCGGGAACGCATAATACTGACGCAAACCCTGCATCTGCGTAAACGTCGGCGACACAATCAACGGATCAATAATGCGAACCCCAGGAATAGTCGCCGCATCCTGACGCAACTGCCCCGGCTCCACGTCAGTCTTCGCCGCATAGTCAGTCTTCTGAATCGACGACAACCCGTACGCGTCCCGCGTGGCATTAATGTTGTACTGAATAAACGGACCTTCCAGCGCCGCCTCCGAAGGACGTACCCTAAACGACTGAACAAGAGTCGGGTAAATCCCCCCAGCCACCACAGACAAAATCAACAGCATTGCCACACCAATAATCGGAAGCCGCCACGACGTCGTCCAAATCGTCGCTAAAAACAGCACCGCACAAATCACCGCAGCCACGGCAAGAATGGTCTTCGTTGGCAACACTGCGTACTGATCGGCATACGTCAAACCAGTAATACGGTCCGAATGACGAACCGACAAGGCATAACGATCCAGCCAATACCCCACGCCCCGGACCAACACCAACGCAGCCGCCAACACACTCAGATGAATCCGCGCAGCCCGCGTAGTCGACAAACCCTTAGGGCCAATACTGATCCCACCATCGATGTAATGCATTAACGCAGCCGCCAACAGCCCCAGCACAAAAGCCATCGTCAAGAAAGCCACCGCGAACTGCAGCATCGGCAATGAAAACACAAAAAAACCAATATCCAACCCAAAAGTCGGATCAGCTTTACCGAAATCCTGCCTATTCACAAACGCCAAAGCCATCTGCCACTGCCCAGCCGCAGCCAAACCAGCAAACGCACCAAACAACAACGGCACCAGCCACACCGCGAGGCGACGGACCGGCTCAATCATCTGCCGATACCGCTCCAACACCTCCTGCTGCGGCGTCGTCGGCGCATACACCGGCCGCATCCGATGCGCGATAACCAGCGAACTGGCCACTAACGCCCCCACCAGCACCATGCCCACCACAAACAAAACCACCTGAACCGCGATCGTGGTCCACATGACCTGCCCGGCCTGCACAGACTCGTACCACAACACCTCGGTCCAGAACTGGCTAACCACCACCAGCACAACCACTAAAGCAACCAAAGAAGCCACCGTCACCAACAACGGCGAAGGCTTCCCCCGCACACGAGCCCCCCGCGGCACCGCTCCCCCGCCAGAACCAGAACCACCCGGCGGTGAACCGCCGAACCCGCCAAAACCGCCAGCTGCATCGCTCACGTCAGCAACACCCTTCACGCACAAAAAACTGGAAACACCACGCTACCGACCAAAACCCAACCGCGCGGTCCACGCCGCGCAGAACCACACCCCCTCCACTCGCCGTACCCCACCCCCGCACGCAACAATGACCGACGTGACTGACAACACCCCCACCAACGGAATCATCAGCAACCCACTCCTGGACTGCCTCATCGAAGCCGAAAAACACGTCGCCGCAGCAGGCTGGGAACAACCCCCACGCCTATTCGCGCTCGTCCACACCACCCGACTCATCGAAATGGAACCCGCCCTAGCCACCCAACTCGGCACCCCAACCGACCCCACCGCCCTATCCAGCATTGAACAAGAAGGCATCGAAACCGCCTTCGGACACGGCCCCCTCACCGACCCCACCAACCTCGACTCACTCCTATCCTCCCTAGCCTGGCCAGAAGAAGTACACGGCGTAGCCCTAGCCATCGAACGACTCGTCCTGCCCCCCTCCGCCGCCGAAAACCTCCCCACCCAACCCGAAAAACTCGCCCAAGCAGCCGCCAACCACCCCGACCGCATCGAAGTCCGCCTCATGGCAGGCGTCACCCGCGACGGCCAAGCAACCTGCCTACTACGCCAACGCGCCCACGACACCGACGACAAAGTCGCCATCGGACACGACATCGCCCCCGACCTCATCAACGCCCTCTCCACCACCCTCGTCCCCGACGAGGAATAACCACCACGAGGCGGACGGAGCCCCACCACGCCCCGTCCCCTCACCCACCATCAACCACACGTCGGCAAAGAATCCCCCTGCCCAGCACCAATCGCCTCCACCGCACGCAATGCCTCATCAAACGTGTCAACCTTCACCACACGAAGCCCCTCCGGCACATTCCCCACCACCTCCGAACAATTCTTCGCCGGAGCCAAAAACCACTCCGCCGACGCCGCACGGGCACCATCCATCTTGTGCGTAATCCCACCAATGGGACCCACCGTGCCATCCAAAGACATCGTCCCCGTGCCAGCAATACGCCGCCCCCCAGTCAACGCACCCGGCGTCAACTTGTCATACAACCCCAACGCAAACATCGTTCCCGCCGACGGACCACCCACATCCCCCGCCCTGATCTGCACCTTCGGCGCCTTAGGGAACCGCGCCTCCAAACCAACACCAATCAACATTCGCCCCTGAACCTTTTTCGGGGTCACCTCCACCACAGAACCTGAACCCCCACGATCAATACCAATCTTGACCGGCGACCCATCAGGACGCTGCCGAACCAACTCCGCAACCTGCGCTGTACGCGAAATCGGCTGACCATCCACCGACGTGATCACATCACCCTCACGCAACACCCCCTGTGCGAGACCAGAAGGCACCACCGAAGCAACACGCGCCACCTCCTCAAAACCCAATTTGTTAAAAACCACTGCCTCAGCACTGTTATGCGAACCAGCCATCTGCGCGCTCGTAGCCCGACTCAAACTCTCCCGCGTCACATTCGGCGGAAACACCTCATCGCGAGGCACCACATCCGAACCCGGATCAAACAACGAACTCAACAAAAACCACCCATTAATCTCAAAACCAGGCCCCCCATACTGCGCCACCGTCGTGAAATCCAACGCCCCCTGCGTTGGATACGTCTTGGCATCCTCCACCGAGATAATCGCCGTCCCATCCAAATCACCCAACGTGTTCACCGCAGGACCAGCCCGCAACACCACAAATGGCGGATGAACCAACGCCCCCACCACCACAAGAACCATCACAAACAACACAACCGTCACCAGCCGCGCAGTTCTCCTCGACAAACGCCACGATGCCCTCACGGAGTACCTACCCACTCATCCGAACCATCGGCAAACAACTGATGCTTCCACACCGGCACCCGCTGCTTGAGCTCATCAATGAAAAAACGACACGCCGCAAAAGCCTCCCCCCGATGCTCAGCCCCCACAGCCATCACCACCGCCACATCACCAACCTCCAAAACACCAACACGATGCACCGCCGCCACCGCATGAACCCCCTCAAAAGCAACAGCTTCCTGCGCAACCTCACGCAACACATCCTCAGCTGAAGGATGCGCCGAATACTCCAACCCAGACACGTCCCTAGCCCCGTCATGGTTCCGCACCACCCCACAAAACGTCACCACACCCCCCACCCGCGGATCACGCACGGACCCCACAACCTCATCCAACGACAACGGCGAAGCCGACACCGCCACATACACACCACTCATTAACAAACTCCCTTCCGCACAACCAAGCCATAGTGCCCCACCATCCACACCACCCACCCCAACCAAAATCGAACCTCCACCCCCAGACGTGATTATCTGGGACAAGGAACCCATCCGACGTATCCAACGTAGGAGCAGGCATGTCGCACAACCCCGACCTCCCCCGTAACAACGGCGACGACCAACCAGACTTCATGAAAATGCTGCAAGACATGATGTCGTCGCAAAACAACCCCGCCTTCAATGAAGCCCTCAAAGGCATGGGAATCAACAACCTCGACCCAGCCACCATGAACATGCTCGCCGGACAACTCGGCGCATTCTTCACCTCCCCCTCCCCCGACGGCCTCGACACAACCATGTGCACCGACATCGCCCGAAAAACCGCCGCCGCCAACGGCGACGCAGTCGTCCCCACCCCAGCAATCCAAGCCGTCGAAAACGCCGTCCGCCTCGCCTCCCTGTGGATCGACAGCGCAACCCGCTTCGACTCCCAACCCACCACCATCAGCGCCTGGTCCCGCGCCGAATGGATCGAAGCCACCATCGATACCTGGTCCAACCTCACGCGACCCCTGGCTAAAGGCGTCACCGACGCCATCTCCTCGGCCTTCACCACCCAACTCGAACAATTCACCGACGGCGACATCCCACCCGTCCCCGGCATGCCCGCACTACCCAATGGCATGGACATGCGCAGCATGATCAACCAAATGCGCCCCATGCTCGAACGCGTCTCCGGCAGCATCTTCTCCGCCCAATTCGGACAAGCCATCGGCACCCTCGCCGGCGACGTCACCTCCGGAACCGAAGTCGGACTCCCCCTAGTCAACAACGGACACGTCGCCCTCCTACCCGCCAACATCGGCGCATTCGGAGAAGGCCTCGAAATCGACTCCAACGAAGTACTCATCTACCTCGCCACCCGCGAAGTAGCCCGCACCCGACTATTCGCCGACGTCCCCTGGCTCGGCCCCCAACTCATCCTCGCCGTCCAGGAATACGCACGCGACATCACCATCGACACCGAACGCATCCAACGCACCGTCGAACAGTTCAACCCCACCTCCATGGACCCCAACGACATGAACGCCATGCAGGAAGCCCTCGCCGGCGAACTGTTCTCACCCCACCCCAGCCCCAGCCAACAAGCAGCCCTCAGACGCCTAGAAACCCTCCTAGCCCTCGTCGAGGGATGGGTCGACATCGTCACCGCCAACGCCACTAGCAACCACCTCCCCCACAGCGACGCACTCGGTGAAGCCGTCCGCCGCCGCCGCGCCACCGGAGGCCCGGCCGAAGACCTCTTCGGCAAACTCGTCGGACTCGAACTACGCCCCCGCCGCATGCGCGACGCCGCCAACCTCTTCGCCGCACTCGAAAACCGCGGCGGCACCGACCTACGCGACAACGCCTGGCGCGACCCCGAATCAGCCCCCACCGCCACCGACCTGGACGACATCATGGGCTACGTCGCACGCGTAACCGAAAACAACAAAGACGACATCGACCGCGCCCTCGAAGACCTCCTATCCCAAAACAACAACGACAACGACAACGACAACGACAAATAACCCACACACAAGGACACCACCAGGAGGAACAGTGAGCACGGCACGCGCCCACACCCCCAAGCGCCCCCGCCGTCGCTCCACCGCCTGGATCCCACGCCAACACGGCGCCTGGGCCATCCTCACCGTCCCCATCACCGTCGGCGTCATCCGCTCCCACGGCCACCCCACCCAACTACCCCTCATCGCCTTCTGCTTCACCGCCTACCTCACATACAACGCCTTCTCCACCTGGACCACCTCACGCCACAACCCCCGCCACCTACCACCACTACTCACATACACCACCCTGGCCACCACCCTGGCCCTCACCACCCTGATCACCCGACCCGACCTAGCCCACTACACCATCCTCTTCATCCCTCTCACCGCCATCACCACCTGGTGCACCCTGAACCACCACGAACAATGGCTCCTCAACGACATCACCACCATCACCACCGCCTGCCTCTTCGGGTACATCGTCTACATGGCCGGATTTACCCCCACCGGCACCATCGGCGTCGGCCGCGCCAAAATGGCCACCGCCACCATCCTGCTCATCGCCTACTTCACCGGTACCGCCCTCTACATCAAAACCATCATCCGCGAACGCACCTCCCGACCCCACCACATCGCCTCCATCACCTACCACGCCACCTGCACCACCCTCCTAGCCACCGCACTCCTCCTAGGCCCCACCGGCATCGACATCCTCAGACTCCCCGGCCTCACCTCCCGCGGAACCCTCACCGCCACCATCATCTTCCTCCTCCTCACCATCCGCGCCGCCGCCCTGGCCGGACATAAAATCCGCCCAGCCCACGCAGGCCTAGGCGAACTCGCCGCCAGCGCCCTCCTCACCATCACCACCACCGTCCTCTGGTAACCGCCCACCCCACTCATCCACAACCCCACCCTCCGTGTGAACAACACCCCCCAACCCCCGCCACACCGGCACAGTCAAAACAACACACCCCACCACACACGGAGAAACCCCATGAACCATCCACGCCTAGCCCCCACCGTCCGCGTCCTCGACCGCGGACCAGGCTGCCTCCACATCGGACACAGCCCCTCCCACGGCATCGTCATCGACGGGCTCGACCCCACCGAAATCCACTACCTCCGCGCCCTCGAAACAGACAGCAACACCACCCTCACCCAACGCGACATCCCCACCCGTGCACCCCAACTCAACCAACTCCTCACCGACGCCAACCTCACCCACAGCACCAACACCACCCCCCTAAACATCTGCGTCACCGGACACAACGACCTCGCCACCGGCCTACGCACCACCCTGCACAACAACGGCCACCACCTCATCAGCGAACCCCACCCCGAACGCCCCCACCCCCACATCGACCTAGCCATCCTCACCGACATCGGCGGCGTCCCCTACATCGACGCCCACCACTGGAACAAAGCCAACATCCCCCACCTACCCGTCACCCTCGACGGCTGCACCATCACCATCGGCCCCTGGATCACCCCCGAAGGCCCCTGCCTACACTGCATCGACCTCACCCGCAGCGACGAAGACCCCGCCTGGCCACACCTACTAGCCCAAACCAGCGGCCGACACACCTGGGACACCACCGACCACTGCGGCAACCAAACCGCCCGCACCGCCCTAGCCATATGGCTCACCACCACCGCAATCCAACGCCTCGCCACCGACCCAACCACCCTCACCCGCGAAAACCACACCAGCCTGACCTGGAATCTCCTCGACGCCAGCGCCTCCCACACCACCTGGAACATCCACCCCCACTGCCCCACCCACACCCCCTAACCCTCACCACCAACCACCTCCTGCGGATCAGCACCCCCCAACACCGCCAACACCCCATCGGCATACATCGACAACTTCCGCGCCCCCACACCCGAGACACCAGCCAACTCACCACGATCACACGGCTCACGCTCGGCAATCGCCATCAACGTCGCATCCGTAAAAACCACATACGCCGGCACACTCCCAGCCGCAGCCACCAACGACCGCCACTGCTGCAGCCGCTCAAACAACCCCTCGTCATACGACGCAGGACACCCCTGACACCGACGCAACTTCCGCTCCGCCGGACTCACCAACAACTCACCACACACACGACACACCGCAGGCCGCTTCGGCTCCCGCTCCACCACCCCACCAACACCACCAACAACCGGCACCACCCCACCAGCCCCCTCCAACACACCACCCACACCCTCAAAAAACCGACTCAACCGCCGCGAACCACGCCCACCCGCATGCCGCGACGCCGCCCACGAAACCATCAACCCCCGCCGCGCACGCGTAACCCCCACATACGCCAAACGCCGCTCCTCCTCCACAGCCTCCTGCCCCTCAGCCATCGCAATCGGCAAAAACCCCTCACTAGCCCCCACCAAAAACACGTACTCCCACTCCAACCCCTTCGTCGCATGCAACGTCGCCAACGTCACCCCATCCACACTCGGCGCATGCGAAGCATGCATCCGCTCCTCAATCTCCCCTACCAAATCACGCAACCGCGCCCCCGGACTCACCGCAACCACACCCCGCGCCAACTCCACCAACGCCGCCAACGACTCCCACTCATCCCGCCGAGCACCACGCCCCGACGGAGCCACCGGAGACCACCCCACCCCACCCAACACATCCACCACCACATCCGGCAACGCCTTCGAACCATCATCCGAACGCGCCTGACCACGCAACAACACCACCGCCCGCACCACCTCAGGCCGCGACCAAAACCGCTCACCCCCACGCACCAAATACGCAACCCCCACCCCATCCAACGCCCGCTCAAACGCCTCCGACTGACTATTCGTCCGAAACAAAATCGCAATATCCCGCGCCGCAACGCCCCGGCCCAACAACCCCACCACACGCTCAGCAACCCCCACCGCCTCAGCCTCATCATCAGCAAAACACTCCACCCGCGGCACCACCCCAGACTCCCCCACAGCCCGCAACCGAATCGGACTACGCAACACCCCCCGCTGCCCCTCCAACATCACATTCGCCAAATTCACCACCTGCGGACTCGACCGATAATTCCGCTCCAACCGCACCACCCGAGCACCCTCAAAACGACGCCCAAACCCCAACAAATGCTCCGCACTAGCCCCCGTAAACGAATAAATAGTCTGCGCAGGATCCCCCACCACACACACATCAGAACGATCCCCCACCCACAAATCCAACAAACGCTGCTGAACCACATTCACATCCTGATACTCATCCACCACAAAATGCTGATACTGCTCCCGCACCTCCCGCACAACCTGCGGATACTCCAACAACAACCCCACCATCAACAACAAAACATCCTCAAAATCCACCACCCGCCGAGCAGCCTTCACCTGCTCATACTCCTCAATCACCCGCGCCATCATCACCCGATCCACCCCCGGAGCCACCCGCCCCACCCGCTCAGCCACCGACACATACGTCTCAGCCGTCAACATCCCCACCTTCGACCACTCAATCTCCGCAGCCAAATCACGCACCACCGCACGATCCGAAGGCAACTTCAACCGCCGCGCCACCTCAGCCACTAACGACGCCTTATGCGGCAACACATCCGGCAACGCACCCCCCACCGCACGCGGCCAAAAATAATGCAACTGCCGCAACGCCGCCGCATGAAACGTCCTCGCCTGCACCCCCGAAACACCCAACCCCCGCAACCGCTGACGCAACTCCCCCGCAGCCCGCGCAGTAAACGTCACCGCCAACAACCGCTGCGGCACCACCGCCCCCGACAACACCCCATACGCAATCCGATGCGTAATCGCCCGCGTCTTACCCGTCCCCGCACCAGCCAACACACACATCGGCCCCAACGGATTCGCAGCCACCTCCCGCTGCGCCTCATCCAAACCACGCAACACCCCCTCAGCATCACCAGAAAACAACTCCACAACACCAACCCCTCACACCGAAACCTCACCAACACCAACCAGCGGACCACCGTACCAACGCTCAATCAACCGACGCGCAATCGACAACCGCCCCGGCAACTGAACCTCCCCAGACCCCACCGCAACCCGCAACTCCTCACGCGAATACCACTGCGCCTGCACAATCTCCGCGGCATCCAAACACAACCCCACCCCCACCGCCTTGGCCTCAAAACCCAACATCAACGACCCCGGAAACGGCCATGGCTGATCCGCCACAAACACCACATCCCGCACCTGCACACCCACCTCCTCAGCAACCTCACGCACCACCGCATCACTAGCCCCCTCCCCCGCATCCACAAACCCAGCCAACAACGAACGACGCCCCACCTCCCACCCCACATTCCTCGCCAACAACAACCTCCCCCGAACATCCGTCACCGCCACAATCACCGCCGGATCCGTCCGCGGAAAAAACTCCACCCCCTCCACCAAACACACCCGCACCCACCCCGCAGAAACCACCCGAGTCGGCGCCCCGCACCGACAACAAAAACCAGACCTCTCATGCCAATTCACCAACGCCACCGCCGTCAACAACACATCCCGCTCCACCTCACCCACCAACTCCCCCGCCTCCCGAATCCCCAACCACGACACCCCACCACCAACCAACACACCCGACCCCCCACACACCGCAACCACAGCCACACCAGCCACCCTGCCCAAAAACAACACACCACGCCCCTCATCCCCAACCACCGGCGAACGAAACACCAACCCCACACCACCGCCAACACCCCGCACCACCGGCACACACCCATCAACCACCTCCAACACCCTCGTCCCCGCATCACCCAACACCTCCCCCACCAACCCCGGCACACCCCGCTCACCCACACACCTATCCACACCACCAGGCCCCAACCCACTCACACCACAAACCTCAACCACACAAACCACCTCCACAAACACCCCACCACACCAACAACACCAAAACCCTACGACCACCAACCACCCAACCAACTCCCCTCAGCCACAAGACACTCCGAAACTCCACCCCCACCCCAACCACCCAACGCCGCTACGGTGGGAACGTGATCAACCCAGCACTCACACTGGCCGCACTCGCAGACGCAGCCCTCCCCGACGCACGACCCACACGAGTCGAACACGTCACCGAACACCCGGGTGATCACTACAGCCTCGCCTTCATCGAAGACAACACCCAACGCCGCTGGGCCATCCGACTACCCACCGACCCCGTCGCCGCCGCCCTCCAAGACCAATCACTCCCCCTCCTAGAAGCCCTCCGCCACCACCTCCCCTACGCCACACCCCACCCCCACGGCTTCGCCTCCCTACGCGACGGCCGCCGCGCCATGCTCTACCCACTCATCCCAGGCCGCACCATCAAATTCGACCTCCTACCCCCCGGCCCCGGACTAGCAACCGCCCTCGGACAAGCAATCGCCACCATCCACAACCTCAACCCCACCCTCTACGACACCGCAGGCCTACCCACCTACGACGCCACCGACCTACACCGCCGCCGCATCTGCGACATCGACCTCGGCGCATCCACCGGCCTCGTCCCCACCGGACTACTCAACCGCTGGGAACCCCTCCTAGAAGACATCGCCCTCTGGCGCTTCCCCACCCGCCCCACCCACGGCCACCTCGAAGCCGACCACATCCTCATCGACTTCAACGACCCCCACGACGCCTCCACCGGACACATCGTCGCCATCACCAGCTGGGACAACGCCACCATCGGCGACCCAGCCACCGACCTAGCCACCGTCTTGACCCACACCAACCGCCGCGCAGCCGAAGCCATCTTCACCGCCTACACCACCACCCTGACCGAACCCCCAGACCCATCCATCCGACGACGCGCCACCCTCCTCAGCGAACTACGCCTGCTCGGAAAACTCCTCACCGCAAAACGCCTCAACAACCACCACGCCCTCACCCACGCAACCCAAGCACTCACCCACCTCAACGAACAGGTCGGCAACCAACCCATCCCCCACGAACCCTTCAACCCCACCCCCACCCCACCCACACCCCACACCCCCATCACCGACCTCTACTCCGCCGGCACACCCACCACCGACATCGCCTTCCACACCGAAAACACACCCACCCCCTCCGCCGAAGAACGCGCCTACACCACCAAAACCACCCCCCACCGCACCACCCAACGCCACCCCAAAGACACAACCCGCCCCGGCGGCGGCACCCAAAGCGCCGCCAACCGCTCCCACAACACACTCACCAACACCACCCCCTAAACCCCATCACCCCCGACCACCACCCAAACCAGCAACCCACGCCGACAACTCCTCCCGCGAAGGCATCACAGGACGCAACGTCACCCCATCAGCCGCATAGAAAAACGCCGCCCCCACCTCCTGCACATCCACCCCACGCAACTGCGCATACGCCAACCGATACAACGCCAACTGCATACTCCTAGACTCAACCTGCGCCGCACTCGGAGCCCGCCCCGTCTTCCAATCCACAACCTCAAAACCACCCCCCGGCCGCGCAAACACCGCATCAATCCGCCCCCGAACCGGCAAACCATCAATCACCGTCTCCACCGAAAACTCCACCTCCAACGGCTGCCGATCAGCCCACTCCGACGCCAAAAAATTCTCCTTCCACCGCTGCACATCACCCATCTCACAATCAACCCACTCCTGATCACCAACACCCCCCTCAGAGACACAGTCCAACAACGGCACCTGCGACCGATACCGCGCCTCCACCCACGCATGAAACTGCGCCCCCGCACGAGCAGCAACCGCAGGCGGACGCGGCATAGGACGCCGCAAATCAACAGCAAACCCCTCCGGATCCACCCGCAAACGCACAAGATCAGTACCCGTCACATGATCAGGTAAAACCGCCACCTGCTCACGCACCCCATCCCTGCCGGCCAACCACTCAGCCACCAAAACATCCATCTCAACCGACAAATCATCCACCCCATCAACTACCCCGCCACCACTCATCGCCGAACGCACCGCCTCCATCTCAACAGAACGCGACACCGGAGCAGACACAGGCCACACAACCTGCTCATCAAACACCGTCGGGTTTTCCGCCCCCTCCGGCGGCATATCAACCCACTCCTCAACAACAGCCCCCGGCGCAACCTCACTCAAAAACCGACTCGTCACCCGCGGGCTCTTATGCCCCTCCCACACCGCCGTTGAGACAAGCAACGCCTCCACCGCACGGGTATAGGCGACATATGCCAACCTTCTTTCCTCACGCATCGCATGTATCCCCCAGCGAGCGCGAAATCAGACAACGCATCCTGCGCACCTTGCGAATCAACTCCACGCAAATCCATCTGCGGCAACCCATTGGCATCCCCCCGCAAGGGGTAGGGAATCGCACCAAGATCACTCATCCACGCTGAATCTTTCGGGGGCTGCACCTGCCATTGATCACCAACAAACGAAACCCGTGCCGGATTCGGATAACTAGGAAACCCGCCCTCCACAAGACCAGGAACCGCCACCACATCCCATTCCAGCCCTTTACTGGCATGCACAGTCAACACATTGACAGCTCCCATAGGTGCTGGCGCAGGCATATCAAGCCCTCGTTCCTGATCAGCGGCAGCCTCCAAGTACGACAAGAGAGCATGCGGCGTTGCTGTGGCAGAACCAGCGGCAAAACCGGCGACTACTTCAGCGAACGCATCTAGCTGAGCACGCGCCGATTCTGGAGTAGCACCAGGACGCGACAACAGCTCCACTTCCAGGCCAAGCACTCGCTCAGCAGTCATCACCATTTCTGGGAGAGATTGAGACGAGGCCTCCCGCACCTGGCTCAGCGCACGTGCTAGCCACTCCAGACGAGCACGAGCTGTCAAGGTCAATTCACGGCCGTGGTTGTCTTTCCATCCTCGTTCTGGAAGATCTTCGACAGCTTCGATCAGCCCTGAGGGCTCCAGGCGAGTGTCGATACCTTCTGGGATGTCGTTTTTTGTTTCTGTATCTGTTTCTGCGGCGGGTGCCTCCTGGTTACCTACGGTTTCCTGCATAAGACGGTCTCGGTGTCGTGCCCAGGCAGCTAATACGTCGAGGTCGCGTACCCCGAGTCGGCATACCGGTCCGGCAAGAAGTCGCATGAATTTGTCAGATCGCGATGAGTCAGTCGCGGAGGCGATCAGCGCTACGAGGTCGGTGATTTCGGGGACCATGAGTAGCCCTCCTAGTCCCACTACCTCTACCGGAAGTCCTTCTTTGCGGAGTGCATCGATGATGAGGGGGAATTGTGCTCGGCGGCGGCATAGCACCGCGGCGGTACGCCCTGATCGGGGTGGTTCGCTCCCGGGGTGTGGTTGTGCGGTGTCCCACCAGTGGCGGGCAATCCATTGGGCGGTGCCGGTGGCTTCTTCTTCGGCGGTGGCCCAACGTCCTGTGTGGATGCGGCCTGGTCCTGCTGCTGGTCTGGGGCGGAGTTTGTGTACCTGGACGGTGCTGTGTTGGGTGAGTTCAGCGG
Source organism: Dermatophilus congolensis (assembly GCF_900447215.1). NCBI lineage: Bacteria > Bacillati > Actinomycetota > Actinomycetes > Micrococcales > Dermatophilaceae > Dermatophilus > Dermatophilus congolensis. Next base: position 1,445,064 of record NZ_UFYA01000001.1, read on the forward strand.
CGACGGTGTTGGCTGCGGCGAGGATGGCTTGGTCGTTTCGCCAGCTGATGGATAGGGGCAGGGTGGGTGCGGGGGTAGTTGTTCCTTGTGCGTGGGTGCCGAAGAGGACGGGGAATCGGGTGAGGGTGGTTGCGCTTGCTCCGCGCCATCCGTAAATGGATTGGTGGGGGTCGCCTACGGCGACGACGGGGATGGGTGGGGGGTGTTCTTCGCTGGAGCGGGCGAAGAGAGCTTCGAGCAGGCGCATTTGGGCTTCGGAGGTGTCTTGGAATTCGTCGAGGAGGACGATGTTGAAGCGGCGTCGTTCGGTGGCGGCGACTGCGGGGAAGTTGATGGCCAGTTGGGCTGCGAGTTGGACTTGGTCGGCGAAGTCGATGACGGAGTGTTCGCGTTTTCGGCGGACGTAGTCGGCCAGGATGGGCAGGAGTTGTTGTTGTGCGGCGCAGTGTGCGCGCAGTTTTCGTATAGAGGTGGGCAAGCTGCGTTTTTTGGGGGCGAGTTCGATGCTGTCGAGGTCGCTGATGGTGGCGGTGAGGAAGGTGTCGAGGTCGTGGGGGGTGCGGAGGTGTTCGGCGAGTTGGCCTGATAGGGAGAGGATTGTTGCGGTGACGGTGGCGGGGCTGGCTTCGACGGCGTCCATGGGGCCGGTGTATTCGGTGACGCAGGAGTCTGCGAGTTGCCAGGCGAGGGCTTCGGTGAGCAGTCCTGCGTCGGGTTCGACGCCTAGGCGTAGTCCGTGTTCTTTGACGAGGCGGCCTGCGTAGGCGTTGTAGGTGGAGACGGTGGGGGCGACGATGTCGTTGTCGGTGGTGCTGTCGTTGGGGGTGTTGGGGTCGTTGTAGGGGATCCAGAGTCCTGCGGCACGGACGGCGGTGAGGCGGCGGGTGATGCGTTCGGCGAGTTCTCCGGCTGCTTTTCGGGTGAAGGTGAGGCCTAGGACGGATTCGGCGGGGACGAGTCCGTTGGCGACGAGCCAGACGACGCGTGAGGCCATGGTTTCGGTTTTGCCTGATCCTGCTCCAGCGACGATGAGCATGGATTCGAGGGGGTGTTCGATAACTGCTGCTTGTTCGGGGGTGGGGTGGTGTCTGCCGAGGGCGTCTGCGATGTCGTTGGCGCTGTAGTGGATTTTCACTGGGTGCCTCCTTCATTGCGGGTGGGGCAGATGGTGTGGTGGCTGCAGACGCGGCACCAGGGTCCGGGGTGTGCGGGGAAGGTGTTGCCGGCCATGCCGTTGCTGGTTTCTTCGATGAGTTGGTGGGCCCAGTGTGGGTCTTCGGTTTCGTTGAGGGGTGGTTGGGCTTGGATTTTGGCGGAGTTGGTGAGTCCGGCTTTGCCGATGTGGACGAGGGCTGCGCCGGCTGATCCGGTGCCGTATGTGTTGAGGGCTCCTGCTTCGAGGGCGAGTTGGTAGGTGGCGAGTTGGGCGTGGTGGGTGATGTCGGCGTCGGTGGGTTTGGTGGCGCCGGTTTTGAAGTCGATGATGCGTAGTTGGCCTTGGGGGTTGCGTTCGAGGCGGTCGATGCGGCCTCGGATGTCGGCGCGGCCGATGGGGACGTTGATGTCGGTTTCTTTTGCGACGGGTTGCCAGCCGTCGTTGGTACTGGTGTTTTGGTAGGTGGCTAGGCGGGAGATCATGTGTTGTGCCTGTTGGTGGAGGCGTTGTGAGGTCCAGCCGTCGGGGAGGTTGAGGTGGGGCCAGAGTCTGTCGAGTTCTGCGCTCATGGCGGGGTAGTCGTTTTCGTAGCGTGCGGCGATGTCGTGGATGAGTGTTCCGAGGGCGGAGGTGGTTTGGGGGGTGGTGGCTTCGCCGCCTGCGGTGGTGGCGAACCAGCGTAGGGGGCATTCGGTGTAGGTCTGGATTTTGGAGGGTGAGATGCGGATGCGGCTTTGGGGGGGTAGGACGGGTTCGTTGGTGCTGATGGGTTGGTCGGGCCACCAGGTGTCTGGGTGGGCTCCGGGGATGCCGAGGCGGGCGAGGTGGGCCAGTCGTTGGGCGTGGAGGGTGCGTTGGTGGGGGTCGGTGGTTTCGGTGAGGCGGCGGCGCAGTTCGCCGACGAGTCCGGTCATGGACATTGCTCGGGGTGTGGGGGTGGGTTGGGTGGGGGTGTCGGGGTGGCTGTTGGGTATGGCTTGTCGGACGAGTTCGCAGTAGTTGCTAGGTTGTTCGTCTTCGTTTGAGGTGGCGGTGATGATGAGTCGTTGGCGGGCTCGGCTGGTGGCTAGGGCGAAGAGGCGGGCTTCGTCGTGGATTACGTCGATGAGTTGGGCGTGGATGTTGGTGCCGCGGTTGGTGAGGATGTCGACGAGGCGTTCGGAGCCGAGGAGGGATCCGCGTAGGCGGGTGTCTGGCCAGACACCTTCTTGGAGTCCGGCGATGATGACTAGTCCCCATTCGCGGCCTACGGCTCCGGCGGGGGTGGTGAGGGTGACTTGGCGTCCGCGTTGTCCTCGGGCGGCGAGGGTGTCGGCTGCGACGTCTTGGGAGAGGAGGTGTTCGAGGAAGCTTAGTGGTCCGCTTCCGGGTAGTCGGGTGGTGTAGGCGTCGGCGGCGGCGAAGAGCGCGACGACGGCGTCGAGGTCTCGGTCGGCGCGGGCGGAGGCGGTGGTTCCGTTGAGGGCGGTGTCGCGCCAGAGCGGGGCGGCGTTGGTGGCGTTCCAGATTGCCCAGAGGATGGTGTGGCAGGTGGTGTTGGGGTGCCAGGTGGGGCGGCCGTTGGTGTTGGTGATGGTGATGGCGTGGAGTGCGGCGTGGAGTGCGGTGCGTAGGCGGGTGATGGGGGCCAGGTCGGGGTGTGGGGGTGGTGGTGTGGGGTCGAGGAGGGCATGGGCGAGGAGTTCGGGGGTTGTGCGGGTGCCGCCGTTGATGCGTTCGTGGTGGGTCAGGGCGCGGCGGGCGCGGCGGGCGGTGACGGTGTCTGATTGGAGGAGGTGGGAGGTGAGGGTTTCATCGAGGGTGAGTAGGTCGTCGGTGGTGAGGTGTTGGGGGGTGGGGTGGGTTGTGGTGGTGGGGTTTTCGGGTGTGGGGTTGTGGGCTGCGGCCCAGGCGGCGTGGATGGCGACTTCGTAGATGGCCAGGAGTGCGCGGACGGGGGTTTCTTCGCGTAGTGGTAGGCGGGCGCCGGCGATGTCGGTGGGGATGCCGGCGGCGTTGAAGGCTCGTCGTAGGGCTGCGGTGCGGGTGGATCCGCGGACGATGACGGCCATGTCTGACCATTCACGTCCGTTGAGGAGGTGTTCGCGGCGCAGGAGGGCGGTGATGTGGGCTTCTTCGGCGCTGGTGTTGTTGGCGATGATGATGTCGATTGGTGGGGTGTTTGTGCTGGGTTCGGGTCCTGGTGGTGGGGTGGCGTGTCGGTGGGTGGCGGTTCCGGTGACGCCGATGTTGTGGGTGATGTGGGTGGTGACGGCGGCGATGGCGTGGTTGGGGCGGTGTCGGGTGTTGAGGGTGTGGCAGGTGGTGGGTGTGAGTCCGTCCCAGCCGCTGGTGAATAGGTGGGGGTCGGCTCCGCGGAAGGTTTGGGTGGCGGTGTCGGGGTCGCCGATGAGGACGAGTTCGATGCCGTTGTGGTGGAGGGTGTTGAGGAGGGTGGCTGCGGCGGCGGTGAGTTCTTGTGCGTCGTCGATGATGAGGGTGCGGATGCCGCCGCTGAGGAGGTTGTTGTTGGTGGGGTTGTCAAGGAGTGCTCCTGCGGCGGCGCCGAGGATCCAGGAGGGGTCGTAGGCGCCGGGGCGGGAGAGTGCGGTGACGTTGTCGTATTCGCGTAGTACGTCGGCGGCTGCGGTCCAGGCGGGTTCGTTGTGTTGGTTGCCGAGGTGGGCGAGTTCTTCGGGTGAGATGCCGTATTCGACGGCGCGCATGATGAGGTCGCGGAGTTCTGCGCGGAATCCGCGGGTGGTGAGGGCTTCGGTGATGTCGTGGGGCCAGTTGGGGGCGGGGGCGTGTCCGGTGGTGTGTCCGGTGAGGAGTTCGCCGAGGATGACGTCTTGTTCGGCTCCGTCGAGGAGGCGGGGTGGTGGGGTGTTGTTGAGGCGGGCAAGGCGGGTGAGGATGCTGAATCCGAAGGCTTGCATGGAGGCGGCGAGGGGGCGTTGGGTGGTGGTGCCTAGTAGGCGGGTTACTTCGCGTCGGGCGTGGGTGGCGGTGACGCGTGAGGAGGTGAGGAGCATGCATTCGGTGGGGGTGCGGTGGTTGTTGCGGATACGGTGTAGGACGCTGTGTACGGCGACGGTGGTTTTGCCTGTACCTGGGGCGCCGTAGATGTGGATGAGGGGGCCGCGTGCGGTGGTGGCTGTGGTTTGTGAGGGGTCGAGTTGGTGGGTTTCGACGAGGCGGGGCCAGCCGTCGAAATGGGTGGTGTTGGTGCGAACGAGGCGTACGGGGGTGGTGTCGTGGTTGGGGGGCGGGGTGGGTTTGTTCACGGTGTGCCTCGTGGATGGTGGATGTGTTTTTCGTATTGGATCATCGTTCACTGTCAGGGTTGGTCAGGTTGGGGCGGTTACGATGCGTGAGTTTGGTGGGTTTGTGTTTTGTGGTTGTTGAGGGGGCGTTGTGGTTCAGGTTTCGGTTGATGTGCATCGGCGGTTGAGTAAGTCCGAGCGTCGTGATCATTTGTTGTTGCATGCGCGGGAGGCGTTTTCTGCGCATGGGTATCACAATGCGTCGATGGATGACATTGCTGCGCGGGCGGGGGTGTCCAAGCCGGTGTTGTATCAGCATTTTCCGGGCAAGTTGGATTTGTACCTGGAGTTGTTGGATGAGGCTGCTGAGCATGTGCGGGTGATTTTGGGTCAGGCGTTGGCGCAGGCTGGGCGGGCTGATGAGGTGGTGCGGGCAATGGTGGAGGCGTATTTCGGTTTTGTGACGGAGCCTGCTGGTGGTTTTCGGTTGGTGTATGAGTCGGAGACGTTGAGTGAGGCTGATGCGACGCGGCGGGTGCAGGAGCTGCAGGGGTGGTGTGTCGATGCGATTGCTGAGCGGGTGCGTTCTTTTCGGGATTTGTCGTTGGCTGAGTCGAATGCGGTGGCGACGTCGTTGGTAGGGTTGGCGCAGTTTTCGGCGCGGGCGTGGTTTCGGAATGGGACGTTGTCGCGTTCGGATGCGGTGGATGCGTTTACTCGGATGGCGTGGGGCGGGTTGGCTGGGTTTGTTGGTGACGTGGACTGATGGGCGTTAGGAAGTAGTCTCGTTGTGGAGGGAATTCGGTTTCGGGTTGGTGTGTTGCTGCTCGGGGTGGGTTCTCGTTGGTATTCGTTGTGTATGCCGTTGAGGCGGCGAGGAGGTTTGCTCCATGGAGGTCAAGATTGGTGTTTTGCACACCACTCGTGAGTTGAGTGTTGAGTCGACGTTGTCTCATGAGGAGGTGCAGGCGTTGGTTGACAAGGCTGTCTCGCAGGGGGCTCCGTTGCGTTTGGAGGATGAGAAGGGCCGTGTGGTGGTGGTGCCTGCGGCGACGTTGGGTTATGTGGAGATCGGTAGCCCGCGTAAGGGTGGCGTCGGTTTCGGTATGTTGTGATTTTTTGCCGCCTGCTGGCGGTTTCGTGGGGGCGTCTGGCGTAGCTGGGCGCCCTTTCGCGTGTGTCGGGGGCAGCTACGTTTCGGTGTAGCGCTGTGCCTGCGTAGAATTGTGTCGACATATTCGGTGCCCGGTCGGCATCTTCCTTGTGGAATTCGTTCCTCGTGGTTTTTGTCTTTGGTGGGCCTGCCGTTTGTGGTTGTCGGTCTGCGGGGACGCTGCTTATCGCGTATGCGTGTCGCCATTGGTGTCTGGTCGCTTGTGAGCGCGGCATTGGTGGTGTGACCGCTTGATTGTGAGCTCTGTTGGAGCTTTGTTCGGTGTGTTTCCGCTGTTAGGGGCATGTCGATGATCGTTCTTTTCCGATCGGCCCGATTTCATGCAGGCATGTCGTGTGACGCGAGCGGATGCCGTTGCCGTTTGAAGGTTGTTTGTGATGAGTGACGTGACGGGTGCTGCGGGTACCGATGATGTTGTGACGCCGGATGTTGAGGTGCAGGTAGGGCAGGAGATGCCTGCGTTTGCGGATTTGGATATTCATCCGGATATTGCTGCTTCGTTGGCTGATGCGGGTATTACGCATGCTTTTCCAATTCAGGCGAGTACGTTGCCTGTTGCTTTGGATGGTGGAGACATCATTGGCCAGGCCAAGACTGGTACGGGTAAGACCTTGGGTTTTGGTGTGCCGCTGTTGGATGCGGTGATTACTGAGGCGGATCCGGAGTTTCCGGAGTTGCGGCATCCGGGGCGTCCGCAAGGGCTTGTGGTGGTGCCGACGCGGGAATTGTGTGTGCAGGTGGGTGATGATCTGGATAAGGCGGGTCGTCGTCGGGGTATTCGGGTGGAGCGGATTTATGGTGGGCGGGCGTTTGAGCCGCAGGTTGAGGCGTTGCGTCGTGGGGTGGATGTGGTTGTGGGGACGCCGGGGCGTTTGTTGGATTTGGCTCAGCAGGGGCATTTGCGGCTGACGGAGATCACGGTCGTGGTGCTGGATGAGGCCGATGAGATGTTGGATTTGGGGTTTTTGCCGGATGTAGAGCGGATTTTGGCGCTGACTCCTGGGTCGCGTCAGACGATGTTGTTTTCGGCGACGATGCCTGGCGCTGTGGTGGCGTTGGCGCGTAAGTACATGGATCATGCGACGCATATTCGGGCGCAGTCGACTGGTGATGATCGTGCGACGGTTTCGGCGATTGAGCAGTTTGCGTATCGGGCGCATCCGATGGACAAGGTGGAGATCATTGCTCGGGTGTTGCAGTCGGAGGGTCGCGGGCGTTCGGTGATTTTCACGCGGACGAAGCGGCAGGCGGCGAAGGTGAGTTCGGAGTTGTCTGAGCGTGGGTTTGCTGCTGGGGCGATTCATGGTGATTTGGGGCAGGGTGCGCGTGAGCAGGCGTTGAGGGCGTTCCGTCACGGCAATATTGATGTGTTGGTGGCCACGGATGTAGCTGCGCGCGGTATTGATGTTGATGATGTGACGCATGTGATTAATTTCCAGGCACCGGAGGATGAGAAGACGTATTTGCATCGCACGGGGCGTACTGGGCGTGCGGGGCGTACTGGGCGTGCGATCACGTTGGTGGATTGGGAGGATATGCCTCGGTGGCGCTTGATTGATAAGGCGCTTGAATTGGGTATGCCTGAGCCGGTGGAAACGTATTCGAGTTCGGATCATTTGTTTTCGGATCAGGATATTGAGCCGGGTACGAAGGGACGTTTGCCTAAGGACAAGCGTTTGTTGGCTGGTTTGTCGGCTGAGGTTGTTGAGGATTTGGGTGAGCCTTCGCGCGGTCACGGTAGGGGGGCTGGCCGTGCTGCCGGTCGGGGGCGTGCTCGTGGTCGCGGTGGGGCAGCTGGGCGGGTTTCGCGTGCGTCTGATTCTGTGAGTGATCGGAGTGATTCTGCTGGTGGTTCGGGTAGGCCGCGTCGTCAGCGCAGGCGGCGTCGAACGCGGGGTGGGGCTTCTGGGGACGCACCTTCGGGTGAGTGATGTGGATGTGTGCACACGGGCTGATGGCGTAGTTGTGTCTGTCTAGAGGGATTTTCGTGGGGATGGATTTTGTTTTTCCCACATAGTTGAACATGCGTCCAGCATCTGCGGTAGTTTTGTTTCTGGGACGGCTTTTTTGCGCTGTTTCTTCCACGTGCATTAACTGATGTCATTCTGTCGGTTTATGCAATGGGCTGTGAGATATCGGTTTTCTTATTTTTCACAGTGTTTTTCTGCCGCAGGTGCGGAACCGTGGAGGTTCTGTTGTGCGGTGCGCAGTTCGCGGTGCCGATGGGGGTCGGCCCGTTTTATGACACGACAGGTGGGGGCCTTCATGTCTTTTGGTAGTGATGCTGTTTCGCAGCCTGATGCGGCGCGTGGCGCCGGGGTTGGCGCGAATCGCGTTGTTTTGGCGTCAGCTGTGGTGACGGGTGTTGCCGTTTTGGTTGTGCTGATGGTTGTGGGTCCGTCTCTTGTGGGAGATCCGCGGTTGTTGTTCGCAGCGTTGTTGATTGCTGCTTCGGTGACGGCTGGGACGGTTGCTGTTCGTGATGCATCGGTGTTGCGGTGGCCGTGGCAGCGGTATTGATGTTCTTTCCCCTCCATGTACGCGGCGTGTGCTGACGCGTACGGGTGTGTGGGTGGGGCCCCTCTCCTGCCCACACACTTCCCCTTCGTTGATCACTGTTGGGTGCCCCTCTACCCGGTGGTGATTGCCAGGCGCCCCACCCCCGCCACCTTGCGGGCGCCGCTTGTGTGCCCCGGGCCCTCCCTCGGCCCGGGGCACACGTGTTTATTGGGGGGCGGGCGGTAGCGGGGTAGTTAGGGCTGCAGGATGGGTGTGCCGTGGGCGTGGGCGTTGATGGCTTCAAGGGCCTGGGGGGTGGTGGTGTGATCGCCGAGTCGGTTGGTTTTGCCGGTTCCGTGGTAGTCGCTGGAGCCGGTGGCGATGAGGCCGAGTTGTGTGGCTAGGTCGAGAGCGTGTGTGGCTTGTTCGGGGGTGTGATCGAGGTGGTGGGCTTCGATTCCAAGTAGGCCAGTGTCGGTGAGTTCTTCGATGATGTCGTCGGTAACGGGGCGGCCACGGCGCTTGGTGGCGAAGGGGTGGGCAATGATGGGCACTCCGCCGGCGTCGCGGATGAGGTGGATGGCTTCGCTGGGGGATATGGATTCGTAGGGCACGTGGTAGGGGGATCCGTCGTGGAGGTATCGGCGGAATGCTTCGTCGCGGTTGGGGACGATGCGAGCGCGTATGAGTGCGTCGGCGATGTGGGGGCGTCCGATGGTGGTGGTGTCGTCGATGTGGCTGCTTATGTCGTTCCAGGTGATGGGTAGGTCGTTGGCGAGGCGTTCAACGATGCGTTGGGCGCGGTTTTCGCGGGAGTTGCGGGCGCGTTCGAGTGCGTTGAGGAGGCCGGTGTGGTGGGGGTTGTGGAGGTAGCCGAGCATGTGGATGTTGATTCCGTTGGTGCTGGTTGAAACTTCGATGCCTCGTACGAGGGTGATTTTGTTGTTGGTGGCAGCGGTGGCGGCTTCGTCCCAGCCGTTGGTGGTGTCGTGGTCGGTGATGGCAATGACGTCCAGTCCGGCGCGGCAGGCGTTTTCGATAAGTTGGGTGGGTGTGTCGGTGCCGTCTGATGCGGTCGAGTGGGCGTGGAGGTCGATGCGCATATCTTCGAGATTACGCGGGGTGTGCATACAGTTGCTGGTTGGTTCGTTGCGGGGCAGGGACGGTAGGTTGCTCAGTGGCCATTAGGCTGTGCACATGGCTGATCACTTTGATGTTGTTGTTCTTGGAGCCGGCCCTGGTGGGTATGTGGCGGCTATTCGCGCGGCTCAGCTGGGTAAGTCGGTCGCGGTTATTGAGAAGAAGTATTGGGGTGGTGTTTGCCTCAACGTTGGTTGTATCCCCAGCAAGGCGTTGCTGAAGAACGCTGAGTTGGCGCACACGCTGACCAAGGAGAAGAAGAAGTACGGGATTGAGGGCGACGCGACGATGTCGTTCGGCCCGACGCACAAGCGTTCTCGTCAGGTAAGTGCAGGCATCGTTAAGGGTGTCCACTTCCTGATGAAGAAGAACAAGATCACGGAGATTGATGGGTGGGGCACGCTGCAGGCGGGCAACACGATTTCGGTGGAGGCTGAGGATGGCTCCACGCGTGAGGTTACGTACGGTGACTTGATCATTGCCACTGGTGCGACGGTGCGCACGATGGGCATTGAGCTGAGTAAGAACGTGGTCAGCTACGAGGAGCAGATCCTCGATGAGAACTTGCCTAAGAGCATCATCATCGGTGGTTCTGGTGCGATTGGTGTCGAGTTCGCTTACGTGATGGCGAACTTCGGTGTCGATGTGACGATTGTGGAGTTCGTGGACCGTATGGTTCCGACCGAGGATGCTGACGTCTCTAAGGAACTGGCGCGTCACTACAAGAAGCTCGGCGTGAAGGTTATGACGGGCACCAAGGTCGAGTCTGTGGAAGACACAGGTTCGGGTGTGAAGGTGACGGTTTCGCCGGCTGCTGGTGGCCAGTCGCAGGTCTTGGAGGCCGAGCGGATGCTGTGTGCGTTCGGTTTTGCTCCGCGCACTGAGGGTTATGGGTTGGAGAACCTTGGTGTCAAGCTTACTGAGCGCGGCGCGATCGAGGTTGATGACTTCATGCGCACGAACGTTGAGCACGTGTATGCCATTGGTGACGTGACGGCGAAGATGATGTTGGCTCACGTTGCTGAGGCGATGGGCATTGTCGCTGCGGAGACCATCGCTGGTGCTGAGACCATGCCGATTGATTACCAGACGATTCCGCGTGCTACTTACTGCCACCCGCAGATCGCTTCGATGGGTCTGTCGGAGCAGCAGGCTAAGGATGCCGGCTACGACGTGAAGACTTCTTCGTTCCCGTTCTCGGCCAACGGTAAGGCGCAGGGTCTTGGTGAGGGTGTTGGTTTCGTGAAGGTGATCGCTGACGCGGCGCACAACGAGATTCTTGGTGTGTCGATGATCGGTCCGGACGTGACTGAGCTTCTGCCTGCGGCGAACGTGGCTGTGCAGTGGGATCTGACTGCTGATGAGGTCAGTCGCACTGTTTTCGCTCACCCGACGTTGGGTGAGGCGCTCAAGGAGGCTATGCACGGTATCGCTGGCCACATGATCAACCTCTGATCTGTCGGTGTTGAAGGCGGCCATTCACTTTTGGTGGGTGGCCGCCTTGGTCATGTTCCGGCGCTGGGGTGGATGTGGATGTGATCATGGGGGTATGGCTGATACGGGAGCATCGTTGGAGTCCGGAGCTGGCGCGCAGCAGTCGGGAGTAAAGAGGGAGCAGGAGGCGGTGTCTGAGCACCGCAGCAGGCCTAAATCGCAGGCGTTTGTTGAGTTCATGGCCTCGGGGTGGGCGCCTCGCCAGGAGTCGTTGCCGCAGTTGGCGGAGTCGGCTCGGTGGGCGGCTGCGCGGCGTGAGGCGTTGTCGGCTGCTTTTCCTGGTGAGCGGTTGGTGATTCCTGCTGGTGGTTTTAAGGTGCGGAACAACGACTGTGATTATCTTTTCCGTCCGCATAGCGCATTCGCGCATATGACTGGTTTGGGGGCGGATCGGGAACCGGATGCGGTATTGGTGTTGGAGCCGCGGGCCGAGGGTGGGCATGAGTCGGTGTTGTATGCGCGGCCGTTGCTACCGCGGGACAGTGAGGCGTCGTTTTCGGATTCGCGGTACGGAGAGTTTTGGGTGGGTGCTGCCCCGACGTTGGAGTCGTTGGCTGCAGAGTTGGGTATGTCGACAGCGCATTTGGATCAGTTTGGTGATGCTGTCGGTAAGGACCTCGGGGCGGTGTCGTTGCGAGTGTTGACCGGTGTTGATCCGGTGATGGATGAGCAGGTGGCGAAGGCTCGTCGGGATAGCGCAGATGCGCAGCTGCTTGAGTCTGCTGCTGAGGTGGATCGCCAGCTGGAAGTGAAGCTGTCGACGATGCGTCTGGTGAAAGACGAGTGGGAGATCAGCCAGATGCGTGAGGCGGTCGCGGCTACGGATACGGCATTTGCGGCGGTGGTGCGTCAGTTCCCGGAGGCGGTGCGCCGTGGTCGTGGTGAGCGCTGGATCGAGGGAACGTTTGGTTTGTATGCGCGGCATGCGGGTAACGGGGTTGGTTATGACTCGATCTGCGCCGCGGGTGACCATGCAAACACGTTGCATTGGATTAAAAACACCGGTGAGGTCCGACAGGGGGATCTGGTGTTGATTGATGCCGGTGTGGAGGTTGATTCGCTCTTTACTGCGGATATCACACGGACTTTGCCGGTGAATGGGCGGTTTTCTCCTGCGCAGCGGAAAGTCTATGAGGCTGTGTTGGAGGCGCAAGAAGCGGGTATCGCCGCGGCTAAGCCGGGGGCAACGTTCAAGGATGTGCATGAGGCAGCGATCGCGGTGATCGCTAGGTATTGCGAGCAGTGGGGTTTGTTGCCTGAGGGAGTGAATGCGCAGCGCAGTTTGCAGCCAGATGGCCAGTGGCATCGTCGTTGGATGGTGCATGGAACCAGCCACCATTTGGGTCTGGATGTGCATGACTGTCAGCAGGCATTGCGTGAGGACTATATGGACGGCACCCTCGTGCCGGGCATGGTCTTGACGGTGGAGCCGGGGTTGTATTTCAAGGCTGATGACGAGTTGGTTCCCGAAGAGTTCCGTGGGGTTGGTGCGCGGATCGAAGATGACATTGTTATCACTGCTGAGGGATGCGAAAGCCTGTCGAAGTTGCCGCGTTCGGTGGATGAGGTTGAGGCCTGGATGGCTCCTCTTCTAGCTGGAGATGCGTGATCGGCGGGTTTATTCCGTTGTGGAATCGTTGAGTGGTTTTGAGTGTTGAACGGGTCGTCGGCGTCGCTGTTGCGGTGTTCGTGTCTATGCTCGTGCCGCGCGGGCACGGGTGGGTGACGTGTTTGTGGCCGTGACGCCGCCGCTTGTTTGCCTTTGTTATTGACCACGCTTTTGCCTTGAGAACAGGACGGATATTTATGTCGCAACAGCCTTCTGCAGGTCAGGAGATCCTCAATCTTGAGTTCCCTCAGTCGTTGGCGTTGTTCGACCGGTATGCGGATGCGCAGAAGGCCGTGGATTTTTTGTCTGATGAGCAGTTCCCGGTGCAGAACGTGATGATTGTGGGTACGGACTTGCGTCAGGTGGAGCGAGTGACTGGGCGTTTGACGTGGCCGAAGGTGCTTGGTGGTGGTGTCCTGTCGGGCATGTGGATGGGTTTGTTTGTCGGGTTGATTTTGTCGATGTTTGAGGGTGGGGCGACGTTGGGTTTGATCGGTATGGCTGTGGGGGCTGGGGCGGTTTTCGGTTTTATTTGGGCAGGTCTGGGATATTCGATGTCTCGTGGTCGGCGTGATTTCACGTCGGTGAGCCAGGTTGTGGCCACGAAGTATGAGCTGTTGGTTGAGCATCGGGCCTTTGGTGAGGCGCAGGCGTTGTTGTCGAAGATGGATGGTGTGCGGGGCGCTTTGGTTACTGCTGGGGAGCCTAAGCGTGTGCAGGCTCGCCCAAATCCGTTTGAGGGGATGTACGGGCAGAAGATTGATGCCTCGAAGCCGGTCGCGTCGAGTGATTCGGCGCAGCCTGCTGCGGGATCGTCGGCGGATTCTCCAGGTGCTGATGACACATCAGCTAAGTGAGGTTGAGGGGCTGGTCTTACGGGGCTGGCCCCTTGGCGTGGGTGGTGGCGTGGTTTAAGGGGTGGTGTCGTTTTCGAGGGCGGTGATGGCCTCGGCGAGGGTGAGTGTGCGGCGGGCGGCATCGACGTGAAGTTGTTCGATCATGCGGCCGTTGTGGGTGGCGATGCCAGCTCCGTCGGCGGCGTCCCAGGCATCGATGATGGCGTGTGCTTGTTCGATGTGTGCGGGAGTGGGGCTGAAGATTTCGTTGGCTGCCGCGATGTGATTGGGGTGGATGAGTGTTTTGCCGTCGAATCCCATCTGGCGTGCCATCGTTGCTTCGGTTACGAAGCCGTCGTGGTCGTGAATGTTGTTGTGGACGGCATCGAGAATTGCGATTTTCGCGGCGCGGGCTGCCAGCACTGCCCAGGACATGGCTGCCATGAGCGGGGCGCGGCCGGGGATGTCTTCGGCGTGGAGTTCTTTAATGAGGTCGTTTGACCCCATGACGAGGGCGTGCAGGCGTGGGGATGCGGTAGCGATGCTGGGTGCGTTGAGCACTCCGAGTGGGGTTTCACACATGGCCCAGATCGCGGTGGTGGGTTGGGCGTGTGCTGCTTCGAGAGCGGCGCAAATGGCGTGGATTTCTTCGGCGGTGTTGATTTTGGGGATGGCGATGGCGTCGGGGGCGGCGGCTGCTGCGGCAGCGATGTCGTCGTGGTGCCAGGGTGTGTTGATTGCGTTGACGCGGATGATCAGTTCACGGCGTCCGTATTTTCCTGACTGTGTGGCGGCGCAGGCTGCTTCGCGGGCAGCTGGTTTGTTTTCTGGTGCGACGGCGTCTTCGAGGTCGAAGATGATGCTGTCGCAGGGCAGAGTGGTTGCTTTTTCCAGTGCGCGGGGGTTGGAGGCGGGCATGTAGAGCACTGACCGGCGTGGCCGCAGGGTGGGTTCGGGTGTTGTCGCCATGTGGGGGCGGCCTTTCGTTGACCGAGTTTCGTTGTGGGGGTGTCTAGTCAGGTTATCGGTATCGCGGGGGTGTCTTTGGTGAAGTGAGGTGTTTCCTTGCGTGGGTGAGGAAGCTGGATACGCTGGGGTTTTACCCCGAGCCGCTCAGACAGCAGAACAGTAAAGGTGAGGAATGTTACTGACGGGTGTGTCGGTTTTGATGGGTGGCGCAGTGGCTGCTGGAGGTGCTGGCGGCGGGATGACGCAGTGGATTGTCGGCATCATGGAGGCGTTGGGGGCGCCAGGGGCTGGGCTTCTTGTTGCGTTGGAGAATGTTTTTCCGCCGATTCCCAGTGAGGTGATTTTGCCGTTGGCTGGTTTCACTGCCAGTCAGGGCACGTTGTCACTGATGTCAGCGATTGTGTGGACTTCTGTCGGTTCGCTGGTTGGGGCGTGGGCGCTGTATGCGCTGGGTGTGGTTCTCGGGCGAGATCGGTTGTTCCGTTTTTTTGACTGGATGCCGTTGGTGGATGTTGAGGACATTGAGAAGGCTGAGGCGTGGTTTAACCGGTATGGCTATTCGGTGGTGTTTTTTGGCCGGATGCTTCCTCTTATTCGCAGTCTCATTTCGATTCCGGCTGGTTTGTCGCGGATGCCGTTGCTGCAGTTTTCTGTGTTCTCGCTGGTGGGTAGCGCCTTGTGGAATTCGGTGTTGATTTATGCCGGGTTCGCGTTGGGTGAGAGGTGGGATCAGGTAGAGCAGTACGTGGGGTATCTGCAGTATGTGGTGATCGCTGCGATTGTGGCTTTCATTGGCTGGTATTTGGTGCGGTATTTCCGTAAGCATCGCGCTGATGGGAATGTGTGAGGGTGTCTGTTGTTGGAGTGCGTGGTGTAGCTACCAGTGGCGGTGTGGTTGCTGCTGGTGCGTGCCTTCGTGGTGACCGGTATCGCGTGCTGCTGCCTGTCTCCGTGAACGAACCGTGCCCTCGTCGTCGTTACTCTGGTTGTTGTGCCCTCGAACACACGCGTTTTCGTCGCCCGCCTCGTCGGTCTTTCCGTTTTTGACCCTATCGGTGATCAGGTCGGTATCGTCCGTGACGTCATCGTCATGTTCAGCGCCGCACGGCGACATCCGCGCGCCGTGGGTCTTGTGGTGGAAGTGCCTGGTCGGCGGCGCGTGTTCATGCCGATGACACGCGTCACCTCGATGGATGCTGGGCAGATCATCTCTACCGGCCTGGTGAATTTGCGGCGTTTTGAGCAGCGCAGCGGTGAGGTCATGGTTGTTGCTGAGCTTTTTGACCGGACGGTTACGGCTCGTGAGCCAGGGGCTGACCCGTATTCGGCGATCATCGAAGACATCGCGATCGAGAAGGTTCGCGCCAGGGAATGGACGATCGAGAAAGTTTTTGTCCGCAAAGTTCCTAAAGGTGGGCAGCGCTCGGGCTTTGGGGAGTCCCTGGGGCTGCGGCGTCGGCGTGGTGAAACGTTGCTGCTGGACATTGATCAGGTCGCTGGATTGCGAGCGCTGGCGGTGAATCAGGGGGCTGATCTGCTTCTTGAGGGTTATGACGATGTCAAGGCTGCGGACTTGGCGGAGATGATTCGTGAGTTGAAGCCGTTGCGGCGGGTGCAGGTGGCTTCGGCGCTTCCTGATGAAAAGCTCGCGGATGTGTTGGAGGAGCTTCCTGAGGATGATCGGGTTGAGGTGCTTTCTTCGCTTTCTGGTAATCGGGCCGCTGATGTCCTTGAGGCGATGCAGCCTGATGATGCTGCGGATTTGTTGGGTGAGCTGACTCCGGATGCGCAGGAGCGTTATTTGCGTCTTATGGAGCCTGATGATGCTGAGGATCTTCGTCGTCTGTTGGTGTATGAAGAGGACACTGCTGGTGGTTTGATGACGACCGAGCCGCTTATTCTTCCCCCTGAGGCGACGGTGGCTGAAGCGTTGGCGTATGTTCGTCGGCAGGAGATCCCGCCGGCTTTGGCTGCTGCGGTTTTTGTGTGCCGGGCTCCTCAGGAAACTCCGACGGGTAAGTATCTTGGCCTCGTTCATTTTCAGCGTTTGTTACGTGAACCTCCAACGACAGCTATCGGTTCTGCGTTGGATACGGGTATTGAACCTGTTTGTCCTAGTGCCTCTCTTATGGATGTCACGCGGGAGTTGGCGACGTACAACATGATGGCTTTGCCTGTTGCTGACGAGGATGGACATTTGCTTGGGGCGGTGTCCGTTGATGACGTCATCGACAAACTTCTACCTAATGACTGGCGTGACGACCGACACGAGGTGACGCATGGCTGAGCAGAAGCGAACGGCCCGTCTGGACCAGCCGCAGGAGATCCGTGCCGCGTGGCTGCGTCGTCCGAAGATGTTTCGTGAGGGTTCTTTTGGTGTTGCTGCGGAGGGGTTTGCTCGGTTTATGGGCACTCCGCAGTTCCTTGTGTGGATGACGATTTTCTGTGCGGTGTGGCTGGCGTGGAACACGTTTATGCCTGAGGAAGTGCAGTTTGATCCGCGCTCTTTGAACTACACGTTGTTGACGCTTATTTTGTCGCTGCAGGCTTCGTATGCTGCGCCGTTGCTGCTTTTGGCTCAGAATCGCCAGGACGACCGGGACCGGGTCATTGCTGAGCAGGACCGTGCTCGTGATGAACGCAACCTTGCTGACACTGAGTATTTGACTCGGGAGGTGGCTTCACTTCGGATGGCTTTGGGCGAGACGGTAACTCGTGATTATCTGCGCTCTGAGCTGCGTGATCTTCTTGAAGAAATTCGCAGTTTGGATGATGAGGAGTGCGAGAGCGTTCACCGTCGTAAGAAGCGGAAAACGGGTAAGCGTCCTGGTGTTGCGCCCTCGGAGAATTCTCATGGGCACGAGCAGCTCAGTGATGAGGAGCGTGGGTGAGTCGTTCAACGGGGTGAGCTGGCATCGCTAGGGTGGTGGGCATGCCTGTTCCCTCTCCTGAACAACTCATGGACGCGCTTTCACGCGTCGAAGACCCTGAGATTCACCGCCCGATCACCGAGCTCGGCATGGTCGAGAACATTTCGGTAGATGATGCAGGCGTCGTCACCACCACTATTTTGCTCACCGTGGCGGGATGCCCGTTGCAGTCCACGATTGAGAAGGAAGCCACTGAGGCGCTTTTGGCGTTGGAGGGCGTCACTTCGGTGTCGGTGACTCTGGGTGTGATGAATGATCAGCAGCGCAAAGATCTGGGCGCCAAGCTGCGTGGTGGCAAAACCGAGCGGGAGAATCCGTTCGCTCGGCCCGATAACTTGACCCGCATTTATGCGATTGCTTCTGGTAAGGGGGGTGTGGGGAAGTCGTCAGTGACGACCAACCTTGCTGCGGCGATGGCCAAGCAGGGCTTGAAGGTTGGCGTGCTCGATGCGGACATTTACGGTTTTTCGGTGCCGCGCATGATGGGGGTTTCTTACGCTCCTACGCAGGTTGATGACATGATCATGCCTCCGGAGGCTCATGGTGTGAAGGTCATGAGTGTGGGCATGTTTGTGCCTGAAGGGCAGCCTGTGGTGTGGCGTGGCCCGATGCTCCACCGGGCTATCCAACAGTTCCTCGCGGACGTGTATTGGGGTGACCTGGATGCCTTGTTGTTGGATCTTCCTCCGGGTACCGGTGATGTTGCTATTTCGATTGGGCAGCTTCTACCCAACGCTGAGATCGTGGTGGTGACCACGCCGCAGAGCGCTGCGGCTGAGGTGGCCGAGCGTGCTGGGTCGATCGCGGCTCAAACGAATCAGCGGGTTGTGGGCGTCGTTGAGAATATGGCGTGGCTACAGATGCCTGACGGTAGCCGAAATGAGATTTTTGGCTCTGGAGGTGGCGCTACAGTGGCTGCTTCGCTGTCGGCCATTATGGGTGCTGAGGTTCCTCTGTTGGGTCAGGTTCCGATTGATGTGGCCCTGCGTGAGGGCGGGGACGCAGGTGCCCCGGTGGCGGTGTGTGCGCCAGATTCTCCTGCGGGTGCAGAACTGACCAAGATCGCTACCACCTTGGCTACCAGGGCCAGGGGTCTGGCTGGGCGCAAGCTTGGTGTTTCTGTGACGCCTCACTAAGCACGGTTGCTGGGCTGCGGGGTGTGGTGCCGAACGGTTGTTTGTTCGGCACCACACCCCCGCAGGTTTATGTGGCTTCGTTATCGAAGGGTGTGGGGCGATTCGGGTCGAAAGTCACTGAACGCACTGGAGTGCGGATTACGGCTTCTTCGAGCGGGGTGTCTTTCTGCTCACCGGTTTCTAGGAGGGCTTCACGCACGATACGGCGCGGGTCGTATTGGCGCGGGTCGTAGCTTTTCCAGTCGATGTCATCGAATTCTGGGCCCATTTGCTCGCGCAGCTGGTTTTTCGCCCCATCAGCGAACTGCTGCACCGAACGAACCCATTCACGTAGTTTCGCGGCATAGCCTGGCAGGCGTTCTGGGCCAATAAGCAGCATGGCTAGCACGAAGATGATGATGAATTCCCACCCGTTGATGGTGATCAGCTCCTTCGTGGCTATACCGGCGCGCGGCAATGACTGCGTGAGTCAGTACCGCTAGTTGCTCATAACCTACTGTGCGTACACACGGCATTGCTCTGGCAGGACACGTCACTGCACCGCATCCTGCCAGAGCAAAACAGTACTCTTCACCGCATCGGCCTCTTAGGCCCCACCACTGCGGGGCGGGCAGAAGGGGAAAATCACAGCGCAGGCTGTACCTCGGGCATGCGCGTGGCGCGGGAACGCTCCGCTTTAGGTGCGCGGTGCGCCAACTCTTCACGCAACCGGGCACGCCCTCGGTGGATCCGTGAACGGACGGTGCCGAGCTTAATGCCTAGAACGTCAGCGATTTCTTCGTAAGACAAGCCCTCGATGTCGCACAACACGACAGCAGCACGGAAGTCAGGAGCCAAGGACTCTAGCGCCCGCTGCACGTCGTCATCGAAATGATGCTGGTCCCATGCCTGTTCGGGGCCGCCACCGTGCGCGGGAAGCCGCGCAGCAGACTCTTCAGACAACGCATCGAAACGTATCCGCTGTTTGCGGCGCATCCGGTCCAAGAACAAGTTCGTGGTAATCCGATGCAGCCACCCCTCAAAAGTACCTGGGCGATAGGAGTCCAGATAACGGAACACCCGCACAAATGTGTCGTGTGTGAGGTCCTCAGCATCATGCGGATTACCAGTCAAACGGTAGGCAAGTCGATACACGCGCGCCGAGTGAGTCTCGACGATCTCTTCCCAAGACGGCGCGGCGTGCACGGCGTCCACGTCTGCGCACGAAGCAGGCGCAGCAGTCAAAGGGGCAGATGCACCAAAAGTCGACGAGGTAGGCACGGTCTCACGTCCTGTCTTGCAAAGGTTCGTTCCAAGACACACTCTGCCGGGACAACCTGGGCATCTCCTGTACGTTCGGTTGCGGTATGTGCACGGCGGGCTGAAAAGTTCCTGCACCACTTCCCCAAACTTCAACACCCCGCACAACGCCAGCCCCCTCACCTGCGCGCTCTGATGATTAAAGTGCTTTCTATGAGCGCGCAGAAGCCAGCAAGTTGGGTGTACACGGAAGAATTCATCTCCGACCTGCCCGTCATGGACGCTGCGCGGCGCCGCGGACACGAACTGGGCGCCACGCCCGTCTCCCCCGGTGTCGGCGCCACCTTGCGTGTTCTCGCTGCCGCGGCGAAAACACGCACCGCCGTGGAAATCGGCAGCGGCGCCGGAGTTTCCGGGCTTTACCTACTCCAAGGCATGCCTGCCGACGGAGTACTCACCACCATTGAACGCAACATGGAATGCCATAAAGCTGCCCGAACAACGTTCCGAGCCGCAGGCATCCCTACCCAACACACTCGTGCCATCAACGGAGATGCTCTCGACATGCTCCCTCGTCTAGCCGACCGCGGCTACGATCTGGTGTTCATCGACGGAGATGAAACCGAATACGCAGACTATGTGAGCCAAGCTGTGCGGCTGCTACGCCCCGGAGGGCTCTTGGTTATTGACGACATGCTTTGGCACGACCGGGTCTCAGACCCAGCCGCACGTGATGAAACCACCGTAAACCTGCGCGACCTGGGTAAAGAGCTCCGCGACGACGACAACCTTGAAGTCGCTCTTCTACCTGTGGGAGGTGGGCTACTCGTAGGCACCCGCCGCTAACCCAACACATTGATGTGGGGGGCGGGAAGACCAAATGGTCTTCCCGCCCCCCACATCAGTTTCGCGTCGGCCAAGCGATCACATGATCGTCACTCGAACGGCACTTCCGCACAGTCACGGATGGCCACACCGAGCGAAGCAGCCTCATCGGCAGTCATCTCAACGACAAGGCGTCCGCCACCCTCGATCGGCATACGAAGGACAATGCCACGACCTTCCTTGGCAACTTCCAACGGTCCGTCGCCGGTGCGGGGCTTCATAGCGGCCATGAGTTCCTCTTCCCTGGGTCACGTCGGTGCCCGAGCGCGATGCGGAGGCGACAGACAACCGCGCCATCTCACAAGTGGGCGGGCCACGTTCATCGAGACGGCCCAGCGCATCAGCACCTACTTGTACGCATCCATTATCTCCCGATAACTGCGCCGATTCGAAATTTTCCGATGAATGCGAGTGTCGACAGCAGCGAAACAGCCCCAGCACCAAGCCACAACAAAGAAACAGCCCCGCCTCCAAGGAAGCGGGGCTGTCATCGATCACGGCGGGTTATCGGCCGGCGGGGTGAACTGCCAGATATCCCAAATCCACCAGGCCTGGCTCAACAACCCGAACACCACCCATACAGCCGTCAGGGTCAGCAACCGTCGCTTTGTCAGACGTGGGCGTTTGAATGTCCACTTCCACCAGGTCACGGTGTCGGTGTGACTCTCCAATGGGTCTTCGCCAGGCTTACCCCAACCAGCGCCAAGCATGGGAATTACCCACGCAAACATCATCACCGCGTAACGGAAGATGCTGGTGGTCGGGTCCATCACGCCCCACAGATAGAGCGGATAGGCGAAACACCAAGAACGCAGCGCCAACCCCATGCCGCGACCCCAAGGGCCAAGCCCGATAGACCATGCAGCCACAAAAATGCCGACCATAATGATCGCGGTCAACGGCGCAAAGTCGGTGATGGTCCGGCTCACCCAGTCCCACCACGGCACGATCGGATAAATGTCATCGTAGGCACGCCAAGCTGTCATCGTGTCGGTGTAGCCAGTGATCTCGCCGGTGCCCATCCAGACAATCGCAGGCCACAACCAACCAGAAAGCCCACACCCCACCAGCGACCACAACATGGCCACGTACTCACCGCGCGAAATTTCTTTCCCAGGAGTATTACGCTCCCGCCAACGCGCGATCACACAGATCAAAGCAACAAGCCCCAGCGGCAGCGTGACCACACGAGTGAGTCCACTCACCACCGCCACAGTCCCGGCCCACACCCACTTACGCCGGTCCAAAGCCATCAATCCAAGAGTGAGCACCAACGTCCCGAGTGACTCGGTGTATGCCACCTGCAATGTGACTGACGTGATGCACGTAGACCACACAGTCACGCCTGCGAGCGCGACCAGCGGGCCAACCTTGGATCGCAAGAAGAAACCAATGACTACCGAGGCAGCGCCACCAACCACCAAAGACAACGTGGAACCAACAAGGGCAAAACTGCCACCTGTGATCGCCATGATGCCCCGAGTCAGCATCGGGAACATCGGATAGAACGCCCATGCGTTCTGCCACGGCTTACCAGTCCATGGATCCCGTGGAATCACCGATGGATAGCCATCTTCAACAATCTGCCGGTACCAGAACGCATCCCACAACACCGTCATACGCAAGTAGCCGGTCTCGTTCTCAAACCAGACCACATCTACCTGATGATGTCCGGTAACGATCAACATAATCGCCGAGATCAGACGAGCGATGACATAGACGCCGACAATCGCGCCAACAAAGTTAGGGGTGCGATCCAACCGCCAACGACTCTTCGGAGCCGCCTCGGTATTCGTCGCCACGGAGGTCACGTACTACTCCTTTTCTCCGCGCTCGGCGCGCTCAGCATCAGTAGTTACAGGCGCTCCCTCCGACGAAGAAGAGACGCGCGGAAAACGACGCACATTCCCCACATCAGGCACATCAGGCACATCAGGGGCTGGCGACGCCGTACCAGGATAGGCGTCACCACCCACACCAGCGCCCTCTGTGTTCACCAACGGCCTGTGCGCGGTTTCTTCCAAAGACATCCGAACCCGCTCCAACAGCGCATCCACCTGATCCATGCGATAGCCACGCACCGCCGTATCAAACCGCACACCATCAAGATCCGCACGCGTCAACGGCCCCTCCCCCGCCGCAGCCCACCCCCCAGCCGAAGACACCGGAGGAGGCATACATAGATCACTCCTGCCCCATCTACCGAGCACCGCAGCAACCGCAGCACCCAAAAGAACAATGACCGACACCACAAGTAAAACGATCACGACACTGATCGTCGCATGCCCGCAGACCGAATGAGCTCCACCGCGTGGGCAGGATCATCAGTCACCGTCACAAGTGACACCTCTTCAACAGAGATCACCCCAGCATCAACTAACGTGGTACGAATCCACTCCACCAAACCACCCCAAAAAGCAGACCCAATCAAAACAATCGGGAACCGAGTGATCTTGCCCGTCTGCACCAACGTCAACGCCTCAAACAACTCATCCAACGTGCCAAACCCACCAGGCAACACCACAAAACCTTCCGAATACTTCACAAACATCGTTTTACGCACAAAGAAGTACCGAAAATTCACAGCAATACCGACATACTCGTTCAAACCCTGCTCATGCGGAAGCTCAATACCCAACCCCACCGACGTGCCATCGGCAGTGCGAGCACCCTCATTCGCCGCCGCCATCGTGCCCGGACCACCACCAGTAATCACCGCATAACCCGCCTCAGCCAACAGCCGCCCCACCTCAACACCCCACCGGTAAGCATCACTCCCCCGCGACAACCGAGCAGAACCAAACACCGCCACCGCAGGACCCAACTCAGCTAACGACCCAAACCCCTCAACAAACTCCGCCTGAATACGCATCACCCGCCACGGATCGGTGTGCAACCAATCCGCAGCATCCCGCTGATCCAACAATCGCTGATCCGTCGTTGCCGACGGGAAATGCCCAGACCGATACTGGGCAGGACCACGGTGATACACGGAATCGTTCATGCCACGACGGTACTGACGCCAGCAGCGCCATACTGCTTAACGCTCAAACAACCGCAGCAGACTTCTCCAACGCCTTACCCACCTCACGGCGCACAACCTCAGCGATCTCCTCAACCAACTCACCATTCGTCGACGAAGCACGACGAGCCAACACAATCGACCGCGATGGTCCCTGCCCCGCAAACGGCCGCACCGACAACCCTGGTGTCACCGGCACCGGCGACACCGTCGCCAACCGCGGAAGCAACGTCACTCCCACCCCCGAAGCCACCATGTACCGCAACGTCTCCAAACTCGTGGCACGGAACCCAGCACGCTCCTGCGCCCCCACCGAATGACACACCTCCAACGCCTGATCACGCAGACAATGCCCGTCCTCAAGCAGCAACACATCTTCATCTGCCAACGCATCACTGACACTGGGCACCGGCCCCTCAGCGAAACGATGCCCCGCCGGCACAGCAAGATCAAAAGGCTCGGTGAACAACGGAGAAACCACCAACCCCGTCTCATCCGGAGGCACAGGAGAAGCAACAACAATCGCATCCAAAGACCCCGACAACAAACCCGCCACCAGGTCCGCGGTCTTCTCCTCCACCAGCAACAACTCAACCTCAGGAAGCGCTTCACTCAGCTGCTGCACCACATGCGGAAGCAAATACGGCCCCAGCGTCGGAAACACCCCCAACTTCACGCTTCCCGACCGCGGATTACGGGCTCGCTTAGCAAGCACTTCAATATCCCGCACCTCCCCCAACACGCTACGAGCCCGCTCAACCACCGCCTCCCCCGTAGCCGTGAACAACACCGACCGGCTCGACCTCTCGATGAGAGAAACACCCAAGTAGCTCTCTAGCTTCTTGATCTGCATTGACAACGTCGGCTGACTCACGTAGCACGCAGCAGCAGCACGCCCGAAATGACGCTGCTCATACAACGCCACCAAGTACTCAAGATCTCGGATGTTCATCGACGTCTCCTGGAAGAAAAAGAGCTACAACAAAATAGTGGTCGTGGCCCGCTTCCTCCCCAGCGAAGCGGGCCACGACTCGATCAAGGCACCAAAGACAGATTCGATCAAGGCACCAAAGACAGATCAGGCCTCAGCAGGAGCGCTCGTACGAATGAGATGATCGAAAGCACCCAGCGCAGCAGTAGCACCAGCACCAAAAGCAGTCACAATCTGCTTGTACGGAGCGACCGTGCAGTCACCGGCAGCGAACACACCTGGCACGTTCGTTGCACCGTGCTCGTCGATGACAATTTCCTTACGGCCAGACATCTGTACTGCCTCACCTAGCCATTCGGTGTTCGGCAGGAGACCGATCTGCACGAAGATTCCTTGCAAGTCCACGTGCTTAATCTCGCCAGTTGCGCGGTCTTCATAGTCCAGCCCCGTCACTGACGTGCCATCACCCAACACCTCACTGGTGCGCGCATTGAGAATAATGTCGACGTTCTCCAGACTGCGCAGCTTGCGCTGGAGCACCTCATCAGCCTTCATCTCCGGAAGGAACTCAAACAAGGTCACGTGCTCAACAACGCCAGCCAGGTCAATCGCAGCCTCAACACCTGAGTTACCCCCACCAACAACTGCGATGCGCTTGCCCTTGAACAGCGGGCCATCACAGTGCGGGCAGTTAGAGACACCCTTGTTGCG
The DNA here is from genome assembly GCF_900447215.1 of Dermatophilus congolensis. NCBI lineage: Bacteria > Bacillati > Actinomycetota > Actinomycetes > Micrococcales > Dermatophilaceae > Dermatophilus > Dermatophilus congolensis. The sequence continues at coordinate 1,470,040 of NZ_UFYA01000001.1, forward strand.
GTAGTCATCCTCACCAGGAATACCCATCTTGCGCCACCGAGCTCCCGTAGCCAAGATAACCGTCTTGCCCTTCAGCGAAGCATCGCCGAACTCGACCGTCACATAGCCGTCCTCACCAGCTGGCAGCAGTTTGGTTGCCTGCTGGTTCTTCACCACGGTGACGTCATACTGCTTCATGTGCTCCTGCAGGTCACCGGAAAGCTTCGGGCCTTCGGTGTACGGAACGGAGATAAGGTTCTCGATCGCCATCGTGTCATTGACCTGACCACCCAAACGGTCAGCCACCAAAGCCGTAGGAATGCCCTTACGTGCAGCGTAAATCGAAGCCGCCACACCGGCAGGACCTCCACCAACCACCAGCACATCAACCGGATCAACTTTGCCAAGCGCCTCAGCTGAACGCTGCGCGGCCCCTTCAGCATCAATCTTGGCCAGAATCTCAGCGGCTTCCATACGGCCCTGATCAAACAGCTCACCATTGAGGTAAACAGCCGGCACGGCCATGATGTTCTTCTCTTGAATCTCATCCTGGAACAGCGACCCCTCCACCGCTGTGTGCCGGATCCGAGGGTTCACCACACTCATCATGTTCAGCGCCTGCACCACCGTGGGGCAATTCTGGCACGTCAACGACATGTACGTCGTGAACTCGTAATCACCCTCCAGCGCCGCAATGGCACTCAAGAGCGCCTCATCCTCTTTCGGAGCACGGCCACCCACCTGCAGCAGAGCCAATACCAGCGACGTGAACTCATGCCCCATCGGCAAACCCGCGAACGTGACCGACACATCCGTGCCAGTGCGAACCACATCAAAGCTGGGCGTACGCGCATCCGTGCCGTCAAAACGAGCCGTCACTTTGTCAGACAACGCCGCGATCTCGTTCAGCAGATCCTTCATCTCACCCGACTTCGGGCGATCATCGAGCGTGGCAACCAACTCAATGGGCTGCTCCAACATCTCCAAGTACTGCTTCAACGACGCGGTCAGTGTGGAATCCAGGACGGACACGAAAAACTCCTTATCGCACTACGCGACCGGTGACGATCGCGGCTAAGAACGGCACACAACCCCCCATCAGGTCGCGTCCGGGTCACAAACAAGCCACTCACAAAGGCAGCAGAAGATTTCAGGTACAACGACGGCGGGCAGCCCCCCGCCACCCGCCGTCGTCGGCGCCGGTCACGTCAGAGAGAAAACCCTCATAACGCGGACCCGGTCGATCAGGTGTTACCTGATCAGATCTTGCCCACGAGGTCGATCGAGGGAGCCAAGGTGCTCTCGCCCTCTTCCCACTTAGCAGGGCATACCTCGTTGGGGTGCTTACGCACGTACTGGGCAGCCTTGATCTTGCGGATCAGCTGCTCGGCCTCGCGGCCCACGCCCTCCGGTGTGATCTCCAAGTACTGGATGACACCGTCGGGGTCAACGAGGAACGTGCCACGGTCGGCGACGTTGTCACCTTCGCGCATGTTCTCGAAGTTGTTGGTGATGACACCGTTGCGGTCACCCAACATGAAGTACTTAATCTTGCCGATCATCTCGGAAGCCTCGTGCCATGCCTTGTGCACGAAGTGGCTGTCCGTGGAAACGGAGTAGACCTCGACGTCAAGCTTCTGCAGCTCTTCGTAGTGGTCAGCCATGTCACCGAGCTCGGTGGGGCAGACAAAGGTGAAGTCTGCCGGGTAGAAGAAGAACACGGACCACTTGCCGAGAACGTCTTTGTCGGAAACCTCGACGAACTCACCGTTACGGAACGCAGTGGTCTCGAAAGGGAGGATCTTGGTGTTCAGGACGGACATGCTTACACCTCTCTGTTGGGATCGGCGCCTCCCCCACCGATGGACCCGCTACCGAAGCAGCGTTCCCGGGGAGAACTTCCGATAAAGAATCTATATGGAACAACCATGAAAATAAAGGCGAACTTGATTGAAATACGGCATCCCCACCATAGAAACCACCTATCCCCCCAGATGAACACCCCTCACTGCCCCAACCACCGACACAAAGCAGCCAACGCCCTGCGATAGTCCTCCACCGGCGCATGCTCATCAGCCTTATGCGCCAACAACGGATTACCCGGCCCAAAATTCACCGCAGGAACACCCAACGCCGAAAACCGCGCCACATCTGTCCACCCCTCCTTAGCCCGCACCAACAACGACGAAGCACCCAACGGATCCACCCCCGCAGCACCACCAGCAACCAACCCCCGCGCAACCACCTCATCCCACGAACACCCCACCACCGACTCAACAAACCCCCGAGCCACCTGCGAATCCAACCCCGGCCGAGCCCCCTCAGCAAGATCCGTCACCCGCACCTCAAACGGCGCAAACAACTCCCGCATCCGCTCCTGTGCCTGCTCACCAGACAAATCCGGCGCAAACCGATAATTCACCGTCACCACACACTCATCCGGCACCACGTTCCCAGCCGTACCACCACGCACACCCACCGCAGACAAACCCTCGTGATACGTCAACCCATCAACATCAACAGTCCTGACCTCAAACGAAGCCAACGCATCCAACACCTCCGCCGCCCGATGAATAGCATTCACACCCATCCACGGACGCCCCGAATGCGCCGCCACCCCCGGCACCACCACCTCACAACGCAACGTCCCCTTACAACCACCCTCCACCGCAACCGACGTCGGCTCCAACAACACCGCAAAATCCCCCACCAACAACTCCGGATGATCCGCCACCACATGCCCCAACCCATTCAGCGGCGCAGCCACCTCTTCATTGTCATAAAAGACAAACGTCACATCCCTATTGGGCTCAGGCACATCCAACGCCACCCGCAACTGCACCGCCACCCCACCAAGCATGTCCACCGTTCCGCGCCCCCACAGCTCCTCCACACCACTGCCCGACTGTTGAGCAGACACCCTCTTCGTCGGAACATTCCACCCAAACGGCCCCTCAACCGCCGGCACCGTATCTAGATGCCCCGCCAAAATCACCCGCTCATCCCGACCCAAATCCGTACGAGCCACCACCACATTCCCAAACCGCGACACTTCCAAATGCCCCGCCGAACGCAATAGCTCCTCCACCGCATCCGCCAACGGCCCCTCACACCCACTCTCAGAACCCACATCACACACCGCAGCAGTCAACGCAACAACATCAGCAGCAGGATCCAAACGAGGAGAAGTCATACCCGCCACCGTACCCACCACACACCAACACCTCCCCCACACCAACATCTACCAGCACCACGACCACTCTTCGACTCACTGGCCCTGCACCGCCCCTCCTGCCCTAGGCTTAACGCATGACTTCGCGATCCGCATGGGGATGGGGCCTAGCCACAGTCACCGACGACACGACCAAAACACCCGGACGCGTCCTCGACACGTGGTTCCCAACCCCCGCCCTCGGCACCCCCACCGAAGACCCCGCACCTGCTGAACTCACCGCACTTGAAAGCAGTGACCCAGCACGCAGCGTCACCACCCGCACCATCAAGGTAGAAATCGATCTCGACGCCCCACCCGCCGACACCCCCGACGCCTACCTACGCCTACACCTACTTTCACACCGCCTAGTAGAACCAAACAGCATCAACCTCGAAGGCATCTTCGCGGCCCTGCCCAACGTGGTCTGGACCAACCACGGCCCCTGCGAACCCGAAAACTTCGAAACCACCCGCCTGCGCCTACGCGCACGCGGCCCCGTACAAGTCCACAGCATCGACAAATTCCCCCGCATGACCGATTACGTCGTACCCTCCGGAGTACGCATCGGCGATGCCGACCGCATCCGACTCGGCGCCCACCTCGCCGCCGGAACCACCGTCATGCACGAAGGATTCGTCAACTTCAACGCTGGTACCCTCGGCAACTCCATGGTCGAAGGCCGCATCAGCCAAGGCGTCATCGTCGAAGACGGCTCCGACATCGGCGGCGGCGCTTCCACCATGGGCACCCTCTCCGGCGGCGGAACCCAACGCGTCCGCATCGGAAAACGCTGCCTCGTCGGCGCCGAAGCCGGCGCCGGCATCGCACTAGGCAACGACTGCGTCATCGAAGCAGGTCTCTACGTCACCGCAGGAACCAAGGTCACCCTCGAAGACGGCCGCATCGTCAAAGCCCGAGACCTCTCCGGCGTCGAAGGACTACTCTTCTTCCGTGACTCCACCGATGGCGCTGTGAAGGCAAAAGTCCGCAAAGGTAACGGAATTGCTCTTAACGAAGCGCTACATGCCAACGACTAACCCCGAAGAAGGCTCGCCCGCAGAAACCCCCTCACGGTCACGACGCCGCACCTGGATAGCAGGAGGCGTCGCTGTAGCCGTGCTGGTCGGCGGTGGCATCGCCGCCGTCGTCCAGCTCGGCGGGCCAGTCATTCTCCCCGGCAGCTGCATAGTGCAAGGCCAAGGCCAAGGCGACGCTCACGTGCGACTAGCACCCGAACAGGCATCCATCGCCTCCACCATCGGAGCAGTCACCGTAGAGCGAAAACTCACCCGACGAGCCGCAACCATCGCCATCGGCACAGGCATGCAGGAATCCAAACTCCGCAACCTCGCTCACGGCGACCGCGACTCACTCGGCGTGTTCCAGCAACGCCCAAGCCAAGGCTGGGGAAGCCCCAAACAGCTACAGGACCCCGTCTACGCCACCCGCGCGTTCTACGACAAACTGGTACAGATAAAGGGATACAAAACCCGTCCACTGACCGAAGTCGCCCAAGACGTGCAGCGAAGCGGGTTCCCGGACGCCTACGCACAGCATGAAACCGAAGCGATCACTCTCGCCGAAGCATTCATAGGAATCACCCCCCACGCGGTGACCTGCAAACTGAGCAACCGCAGCACCGTCACCCCCGCACCCACAATCGCGGCCGAGCTAGACCGAGCCTTCGGTACCAGCTCAGAAACACACGGCGGGGTTGTCTCCACTAAAACCCAAACAACGCAAGGAGCAGCAGCTATCGCCGCATGGGGCGTCGCTCATGCCGACGCATACGGCATCACATCCGTATCCCATGCAGGCCGAACCTGGAAACGCACTGAAGCGACCTGGGAAGACGATCCAGAAGGCGGCGGCCAAAAACAAAGCACCGTCATCCGAACCACTGGATAGTCACAAACACCAGGAGGGGCAGCAAGGAAACCTACTCCCCCCGCTGCCCCTCCATCGTTCTCAACACTGAGCTCAACACAACCGCGCAGCTGCTGCAGCAATACGCTCATCTGTGGCAGTCAACGCAATCCGCACATGGCCAGCACCGGCAGGCCCATAAAATGCACCCGGAGCCACAACCACTCCACGCTCAGCCAACGCAGACAGATCTTCCCAACAGTCACCGCTACGGCGAGCCCACACATACAGCCCCGCCTCGGAGTCATCAACAGTGAACCCGAACGCCTCAACCGCAGGTAACAACACGTCACGACGTGCACGATAAATTTCACGCTGCGCATCCACATGCGCATCATCTGCCAAAGCTGCGGCCATAGCAGCCTGCACCGGAGCAGGCATGATCATGCCCGAATGCTTCCGCACCTCCAGCAACGCCTTGACGATTTTCACATCGCCAGCAAGAAAACCAGCTCGATAGCCAGCCATATTGGACTGCTTCGACAGCGAATACACAGCCAAAAGCCCCTCATGGCTGCCACCACACACCCGCGGGTCGAGGATGCTTGGGACCGTAGCTGGCTGACCTGGCTCCGCAGGACCACCTAGCGCTGGAGTTCGCCAATCCAACTCGGCGTAGCACTCATCGCTAGCAACAACCACACCATGCTCCCGCGCCCACCTAACCAGCGCGGCCAGCTGCTCAGCAGGAGCAACCTTGCCCGTGGGGTTGCCTGGTGAATTCACCCACAAAAGGCGGGGCATCTGCCCTAACTCCGCCGGTTCAAAGGCAGCCACATCATCCACAGTGACCGAAGCAGCACCAGCTAACCGAGCACCGACGTCGTAGGTCGGGTATGCCAGCGACGGAAATGCAACGACATCCCCCGGGCCCAGGCCAAGTTGAGTAGGCAGCCACGCAACCAGTTCCTTACTCCCAACCAGAGGCAAAACCGCCTCCGGGTCAAGGTCAGGAACATTACGGCGCCGGGCGAACCACGTCGCAACAGCCTGTCGTACCTCACCAGAGCCATAGGTGAGCGGATACCCCGGAGCATCCGCGGCAACAATAAGTGCCTCCTGCACAACTCGCGGAGTCGGATCCACCGGTGTTCCCACCGACAAATCCACCAACCCACCTACGTGCTCACTAGCGCGTTTCCGGTACGGAACCAACGAGTCCCACGGGAAATCCGGAAGATTCCGAACTCCCACAGGCTGACCCAAAGAGTCAGTCATGCCAGTGCTCACTCCCCCTGCGGAGGAAGCGCCGCGATAAACTCGTGGTCTTTCTTAATAAGACCCAATTTGGCTGCGCCACCAGGGCTACCCAAATCATCAAAAAACTCGACGTTCGCCTTGTAGTAATCGCTCCACTCTTCAGGCACATCGTCTTCGTAGTAAATAGCCTCGACAGGGCACACCGGCTCGCAGGCACCGCAGTCGACACACTCATCAGGGTGAATGTAGAGCGAACGCTCGCCCTCATAAATGCAGTCGACAGGGCACTCCTCGATGCACGCCTTGTCCTTGACGTCGACGCACGGCTGGGCGATGACATAAGTCATTGTGAAGGAACCTCCTGGGAAACGGCGGATTTCGCCTTCAGGCGACCGGCAAAGGATATGCCGTGGCCGCATCTTCGCGGCCTCCGCTCCCCTCCAGCCTACGTCGACCTGAGCTCACCTGGACAATGGCCCATCAGTCGACCGAACGCATCTCGCCCCGATAAGTAAAAAGACCTGGCCCAACATCCACTGGCACCTCAACACGCACAACACTGCCAACAACGATGGTGTGGTCTCCACCCGGGTACTGCGCCCACAAACGACAATGAAACCGAGCTATCGCCACATCCAGACACGCCAGATCTTCTGTGGAACGGGTGTGATCAACCCGATCAAGCTGCCCGAAAGAAGGCCGACCAACCTCAGCGAAACGTGTTGCCAAATGCCGCGCTGATGCCGGCAACACATTGATAATCCAGTGTTTGCTCTCTAGCAGCGCTTCTAGACAACGCGCCTCGTTGTGTATAACAGCCAGCTGCAGGGGCGGATCCAGGGAAACCGAGGTAACCGAGTTCAGTGTCATGGCGAGGTCATGACGCCCATCGGTGGTCGTCAGCACAGATATTCCTGCAGCGACCCGCCTCATAGCGTGACGGTACTCGTCTGGGGCAACAAGGTGCCCCGATGACATGGTGACGTCGTGATTCATACAAGTCCTTCAACAGGTGCACCGATGCGGCGGGCATAGCTGCCCGTGACCGGATCTATGCGGGCAAAATATTCAGTACGCGGCAAGCGCGCCGCAACATCATTCGAAAGGGCGTAATACCCCTGATAGACAGTCGCCTGAGTGCGATGGTGAGCTAAAGCTGCATCCCGCAATGCAAGGTCTGCTGAACTGCCATGCACAACATGGGTGACGAGTTCGCGATTAACCACAGAAGGCGGGTACGGATCACCGATTGCAGGAACGCGCAGCCCGCTAGCTGGCGAAACGTGGCATTGCAACCAACGTCGATCTTCGCGGGCGACATCGTCAGGCACAAGAATCACATACAGGGGCGGCTGTTGCTCTGCGGGAAGACCTGCAATAGCAGCGCGTGTGGCCTCATGTACCCGGATATGGTCAGGATGCCCATAACCACCAGTAGCTTCGTACGTGATGACGGCATCAGGGGCGAGGCGAACAATGCGGGCACGGATACGCGCAGCTAGAGAGCCTAGGTCAGCACGGCACAGGGCGCGCGGATCGTTGTTTTCGTCGGTTCCTGCCATGCCAGAGTCACGGTAGCGAGCACCGCGCATAGTGAGCGGGTTTTCCCCCAAAACGTGCTCACGAGCCCCGATCGTTTTCATCGCTGCGCGCAGCTCACCGCGTCGGTATTGGCCAAGAGTGTTCTCCTGGTCTGGAGCATGGTGAGCAAGTTCAGGCGGGATGACTTCTCCCTCATCCCCCAGGGTGCAGGTGAGAACGTGAACGTCTGCTCCTTTGCCTGCGTAGTGGGCCAGGGTGACGCCGCTCCAGAGAGTTTCATCATCGGGGTGTGCGTGGATGAAGAGGAGACGGGAGCGCTCGTGCACGGTGGGTTCCGATTGGGGCTGTGACATAGTCTCACCGTAGCTGGGTTCAGCGGGAGGTCTTGCCTGAGGTAGACAGCCCGACGCAGCACCCCTTGCTGCTGACACTGCGCCGGGCATGCCGGTTGCTTACTCGGTGAGGAGTTTTTCACCTGCAGCGATGATGACGCAGGTGGTGAAGACTTCCATCGCCTGGGTTAGTTCTTCGAGGTCCGGGTAGGAGGGTGCGAGCCGTAGGTTGCTGTCCGCGGGGTCTTGTCCCCCCGGATAGGTAGCGCCAGCCGGGGTGAGCGCCACACCTACCTGCTGCGCGAGTTCAACAACACGCTTAGCGGTTCCCGGGACCACATTAACGCTGACGAAATACCCTCCGACAGGTTCGGTCCACTGGGCTACTTTGAGGGGTTTAAGGTCGCGATTAAGTGCTGCACCAACTGCCTCAAATTTGGGCGCAAGGATTTCAGCGTGCTTACGCATGTGTGCGATGACGCCCTGGCTATTTCCGAAGAAGCGGACGTGACGAAGCTGGTTAATTTTGTCCGGACCGATAGAGCGCATCGCATCACGGGCGAGGAACCATGCGATGTTGTCTTTGCTTGCCCCAAAGAACGAAACACCGCCACCAGCAAAGCTGACTTTGGAAGTAGAAGCGAACACAAAGGCTCGGTCGGGATTACCTGCTTGCTCACACGCATCCAGGATTGAAAGGACCTCGTCGTGGTTTTCGCTGAGGTGGTGGATGGCGTAGGCGTTATCCCAGTAAATCCGGAAATCGTCGGCTGCCACCTTCATGCTGGCTAAGCGGCGCACTACTTCATCGCTGTAGGTGATCCCGGTGGGGTTGGAATATTTCGGTACGCACCAAATCCCTTTAATCGTGGCGTCGGTGGCAACGAGTTTTTCGACGGCATCCATGTCAGGGCCGTCATCGTTCATGCCGACGGTGATTAGGTCAACACCAAGTTCAGCGGAGACGGCGAAGTGACGGTCGTATCCAGGAGACGGGGCTAGGAAGCGGACGCGCTGACCTGCCCATGCGGTGTCAGATCCAGGCAGGGGGTGGAAGAAACTGCTCGCCATGGCGAAGTGCATGAGCGACAGGGAAGAGTTGTCGCGGGCAACAAGCTGTTCGGTGGGCACTTGAACAAGCGGAGCGAAAATTTCGCGGAGTTCGCGCAGGCCTTTGCGCTGGCCTCCGTAGTTACGCAGGTCACCGTCTTCGCTGCCGGTGTGATCTCCAGTGCTCAACGCGGTGAGCATGCCTTCAGCGAGGTCGAGCTGTGTGGAACTAGGTTTGCCGCGTGTGACGTTAAGACCGAGATCGGTGAACTCGGCGTAGCGTTTCTTAGCATCTGCGAAAGCTGCGCCTAATGCTTCTGTGTCCACGCACTGCAAAACCGTCATGGTTCTCCCTCTGCTGATGGTGGTTCAGGAGTGTGGGGTTGTTGCTTGTCCCTTCTCCCCCGTACCGTCGTGATTTTTGTTGCGTAGCGCTGTCACGACCGGCTAATCAATTCTCGCTCAGAGATTATTCTCTCGTTTCGGCGTCGGTAAACCCTGTCTCACCAGCATGCGAGACCTCCCGCAGGTGAGATCACCACAAAATTGTGTTGTGAGGCAACCTCACCTACGGGAAAGCAGAATCAGTTCTTTTTGGATTCGCTACGAGCGCGGGCGGCGGCGCGGGCCCGGTCGCTAGCGTTAAGAACGACTTTGCGGATGCGTACGTCCTCAGGAGTCACCTCGACGCATTCGTCATCGCGGCAGAACTCGAGGGACTGTTCGAGCGACAGCTTCTTCGGCGGGATGACCTTTTCGAAGTTGTCTGCGGAGGAGGCGCGTACGTTAGTGAGCTTTTTCTCCTTGGTGATGTTGACGTCCATGTCATCGGCGCGAGAGTTCTCGCCAACGATCATGCCTTCGTACACCTCAGTACCAGGCTCAACGAAGAGCACGCCGCGTTCTTGCAGGTTGACCATGGCGTAGGCGGTGACGGCGCCGGAACGGTCGGCAACCAGGGAGCCTGCCTGCCGGGTGGAGATGGGCCCGAACCATGGTTCGTAGCGGTGGAACATGTGGTTAGCGATGCCGGTACCGCGGGTTTCGGTGAGGAATTCGGTACGGAATCCGATAAGTCCTCGGGCTGGAACAACGAACTCCATACGGACCCATCCGGTGCCGTGGTTGGTCATTTGTTCCATGCGTCCCTTGCGCGCAGCCAGAAGCTGTGTGATCGCGCCGAGGTGTTCTTCGGGAGTGTCGATGGTGAGGTGTTCGGTGGGTTCGTGGAGCTTGCCGTCGATTTCTTTCGTAACCACCTGGGGCTTGCCGACAGTGAGCTCGAATCCTTCGCGGCGCATCTGCTCTACCAGGATGGCTAGGGCCAGTTCACCTCGTCCTTGCACTTCCCAGGCGTCGGGGCGCTCGGTGGGAAGCACGTTGAGGGAGACGTTGCCGATCAGTTCACGGTCGAGGCGGTCTTTGACTAGGCGGGCGGTGACTTTGGAGCCACGTACTTTTCCTGCCAGCGGCGAAGTGTTGGTTCCAATGGTCATCGAGATAGCGGGCTCGTCAACGGTGATGAGCGGCAGCGGGCGGATGTCCTCGGGGTCGGCGAGAGTCTCACCGATCATGATGTCGGGGATACCAGCGATGGCGATGATGTCGCCAGGGCCTGCAGATTCGGCCGGTTTACGTTCGAGACCTTCGGTGACGAGTAGCTCGGTGATACGGACGTTGCTTGTGGAGCCATCTCGTCGGCACCAGGCTACGGTCTGTCCTTTTTTAATGGTGCCGCTGAAGACTCGCAGCAAAGCGATGCGGCCGAGGAAGTTACTCGAGTCCAGGTTGGTGACGTGCGCCTGCAGCGGGGCTTCCTCGTCGTAGGAGGGAGCCGGGATGCTTTCCATGATGGTTTTGAACAGCGGCTCGAGGTTTTCCGAGTCGGGCAGGGCGCCGTCAGCTGGGCGTTCGGTAGAGGCAACGCCTGCTTTTGCTGAGGCGTAGACGACGGGGAATTCCAGTTGCCTTTCGTCTCCACCGATGTCCTCGATGAGGTCCAGGAACAAGGAGGAAACCTCGTCTTCGACTTCTTCGATACGTGAGTCCGGGCGGTCAACCTTGTTGATGCACAGCACGACTGGCATCTTGGCCGCGAGCGCTTTGCGGAGCACGAAGCGGGTTTGAGGTAGGGGGCCTTCGGAAGCGTCTACGAGGAGGACGACACCGTCGACCATGGATAGGCCGCGCTCAACTTCGCCACCGAAGTCGGCGTGTCCGGGGGTGTCGATGATGTTGATGGTGACGCCGTTAGGGAATTCCGAGGCTGACTGGCCGTTGTAGTGGATCGCCGTGTTTTTGGCGAGAATGGTGATGCCTTTCTCGCGTTCGAGGTCACCGGAGTCCATCGCTCGTTCGTCGACGTGATCGTGTTCGCCGAACGCACCGCCCTGCCAGAGCATTTTGTCGACGAGGGTGGTTTTGCCGTGGTCGACGTGGGCAACAATGGCGACGTTTCGGATATCTCCGCGGGATTGCATACCCCCATCATTCCATCTGTGAGTTGCCTCGCAGGACATCACGCATGCGGTGGGGATGATTGCGCTGGTTTTTTTGGGGATGTTTTAGGGCTGGTGTAGCAGTGCTAGCAGGGTGTGGACGATGGGGATGTCGCCTGGTAGCCAGTCGAGTTCGAGGGCGTTAGTGGCGTCGACCCAGGTGAGTTGATCGTGAGAGTCGCCGGGTTCAACGCTGCTTCCGGGAGCGATGATTGCGCGGTAGACGGTCATGACGTGGCGGTCGCTGGTGCGCCAGCCGCCATTTTCGGGGCCAGTGATGGGGTCTGCAGCGATGATGAGTCCGCCGAGTTCTTCGTTGATTTCGCGGTGAAGCGCGCTGAGGGGGTCTTCAGCGGTTTCTACTTTGCCTCCGGGGAATTCCCATTTTCCGGCGAGGCTGGCTGGGTAGCTGCGGCGGGCGGCGAGGAATTTGGTGGGACGCTGCAGATCGTCGCAGATGGCGGCGCCGACGACAGGGATGGATTCCATGTCGGCATATGGTGCCATGGCTGTGTGGGCGTACTGGTGCTCTTAAGCCAGACGATCGCGGGGGCGGCGGCCCCTCCTCCGCCGCCTCCGCGATCCGCCTACCTATCGTCGCGTTGGTGGCGTTCCGAAGGGTTTTCACAAATCTGTCTGTGCAGGTGGGTGGTGCGACAATAAGGGCATGTCCTTGGCTCGTGCTGCGTGGCTTGGTGGGCGTCGTGATCGGGTTGTGGGTTCGTGATCGACGTTCTTGTTGGGTGGAGTGAGTCGCTGCCTTTCGCGGCGCTGTGGGTGGTGTTTTTTCTGGGTGGTTTGTTGCGGGGGCATGTTTTGTATGTGGTGGGGCGGGGTATTGCTTCAGGGGGTCGGCGGAGTCGTTTTCATAATGTGTTTGCGGGTCCGCGGATGGAGCGGGCTCGGTTGTTTGTGAATCGGTGGGGTGCGTTGGCGGTGGCTTTGTCGTATTTGACTGTTGGTTTTCAGTCTTTCGTGCAGGTGTCGACGGGCATGGCTGGGATGTCGGTGTGGCGTTTCACGCCTGCTGCGGTGGTGGGGTCGATGGTGTGGGCGACGATTTACACAACTATTGGTTTTACGGTGTGGCAGGTGTGGTTGCAGGCTGCGGCACGGTCTGTGTGGGGGGTGGCGGGGGTTGCTGTGGTGGGGGTGTGGCTGTTGTGGCGGTTATTGCGTCAGCGTGTTCGGTGAGGGTGGTTGTTGTTAGTTCAGGGTGCTTCCGGTCAGGGTGACTTCGGTGTCGTGTTCGATTCCGTGGTCTGTGACCCAGGCGATTTGCACGGTTGTTCCGGGGTCAAGGGATCCGACTGCGGTGGCGAGTTCTTCTGCGGATTCGATTTCTTCGTCGTCAATTTCGGTGATGAGGTCTCCAATTTTGATGCCGATTTTCGCTGCCGGTGAGTCGGGGGTGATTTCGACCACGGGGGCGCCTTCTCGTCCATGGGGGTCGCGGCCGACGCTGACGCCTAGGGCGGCTTTGCGGCCTAGGCGGATGTCACCGGATTCGTTGCCGGCTCGGATTTGGCGGATGATGTTCATGACTTCGCTCATCGGGGTGGCGTAACCGTCGACCTGGGAGCTGCGGATGCCTGCGGAGGCTGCGGTGGTCAGGCCAATGACGCGTCCGGTGGAGTCTAGGAGGGGGCCGCCGGAGTATCCGGGGACAACGTCTGCGTCGGTGCGGATGAGGTTATTGAGTCGTGAGGTGGATCCAAATACTTCGTCGGAGACGTCGATGGCTTGGTTAATTCCTGTGACTTTGCCGTCGAGTCGGGTGAGGTATCCCTGGCCGTTGCCGTTTCCGACTGCGTGGACGCTGTCACCTAGGCGTACTGCAGCTTCAGAGACGGAGACAGTTTTGAGGCCGTGGGCGTTTTTGAGTTGGAGGAGGGCGACGTCGCGGACTTTGTCTCGCCCGATGATGCTGGCGGTGTAGGTCTTGTCGGTGTCGGGGATGGTGACTTGGACGGTTTCGGAGCCTTCGACGACGTGATAGTTGGTGACGACTTGACCTTCGGAGGTGAGGACCATGCCGGTTCCCATGCCTTCGCCTTGGCTTTGTCGGGTGTCGATGAGGGTGACTCCGGGTGCGTTTTCCAGGCGGGTTCCTCGGTCGAGTTGTGAGGAGGCTCCGTAGGTTCCGGGGGCGCCTCGCCGGTGAGGGTTGGTGCCGCCGGGGGGCATTTCGAGTAGGTCTGAGTCTTGGCCTAGGCCGATGCCATATGGGTGAGATCCGAGGTCGGGGTTGGGGTGGGCGTTGTCTAGTTGATGGGCGCTGTGGGAGGCGATTTGTGCGGCGCCAGCAACCCCGACGACGGTAAGGGCTCCGGCGACGATTCCTACGGTGCCTCGGTGTCGGTCGAGGAATGTTTTCCTTCTTCTTCTGCGCGTTCTCAACGCGACCTCCTGATCTGGTGTCCCACCGGTGCACGCCGAGGCGACGTAACTCATCCACATCTACAGCTGATTGATGGATTCCAGTGACAAATTTAGGAATACTCGACAGCCGTACATGTTCTCGTGCCTGGGATTGTCACCCGTGCCAGTATTGCTGGACACGGGCGTGGAGTCGAGGTTCGGAGGGCTTGTATGGGCGGCAATTCTGCACAGGAGCGGATGGGGTTGCCGCTGGTGACGTTGTTTGCGTTTTCGGGTGCGGGTGCAAAGCGGATTGGTCCGGCGGTGGCTGGGGAGTTGGGGGTGCCCTGGGTTTGCCAGATGCCAGACGAGGATGGTGAGCAGGAGCTTGCTCAGCCGAGTTCGGGGCTACGTCACCTTCGTGAGGTGTTTACGCGGGCGGCGGGGCCTTTGTCGGTGGAATCGATGCATGAGCAGGCGGCGCAGCAGCAGGATTGGCTGTCAGGTCAGGTGTGTGCGGGTGCGGTGGTGTTGGGGTATAATGCAACGTTCATTTGTCGGGATGTGCCTGGTGCGTTGCATGTGAAAGTGGTTGCTCCGTGGGAGGACAGGATCGATCGTTTGGTTGCTACGCATACGATTCCGCGGGATCTTGCGCAGGAGCGCGCTGCTCGGCGGGATCGGTTGGGTGTGGAGATGGCTCAGGGGATGTGGGGGTGGGATCCGCGCCAGGACGAACATTTTGATGTGGTTTTGAATAGCTCTTCGTTGGGGGTGGATGGGTGTGTGGAGATTATCGTCACGTTGGCGCGTGTGCGGGCAGCCCAGTGTGAGGCTGATGGGGCTTAGGTGCCAGGTTTGTCGTTGTTTTTTACCTGGCGTGACTGCTGTTCAGTGCCGCTGCCGGTAACGGCGGGGTCGATGCGGGGAAGGACACCGGTGTCAAGGTCATCGATGTCCATGGCTGGTTCTTCGGCGTGGTCGATACGTCGGACGAGGTTCGGGCCGACGCGCACAAGCCCCCCTAGGGTGAGAGAGGCTGCGCTGGGCAGAATCCAGTTGCGGCGTTGGGCTAGTAGCCCTAGCACGGTGCAGCCCACGATTGAGATGACCATGCCGATGCGGTAGTGCCCTGCCTGGAGCATGAGCGTCATTTGGAAGGCGGAAACCACGGCCAGGCTGGCGTAGAGGGGATTTCCACCGAAAACGCTGGGGACTTGGTTGACCAGGACATCACGGAACATGCCGCCAAATACTGCGGTGATTACGCCGAGCATGATGCAGGGAAGTAGGTCCAGACCAGCTGCGGCGGCTTTGGCTGCTCCTGTGGCTGACCAGCATCCCAACGCGACCATGTCTCCTGCAGCGAGCAGTATTTTCCATCGGCCGTCGAGTTCGAGCACGAACGCTAGCAGTGCTGCCACGACTGCGCTGCTCATGTACCAGGGGTCGGTGACAGCTACGGGAAAAGTGGTTCCGAGGATGACGTCGCGCAGGATGCCGCCAGCCATGGCGGTGGTGATGGCCAACACCACGAATCCGATGATGTCAAACCCTTTAGAGCGGGCTACGGCTCCGCCGATGAGTGCGTTCGCGAAGATCCCGATAACGTCGGCGGCGCGGAAGAACCGTTCGGGTTCGAGGAGGTAGTCCATCGCTGTGTTCCTTCACCATGAAAGCTTTCAGGTCCTCCCCTCAGAGTGCGAGGACCTGGAAATTATTGCTTCATGAGTGGAGCGCTGGGGTGTCTGTGGTTGGTGGCGGGAAGTTAGTGCGAGTTTTCGTCGCCTTCTCCTTGAGCGGGTTGGTGGGTGTCTTTACCTCCGGCTACGGCGGGGGTGGTTTCGTCTGGGGGTTCACCTGGTGCGGTGTGTTCTGCGATGACTTTTGGGGTTTTGTCGGTGTCGCTCATACAGCCCACATTAGGAGTGGGTTGGTGGGTTGCTTGTCTTTTCGGGTTTGTGCCGTGGGTGGGTTTTGTGGCCGGGGTTCTGGAAGTGAAGAGGTACGGCCTAGCCTCGGGGGATGGCAAAGA
This sequence comes from Dermatophilus congolensis, assembly GCF_900447215.1. NCBI lineage: Bacteria > Bacillati > Actinomycetota > Actinomycetes > Micrococcales > Dermatophilaceae > Dermatophilus > Dermatophilus congolensis. The sequence goes on from NZ_UFYA01000001.1 coordinate 1,486,177, forward strand.
TTACGTTTCCGAGTGATTGGTGGCGGCGGCACAACAGCTCGGATCTGTTGTATGAGTTGCGGCTGAGGTTTGTCTCTGGGGCTGAGTGCGCAGCAGTGTGGAAGGTGCTTGAGAAGGAACACACGGTGGGTGAGACGGGGTCTGTGCTCATTGGTGGTGCAGCGATACAGCACCTTGGTGTGAGTGAAGGTGGCAATGCAGCTGAGGTTCTCATCATTAGTGGCGGTGAGGACGCCTTGGATTCTCTTGGTTACGCCATTGAAGATTTAGAGGAGGCGGTAAGTAAGGCTGGGGCTGCGATGCCAGAGGTTGTTGACCATGTGCGTTCGTTGGAACGTGGCTAGTGCAGCTGTTGTAGGACTGTGATGTCAGTGGGCCTCACCTGTAGCGTCGGGGGGTGAGGCCCACTGGAGGTTGCTGAGGTGTTTGTGTTAGCGGGTGAGTGCGTCGATAGCGCGTATGTCTACTTCGCCGGCGCGAGGTGCAGTGAGGTCGAGACTGACCATTGTGCCGCGGCGGGCTGCGGCGGGGAGCATGACGCGGGCGGTCTGGACGTAGTACTCGCCGGATCCGTTGGGGTGGGGCCATTCGCGTAGTGCGTTGTATTGCTTTCCGAGGTTGACGGTGTATCGGCGGCCGTCGCTCATCCTGACTGTCAGGCGCATGGGGGTGTAGCCGAGTTTGTCTTTGCGGTCACGGGTTGGGTTCAAGTGCAGAGCGATCATCTGCGGGTCTTTCGCTGTGAGTGCTACTCGTGCGCCGGTGGTGGGGCCGAGTTTGACGCGGGTCATGAAGGAGTCCGAGATGATGATTCCGTCGTCGACGTCGGGGCATCGGTAGGGATATGGGCTGGGATCCATGCGTGAGAAGTTGCGGCAGGTTCGCACGGATGCGCCTTTGCCCAGGGGGTGGCCCATTTTCCTTGGTTGGAGATGCGGCGTACGACAGTGCCTGGGGTTGCTACGAGGTAGCGGGCGGGGATGCCGATGAGCCCGTTGGGTAGTGGCTCGGTGGCTTTCATGGGGAATACGTGTTTGTCTCGAACGGTCTGGTCGAGCCAGCCACGGGTGGCTGCTAGGAGAAGTTTTTCGTGGTCGGCTGCGGTGGGGCCGTTGTCGACGCCGTTACGGTCGTCGAGGTGACGGCGGGATAGTTCGCGGTTGATGTAGCTGTGTCCGTAGTCGGTGACTTCGACGTGGAATGCCGGGGCGGTGCGGCGCTGGCCGATGAGTTCGGTCATCCATTGCGATCCGTCGTGGTCGACGTCACCGTCGGCGGTGCCAGCGATGTCGAGGAAGGGGATGTCGGCGGGGAAAGGCACGGGAGGTTCGTCTGTGGATGGTGTGTTTTGCCACGCGCCGTAGGCGAGGATTTGTTTGATGGGGGTGGGTGATTTGCGCCATGCGTTCACGGTGGTGTTGACCATGTATGCCGAGCGTGAGTGGACCATCAGTGTGGTGTCACGGCCGTCAATCATTCCGGTTAGTCCGGTTCCCCAGGCAGAGCGTTTTCCTGCGTTGGCGGAGAGCATGTGTGCTCGCAGCATTTCTGTTGTGCGCAGCCATGCTGCTTTTTGGTCGTAGGGTTTTTCGGTGTCTTGGGGTGAGTAAATCGGTGCGAGGTCTGGAATGAGCATGGAGTAGCCGCGGGCGGCGAGCGCTTCTCCAAGCCAGGCCATTCCGCGGTCGTACCGGATTTCTTGGATGCCTTTGGGGCAGGGGTAGGTCAGTGCTTTGTTGGCGCAGCCTGGCATGCGTAGGTGTCCGAAGACGATGAGTGGCGCGTGGGCTTTTGGTTTGCGGGGTGTGATGAGGGTTCCGCGTACTGGTGCGCGGAAGCGTTGTGGTGCGGTTTTGGGGCCGAGGTTGATGTCGCCGAGGTCGGCTTCTCGGATTGTGGCTGTCCTGGTGGTGCGGATTTTCAGTGGTGCTTTTTTGCGGTTGAGGGGTGAGTGGGGCTCTTCGCTAGTGGGTTTTGCTGCTGGTGTGGGGGGCGGCGTGGGCGTTGGTGGGGGCAGTGATGCTGGCTGCGGCGATCATGGCCGCGGCGATGGTGAGTGTGAGAGAACGGCGAGCCATGGGGTGCCTTCGGGTAGGTGGGTGAGGTTTTGTCACCGTAGCTCTGGTGTTCTGTTCGGGCTATGCGACGCGCGTTGTTCTCAGACACAAGGTGTTCATCTTGTATCTGGGGTGGTGCGGCGTTCTCGTTTTGTCATGATGAGGTCGAATGTGCCTAGTGCGGTGGCGGCCAGGGTGGTGCAGGCGGTGGCGGCCATTCCGATCGCTAGGCCTTGGTCCCAGCCGTTGCTGGTGGCGGTGTGGAATGCGATGGTTGTGATGACGGCGATGCCGATTGCGGTGCCGATGCGTTGTCCGGTTTGGAGGACTCCGCCGGCGCTGCCGGCGTATTGCACGGGGACGTCGGCCAGGGTGAGGGTTTGGTTGGGGGAAATGACCATTCCTTGTCCTAGCCCGAGGAAGCTGAGGGTCAGGAGCATCCACCATTCGCTGACGCCGTGTTTGTGTAGTAGTGCTACGGCGCCGGTAGTTAGCAGTGCGATGAGGACGATGCCTAGTCCCCATAGGACGAGGGGGCGTCCGATTCGTACTACGTGTTTGCCGGCGATGGGTGCGGTGATGGCTGCGGCGATGGCTGAGGGTAGGCCGATGATGCCGCTGGCGAATGCGCTGTGGCCAAGGCCTGCTTGCATGTATTGGGCGATAATGAGCCACACGCTGGTGGAGCCGAAGAAATAGACGGCGATGAGCATTGCTCCGTTGGCGAATGATCGGGTGGTGAATAGGTCAAGGTCGACCATGGGTTGGTGGCCGCGGCGGCGGTAGTTGGTTTCCCACCGTAGCCATGCGGCGACGAGGGCTATTCCAATGGCAAGGATTATCCAGATGGCTGGGCCTACTAGCGCTGCTTCCATGAAGGGGACCATGATGCAGGTGGTGGCTAGGGCGAGCAGGATCATGCCGATGGGGTCGAAGTCGGCTTTTTCCTTGGTGGCTGTGGGGTGGTTGTCGGGGTGGGCTGCCCAGGCTGTTGGGGGTAGGAGTTTGCGTGCGGCGATGGCTCCTGCGATGGCGATGGGGACGTTGACGAGGAATGCGCATCGCCATCCTGCGGCGGGGCCGAGCAGGGCGATGAGGGTGCCGCCGAGGACGGGGCCGATGGCGACGGATACGCCGATGATGCCGCCGAAGGCGCCGAAGGCGCGGCCTCGGGCGTGGCCGTTGAAGTATTGCTGGATCATGCCTGTGACTTGTGGGTTGAGTAGGCCAGAGCCGATGCCCATGACTACTCGGGCCAGGTTGAGCATGATGATGTTGGGGGCTAGTCCTGATAGGAGGGATCCGAGACCGAAGATGACTAGTCCGGTGGTGAAGAGTTTGCCTCGTCCCCATACGTCTCCTGCTCTGCCTGCGGGGACCAGGAGGACTCCGAAGACGAGTGCGTATCCGGATATGACCCATTGCAGTCCGGAGGTGCCGGTGTGTAGTGAGCCGGAGATGGCTGGAAGGGTGACGTTGATGATCGACACGCTAAGCAGAGACATGAATGCCGGTATGAGCAGTATGGCGAGGACGTGTTTTTGTTCGTTGCTGAATGTGTCGTGCGTCCTCTGTGTCATGACACCTCGCGTTCGGTGGGGTGGATTGGTGTGTTGTTTGTTTGTACGTGGTGATGCGTTCGGGCACCGCAACGACGCGCGGGTGGTGTTCATTCCCGTGTGGTGGGTATGGGTGGGTATTTAGCGTGGGGGTATGACTGAGTGGTCGGTAGGTGGGGTGTGGGGTGGTTCGGGTGATGTGGGTACGCGAGCGTTGGCCGTGTTGTCGCAGGTTTTTGGGTATTCGTCGTTTCGGGGTGAGCAGGCGCGGATTGTTGAGCATGTGACGCGTGGTGGTGATGCGGTGGTGTTGATGCCTACTGGTGGGGGTAAGTCGCTGTGTTATCAGATTCCGGCGTTGTTGCGGCGGGGTACGGCAGTGGTGGTTTCTCCGTTGATTGCGTTGATGGCTGATCAGGTTGCGGCGCTTGAGGCTGTGGGGGTTCGAGCTGCTTTTTTGAATTCGAGTCTTGATGCGGCTGCGGAGCAGCGGGTGGAGCGGTTGTTGCTTACGGGGCAGCTTGATGTGGTGTATATGGCTCCGGAGCGTCTTGTGCTCGGGCGTACGCGGCAGTTGTTGCGGCGTGTGAATGTGGCGTTGTTTGCGATTGATGAGGCGCATTGTGTTTCGCAGTGGGGTCATGATTTCCGCCCAGACTATTTGGGGCTTTCGGTGCTTGCGGAAGAGTTTGCGGGTGTGCCGAGGGTGGCGTTGACTGCTACTGCGACGCAGGCCACGCATCGTGAGATCACGGAGAATCTTGGGTTGCGTGGGGCTGCGCATTTTGTTTCGAGTTTTGATCGGCCCAATATTCAGTACCGCATTGAGGAGAAAGATCACCCTCGGGAGCAGTTGTTGCGTTTGATTACGCAGGAGCATGCGGGTGAGGCGGGGATTGTTTACTGCTTGTCGCGTAAGAGTGTGGAGAAGACGGCGGCTTGGCTGGTTGGGCAGGGGGTGGCTGCGGTTCCTTATCATGCGGGGCTTGATGCGGGGGTTCGGCAGCATCATCAGGAGCGTTTTCTGCGTGAGGAAGGTCTTGTTGTTGTAGCGACGATTGCGTTTGGGATGGGGATCGATAAGCCGGATGTGCGCTTTGTTGCGCATCTTGATTTACCGAAGTCTGTGGAGGGGTATTACCAGGAGACGGGGCGGGCTGGGCGTGATGGGCTTCCTGCGACGGCGTGGATGGCTTATGGGTTGGCTGATGTGGTGAATCAGCGTCGGTTAATTGATGCCGGTGATGGTGATGAGCGGTTTAAGCAGGCGGCGCGGGTTCGTATGGATGCGATGCTGGCGTTGTGTGAGTCGGTGACGTGTCGGCGGGTGGAGTTGTTGCGTTATTTCGGGCAGGAGTCGGGTCCGTGTGGCAACTGTGATGTGTGTTTTTCGCCGCCTAAGACGTGGGATGCCACGGTTGCTGCTCAGAAGTTGTTGTCGGCGATTATTCGGTTGGATCGGGAGCGTGATCAGCGTTTTGGTGCTGGTCAGGTGATTGATGTGCTGATGGGGAGGCAGTCGGATCGTTCGCGTGTTTCGCGTCATGATCAGTTGAGTGTGTGGGGTGTGGGGGCTGATATGTCGCAGCGTCAGTGGCGTTCGGTGGTGGGTCAGTTGGTGGCGCGGCGGGTGGTGGAGGCGGTGGGTGATTATGGGGTTTTGGTGCCGGGTGAGGGTGCTTCTGCGGTATTGCGGGGTGAGGTGGCGGTGAAGTTAGCGGTGGGTCGGGTGCCGGTTAAGCGTGCGCGGGTGGATTCTGGTGGTGGGCGTTCTGGTGCGGCGGCGGGTGCGTTGCAGGGCGCGGATCAGGAGTTGTTTGAGCAGTTGCGGCAGTGGCGTTTGTCGGTGGCGCGTGAGCGTGGTGTGGCTCCATTTATGGTGTTTTCGGATGCCACTCTGGTGGGGATTGTTCAGGCGGGGCCGACCTCGAAGACGCAGTTGGCGTCGGTGAGTGGGGTGGGGGTCAAAAAGCTAGCTGATTATGGGGATGCCGTGCTTGAGGTTGTGGCGGGGTGTAGGCGGTGAGGGGTCGGATGGTTAGTTTCCGTGGATGATGGCGGTGACGTGTCCATCGAGGCCGATGAAGATACGCCAGCCGGGGTATTCCTTGCCGGTTGAGCGGGATTTTTCGGCTTCGGCGGCAGTGATGAGGCCGGCACGGATGGCTTCATTCCAGGCGTCTGTGTCTTTGTGTCCGTTTGTGGAGGCAACGCGAGGCCATACGTAGTCGTTGCCGTCGCGGGTGGGGGTGGTCATGGTGAAGGCGCGGGCGAGGGCTTTGTAGCGTCCGTCACGGATGGGGGTGGTCCAGAAGGGTGCGGGTTTGTTTAGGGAGAAGGTTAGGCGGGTGTGGTCTTTGATGGTGCGGGTGATGAGGTTTTTGGTGTCGCAGTTAACGAGGTCGGTGAGCATGGCCCGGGCTGTGTTGAGGGATTCGGCGTCGATGTCTGGGCGGGTTTGAACTCTGCCGGGGGCGTTGGCGGCCGAGCATCGGGTGGTTGTGGTTTCAGGGGTGGGGGGCGGGGTTGCGGCGGCTGCGCCGTGGAGGGCTGACATGGTGATGACGGCTGCTGCCGTTATTGCTGCGATCCCGCGGACGATCATGTCGTGTTCCTTGTGTCTGGAAACCCTCTCGGTCCAGCGGTTCGCGGGACCGTGCCTGGAGGTTTAAGTCTACGGTGGCTAGAGGTGCCGCATTACTGAGAGTGAGACGTCGATTATTGGGTCTGCGGCTGAAAAGGAGCAAGTGTGATGTCGAGTCGGTGCGTTGTTGTTGGTGGTGGGCCGGTGGGTCTTGCTACGGCGTTGTTGTTGGCTCAGGCCGGGCATGCGGTGACGGTGTATGAGGGTGAGGAGGAGTTTCCACTTTCGGATGCTAATAGCTATCCGATTGGGGTGAATCCGCGAGGTCAGGAAACTTTGCGGCGGATTTCTCCGGCACTTTTGGAGCGGGTGCAGCGGGGTAGCAAGGTTGTTGCAGGGTGGCATGTGTTTGCGGGGCGCCGTCAGGTGGCGCAGTTGCGTAGTGGCCGGGTTCTGTCTACGACCAGAGCGTTTGTGAATCGGGTTTTGTTGGAGCAGGCAGGTGCGTGTGCGGGTATTGAGGTGGTGACGGGGCATCGTTTGGTTGGGGTTGATGTTGTGTCGAGAAGGTTGAGTTTTTCGACGATTTCTGGGGTGGTAGAGGTGGATGCTGCGCAGGCGAGGGTGTTTGCTGCTGATGGTGTTCGTTCGGTGGCGCGGGAGGCATTGAGTGAACAGGTTGAGGGGTTTTCGCCTCGGGTTGAGCCGTGGGGTGTTCGGTTTCGGGTGTTGTTTTCGCAGGTGGGGGCGCAGGCTGCGGGGGTGGACCCATCGTTTCATTACGTGTTTGGCGCTAAGGGGGTGTATGCGGCTGCGTTGTCGACGGGTGTGTGGTGTGTGTCTTTGACGTGCGTGGAGGGCAGTCCGGATGAGGGGTTGCTTATGGCTGAGGAGGCGAGTGCAGAGAATGTGGCGGCGTTGCGGAGGTTTGTGGCTGAGCATGCTCCGCAGGTTGCTCCGTTGCTGGTAGAGCAGGATTACGTGGATTTCTTTTCGCGGCGTTCGTTTTCGGGCGCAGTGGTGAGGTGTTCTCGGGTGCACGAGGGCGAGTGGCTGGTGTTGTTGGGTGATGCTGCCCATGGGGTGATTCCTCCGACGGGTGAGGGGATCAACGCTGGTTTGGAGGATGCATTGAAGGTGACGGAGGTGTTGGGGCGCGGCTCAGTGGAAGCATTTGCGCAGTACAACGCGGCTCGGGTGCCGGATTTGGAGGCGTTAGGGGTGTATGCGTCGGTGTTGGCGGAGAATGTGCGTTCGTCGGATCCGGTGGCTCGGGTCAGTGGTGTGGTGATGCGGGTGTTGGGTCAGGTGCAGAGTGTGTGTGGTTTTCGCGGTAGTCAGGTGGAGCAGCGTTTGTTTGGTCCGGGTGCTGGCGTGGCTCCGTATCGTGAAGTGATTGGGCCGTGGATTGCGCATCGGGAGAGGTACTACCCGCGGGTTTATCGGCTGGTGGAGTGGCTGCATCGGGTGTTGCGGCGCGAAGCGCGGGGGTAGGGGTTTGGTGAGCAGTTTTGCGTGGAGGTGTCCCCCATGCTTACGTGAGCATGGGGGACACCTTTGTTGTGTGATTTTCATCGGTTAGATGCCGGACTTTTCTTTAATCCAGGAGCGGTAGGCGGAAACGTTCACTACATCCATGTCTTCGATGCCTTCACGAAGCGGTCCTGTGGACAGGACACCGGCGACGACACCATCAATTTTTACTGGGCCGCCAGAGTCGCCAGCGCCAGCAACTCCGGTTCCTTTAACGAAGTTGATGACTTTTCCGTCTTCGGTGACGGATTCGCTTCGTACTTTGATTTTGGCGGAGTAGAGACCGTCAGATGGTGTTTCTTTAACGATGTCGCGGACACCGAATCCGAGGAGTGTCGCTTCCTGTCCTTTTTTAACTTTCAGGTTTTCAGCGAGTTTTTCGTAGGAGTTAATTTTTATTGGCGAGGCAAGGTGGATCAGAGCAATGTCGGCATCTTTGTGTTGAAAGATTTTTTCTGCCTTGATTGCTGGTCCGGGGTTTGCCCTAGTGTTGGTGTGATAGGTGTGGATACCATCGAGGCTTTTTGCTTCACTGACGCAGTGTTTAGCAGTGAGGACCCAGCGGTCACCAATGAGGCTACCTGTGCATCCCCAGTCTCCACCTTTTTTGAGGTAGATGTTCAACAGGACTGTTGAGTCAGATTTTGCTTTTTCTCCCCCGATGATCGCATGCGCGGCGCTGGGGTTCGCGAGGGGCGCAAGGAGGGTTGCGCCGAGGATCAGGGCTGCTGCTGCAGAGATTTTTTTACGAGAAGCACGCATTTTCTTCTTCATCACCTTTTTGTTGCATCGTAGATTGAGGCGCGCGAAATCAACGTCGTTTTCTGCGCACTTTGGATGCTTTTCAAAAATCACCAGCGTCCCTCTGGATTTTCGAAAAGCAGGGTTTCAGTGAAACTCGAGGTGCGGGTTGAATTAGATGCTCCCCCCATCACTCGCAGCTCGGTTAGGTTCACCTTAGGTAGAAGATTCTCTGGTAGCAATCCTGCGGACATAAATGTGACAAGCGCCACATAAATGTGGCGCTTGTCTTAATGATTGATTAGTGCAATAAATTTTTGTGTGAATAGTTTCCTTTGACTCATCTCACTCCCGCAGAAAAGGAGTTCCCCTGATCAGTCAAAGAACTTTCATCACGAGATGGGGCGTACGCATTGGAAAAATGTTTACTGTCCTTAGAGCACGCCCACATCTGGGTTGAGCCCCCTGTGTAAGCAGTGTCCAGCCCGACTTAGCTGGACATAAAGATTCTGCCACGAGGAATAACTACCTGTGGTACTTATGTCCGCGACTGGCGAACGAAAGTTTCCCTTTCGTTATCTACCCTCACGCATAGTCACAAAAATACGTATTAGCCGGAACTTCACCACAATCCAACACGTATTAACTTCTTTGCTAGCAGCTAGCCAAGCACCCCAGAGCCACTCCATAGATTGCACATTCGCACCTACGGGCACATTGCACTGCTTCACCAGATCACCGCCACTCCCCCACCCGCTGGCATACGCAGCTTCACGCCCTGCATGCCGTCTCAATCCAAAAGCTCGGCGCGCACAGCCATAAAAGCTATGCGCGCCGAGCACTAAAGATTTTGGTCACCAACCCACACACGCCAAAGAAGAGGGCATGTGTGAATACCTCACACGTTGAACCTGAACTCGACGACGTCGCCATCATTCATGATGTAGTCCTTGCCTTCCATACGAACTTTCCCTGCCGCTTTCGCCTCGTTCATGGAACCGGCAACGTCCAGGTCGTCAAAGGAAACAATTTCGGCTTTGATAAAGCCTTTTTGGAAATCTGTGTGAATCACGCCAGCTGCTTGCGGGGCAGTCCATCCTTGACGGATAGTCCAGGCGCGGGATTCTTTGGGGCCGGCGGTGAGGTACGTCTGCAACCCCAGCGTGCGGAACCCTTTGGTAGCGAGCTGGTCCAAGCCCCGTTCAGATACCCCTACTTCAGCGAGAAGCTCAGCGGCTTCCTCATCGTCAAGCTCAGCCATGTCCATTTCGAGCTGTGCGTTGAGGAAGATCGCTTCGGCTGGTGCCACCAATTGCGATAGGCGCTCTTGCAGTTCCGTATCGGTTAGCTGCGTCTCGTCCATGTTGAACACATAGAGGAACGGCTTGGTCGTCATGAGACCAAGTTCTTTCAGGATCGCTACGTCTACCCCTTGGGCTTCAGCCTTAGCGAAGAGCGTGTCACCGGCCTCGAGGATTTTCTGGGCACCTAGTGCTGCATCAAGAACAGCCTTGTCGGTTTTCTTGCCCTTGACCTCTTTATCGAGGCGGGGAAGGACTTTCTCCAAGGTTTGTAGGTCCGCGAGGATCAGCTCGGTGTTGATCGTCTCCATGTCAGAAGCGGGATCAACTTTGCCATCGACGTGAGTGACGTCGTCATCAACGAATACCCGAACAACTTGGCAAATCGCGTCGGCTTCACGAATGTTTGCAAGGAACTTGTTTCCTAGCCCTTCACCTTCGCTGGCGCCGCGCACAATCCCGGCGATATCAACGAACGACACCGTCGCTGGCAAAATTTTTTCGCTGCCGAAAATTTCCGCCAACCGGCTAAGGCGAGGATCGGGCAGCGGAACAACACCCACGTTGGGCTCGATCGTAGCGAACGGGTAGTTCGCCGCGAGGACGTTGTTCTTGGTCAGAGCGTTGAACATAGTGCTCTTACCGACGTTAGGGAGACCGACGATTCCAATGGTGAGTGCCACGAGGGAAAACTCTACCTGGCACGCCGCACGTGCAGCGACGAAGCTGCACGGCACACGCGTCAGCCACCCATCCCAACAATGACGGTGCTAAGTGAAAGAGTTGACTCATGAGCCAGGTGACGTTCTTTTTCGTGCTCGTTTTGCTTCTTGCTGTCGCAGCGGTCGTGGCTGCTTTCCGCCTTGGTCGCACTCAAGGTCGAATGGAAACGGGATCAGAGCTCGCTGCGGCACGAGCTCACATCGAAGGCTTGCGTGAGCAAATCACTGACATGCGTGCCGTCACCGACGCAGACAGCTCCACTCGGGCCGCGTTAGCTCCCCTGGAAAACACCATCGCCCGTGTGGCTGAACAAGTCACCACCTTAGAGCGTGACCGTCAGCAACAGTTTGGCCGTTTGGGGGCTCAGCTCATCGAGGTTTCTCGCGCCACTAGCGGGCTGCAGTCCGAGACTGCCACGCTGGCCGGGGCGTTGAAATCCTCCAATATCCGCGGCGTATGGGGCGAAACGCAGCTACGCCGTGTACTTGAACTCTCGGGGCTGGAGCGGTGGTGCGATTTCACCGACCAGGTCTCCTCCACTAATTCCACCGGTAAAACCGTGCGCCCTGATGTTGTTGTCACGTTGCCGGGTGGAAAGTCCCTCGTCATCGACTCCAAGGCCCCTCTTGATGCTTTTCTTCAAGCCCAAGGGGCTCATCTTGATGACGATGAGCGTGCTGCCTATCTCGCCCAGCACGCGACTCACCTGCGTTCACACGTGCGCGCTTTGGCCAGTAAGGAGTATTGGACTGCTTTCGCATCCACTCCGGAGATGGTGGTGTGTTTTGTGCCGGGTGATGCGATTCTTTCTGCGGCTCTTGACGCTAATCCCGCCTTGTATGAAGAGGCTCTCACCGCCAAGGTGGTACTTGTCTCCCCCGCTTCTCTTTTTGCTTTGGCGCGTACTGTCGCCTATGTGTGGAAGCAGGACTCTCTGGCTGAGAATGCTAAAGAGCTCCTCGATTTGGGCACTCATTTGCATTCACGTCTGCGAACTCTTGGGACCCACCTCACGGCCGTGGGGTCTTCGCTGTCTAACTCGGTGGCCAACTACAACAAGCTTGTTGGCACTTTGGAGACACGGGTTTTTGTGACTGCGCGTAAATTTTCTGATCTAGGGATCACTAGCGATGAAATTGCTACTGTTAAACCGCTGGATGCTACCCCGCGACCGTTGACTGCCCCTGAACTTCTCGAAAGTATTGACGATTCAGAAAAACGCAACGCAGGTTAACCACCTTTGCCACTTATCTGACAGTTCCGGATTTTCAAATCCTACCGTTAGATTCCCATTTTGGCTTTCTGGGAATCGAGAAGTTTGTCAATTAAAGGCTCAGTGATTCCACAGAATCATGTAGAATTCTGCAGGAAAAAGCGGATTTCATAATACGCCTGGATCAGGCTATCACCCCGACGCGCCGAAATAATCTACTGACCTGACTGAACCAACGAACGACAGGCGCCGCGACCCAAGAAACTCAGTTCTCATCAAACCGCCAAATTTGTTCGCAGCACTTTCTATTGCATTCGACTACTCATAGTCGCCGGACTGCTTACACCTCCGAAGTTCTCCTCCTTCCCCAAGAGGCCAACCGAAGCTTTATTCCACTGAGGATCCTTTACATCCGTATGGATCTTTACAGCGGATCCCATCTTCCCCTTGAAAGTATTCAGGTGGACAGCAGCTTTATCTCCACTTAATCTTCCATAAGAAAAGGGTTCTTTAATTCGGGAATGAGATGTTCCTGACACCATAGCAGCGAAAACAAAGACCACAAAAGCTACTAGCTGAATAACTTCACCTGCCCCCAAAGAGACGCCTTCCATTCCCGTCATTGCTCCAGTAACTACAACAGAAGTCAGAAAAGCTATCCTTGCGGATATTCTGGCGATCTTCTGCGACTGTGTCATTCTTGAATTCAGCTCACGAAATTTACGCATCTAAAAGTTTCAAGGAGGCCACCTGCAATAAAAAGTTACACCCATAAACAATTACAGTTTCGGCTTTGAATGGCATCCAAGAAAGTATTTGAATCCACTAGATACGTGGAAGCCTTACTTCACTTCCTAGACGCACGGGGGTTTTCTACGATGCCTTCTCAGGCATGGTGTCGAACTGTTCTGAGCTGCTAGACATGTGGATCTGCCCACAAGCGTGACGGCCTCCGAGTTCTTTTACTGAGTCCTCGCAGGTCCCTACCCGATCTGTGAGGACGTTGGGTGAATCGCTACCCAAGTCGCGAGAGGAAAATCCAATGATTCACGAAAATGTGCGGCTCGTGGGGCCCGATGCCTCGCGATTCGAAGCATGGCGTGACTGTTTGCTCGATTTCGGTGGAGGGGCTCTCGATGGGTCGGGCTGCCAGCGGGGCGAGGTTCCCGAGCCAACCCGAGCTGGTTTTGAAGAATATCTGGGTAACCGACGCCGCTATGAAGACCTTGACGTGGCACTTCCTCCAGGGCATGTGCATTGCACCTACCGGTGGATCGTGGATAACACGTGGCAAAACGGTGGGCCTCTCCTAGGTTTTCTGGCGTGCCGGCATGCCCTGACACAGCTTCTTCTAGACCAGTCCGGACACATCGGGTACAGCGTCCGTCCCTCGACGCGGCGCCGCGGGATAGCCACCGCAGCCCTTGGACAGGGGCTTTTGATCGCCGCGGAGGTGGGCGCAGCACCGACCCTTGTGTGTTGCCGGGAAGAGAACAACGCGTCTAAAAGAACGATCGAGAGGGTCGGTGGCCGCTACGACGGTTCCCGCAATGGGTTCCGCCGCTACTGGTTTGGTGCGCCGCCGTGGCCAGTCCAGCCCACCGCGGGCAGCTGACTACGTTTCGACACTGACTAAAGCCATGTTTCGCTCAACGTAGATGTTGGCCTCCGTCACCACGAACCTTCGCGTCGAATTGGATGCCGCGCGCCTTCAAGTCACGGCGTAGTTCTGGTGGCAGCGCAAAAAGGAGACTTTCTTCGGCGGAAACCACCGGATTCACTTCTGCGAAGCCACGCTCGGCAAGGTGTTCCAGCAGGTCGCGCACTAGTACTTCCGGTACTGAAGCGCCACTGCTGACACCGACTGTGGTGGCGCCTTCAAGCCAGGCGTCGTCAACTTCGGCGGCGTAATCAACCAGGTGTCCCGACCGAGCGCCGTGCTCCACGGCTACCTCTACGAGGCGACGGGAATTCGAGGAGTTACGCGAGCCCACCACGATGAACACGTCGCAGTCGGCTGCCATCTGTTTCACGGCGCCTTGGCGGTTTTGTGTGGCGTAGCAGATGTCATCGCTGGGCGGGTCAATAAGGTGCGGGAAGCGTTCTTTCAACGCTGCCACGGTCGCCGTGGTCTCGTCCACGGACAGGGTGGTTTGGGAGAGCCACACCACCTTTTCTGGGTCGCGTACCTGCACGTTCGCTACATCTGCGGGGCCGTCCACCAGTGTGATGTGTTCGGGGGCTTCCCCGGAAGTGCCAATAACTTCTTCGTGGCCTTCGTGACCGATGAGAAGAATGTCGTAATCAGCGTTGGCGAAACGCACGGCTTCGCGGTGCACTTTGGTCACCAGTGGGCAGGTGGCGTCAATGGTGCGCAGGCTGCGCGCGGCAGCCTCGTCATGAACGCTTGGTGCTACACCGTGAGCGGAGAACACCACCGTGGCGCCTTGGGGTACCTCGTCAGTCTCGTCGACGAAGATCGCGCCGCGACGTTCCAACACAGAAACAACATGCTTGTTGTGCACGATTTCTTTACGCACGTAAACCGGTGCGCCGTAGGCCTCTAGCGCTTTTTCCACGGTTTCGACGGCCCGGTCCACACCGGCGCAGTAGCCGCGCGGAGCAGCCAGCAATACACGTTTACCGCCAGCAGGGGTGGTGTCTGTGCCGTGCTGGGCGTAGGTCTGGGTGGTTTCACTCACTCGACCATCGTAGTGAGGACGGAATGGGCGTGGACACATGCGCTTGGGGTTGGCGAGCCAGCAGCGGTGATTACGGCAGTGTGCGCAACTTTGTCGGTCCTGGGCGTGATACTTGCATTCGTGAGCAATTCGGATCCGTCCAGCCCCACCGCCGCCAGGCCTGACTCCGACGGCGCACCGCGAGAGCTACCTGCAAAGGCAGCAGAAACCACAGCCGAGAATCCTTGGCCCCTGCGGTTGCTCACTGAAAACATCACCGCCTATATCAACCGCATGTCTGCGCTGTGGATTGAGGCGCAGGTAATCGAGCTCAAACGACGCCCGGGGGCCTGGTCAGCATTTTTGACTTTGCGTGATGTCGACGTCGACATGTCGCTGAATGTTTCGATCCCCACGCGCACGCTTGATGCGTTGCCGGATGAGATCGGCAATGGTCAACGCGTGGTGGTGCACTGCAAACCGACGTTCTGGGCCAAGCGTGGTTCGTTTCAGATGGAAGCCCGTGATATCCGCCCGGTAGGGCAGGGTGAACTTCTGGCACAAATCGAAAGGTTGAAAAAACTTCTCGAGTCTGAGGGGTTGTTTGACCCTTCCCGGAAAAAGTCGCTGCCTTTTTTGCCCCGCTGCATTGGTCTTATCTGTGGCCGGGAAAGCGCTGCCGAACGTGACGTGGTGGAGAACGCTCGTCGCCGTTGGCCGGGAGTTGATTTCGAGATCCGTGAGGTGGCGGTTCAGGGACGGGATGCTGTCCCGCAGGTGAGTCGTGCTCTTTGTGAGCTTGATGACCTGGCGCATGTAGATGTCATCGTGATTGCTCGTGGTGGTGGTTCGTTTGAGGATTTGCTTGCTTTTTCTAATGAGACGCTGCTGCGTGCTGTAGCGGCTGCCCGTACGCCTGTGGTTTCTGCCATCGGGCACGAGGTGGATGTTCCTCTGCTTGATTTCGTTGCTGATGTGCGGGCTTCTACTCCCACTGATTCGGCTAAGCATCTTGTACCGGATCATGCTGAGGAATCTGAAGCGCTCGGGAACGCTCGGGTGCGTATGCAGCAGGCTGTGCGGCGCCGGCTTGATGATGAGCGGCGTGGATTGGCGACTATGCGGACTCGTCCTGTTCTTGCCACACCGAAGGCCATGCTTCGCCCGTACCGTGAGCAGAGGGATGCGTTGCATGAACGGGTTACTCGCGCCACGGGTATCGCGTTGGCAGCTGCTCGGGCAGATTTGCGTGGTCACGTTTCGCATCTAGGAGCACTTTCTCCGCAGAGCACGTTGGAGCGTGGCTATGCGGTGGTACAGCAGCATGATGGCAGCGTGATTCGTGATCCTGATCAGGTGCGGGCTGATGAGGTTTTGCGTGTGCGTGTTGCGGGAGGTGATTTCACGGTGATGTCACGGTCTCAGCAGGATTGTGATTCCGCTTCGTGAAAGTCCCCTCCTCTAGGGGCATCTGCCCTTTGTATGTTCGATGTTTAGGAGATTTGCATGGCGTCCTCGAAAGACCAGAACTGTGCAGAGCGTTCGATTGCTTCGGAAAATGGCACGCAGTTCGGTGATGTAGCGGAGCTGACTTATGAGCAGGCCAGGGATCAGTTGATTGGTGTTGTGCAGCGTCTGGAGAGCGGCCAAGCGCCTTTGGAAGAGACGATGGCGTTGTGGGAGCGTGGCGAGGCGTTGGCTGAGCACTGTTCCAGCTGGTTGGACAAGGCTGAGAAGCGCATCGAAGATCGGCTGGGATCAACAGTGAAGTAATCCCAGCCCGAGGTGTGCAGGTAGCGCAGCTGGTTTTACTGAGCGGGTTGGGCGTCTTGCCACGCTTTAGCAATGTGGAGAAGGTTTTTCTTATCACCTAACCCCGTCACTGATACGGCTACTGGTCCTTGGGTTGCGGGTAGTAGTGCTGTGCGTGGGTTTTTTTCTGGTGCGATGAATGTGTGCCAGGTGGTGCCATCAATCGTGATGTCGCCGTTGCTGCCGCCATTCTTGGTGACTTCGCGTTCCCAGTCGTCTGAGACTTTTTCTTTGCCGAAGGCACCGGTTTGAGCGAGTGAAACGAATACGGAGTCATCGTCAGTGCGCACGTATCCGACTTCCCACGTTTTCACTCCCCCACGTTTGTCGAATCGTGCTGTGGTGGCGCGCCATTCTGGGCCCAGATTGGGTACACGAATGGGCCAAGAAGTCGCGTTTATTACTCCGCGCGCCGAGGCTTTTACGTCGACGGCGGGTTGTTCGACTTTGCTGGCTTGGGGGGTAAGGGCTTGCCAGAGCAGGATGATGCCGAGCAGCACGATCATGGAAATGAACATGCTGCGCATGCCTCCGGCGCCGTGTTTTGGTGGTTTTTCTGTGCCGGTGGCGAGGGGTCGGAAGGGGGCTCGGCGAGCGCTCATCGTGGGTTTTTCCTCCCGGAGGGTGTTTTCTCGTCGCGGACGTGCCGGTGACGTGTGCGTGATGAATCTACGCGATTGTTTGGCGCTCCTGTTTTTGGGCGCGGACCAGTGCGCGTTGGCGGTCGATTTCGCTTTGTTCGGCGATCTGTTGTGCTCGCTTGTGGTCTCGGGTGAGGTTTTCGCGGGTGTGGGGATTGAACAGGTGCATGTCGCTTGGTTTGAAGGACAGTTGCGCTGGTTCGCCTTCGCGGATGTGGGTGCGTGCGTTGAGGCTGACGGTGACTTGTGTTCGGAGTTGTTCGCCGTCGAGTTCGCGGTTGAGTTCTTCGAGGGTCTGTAGTGCTGTGCCTTCGGCGTGGAAGGGGATGTATCCGTACTGTTCGTTACCGAGCCATTCGGTTTGGTCGATGACTGCTTCGAATGTGATTGCGTCTTCGGTGGGGTGGGGGGTGTTGGCGAATGCTTCGGGTCGTAGTCCGATGATGACGGTGTCGAGGTCTGTGATTTTTTCTGCCATGACAGGGGTGATGGGGATGTCGGTCAGTGGTGTGTGCAGAACGGCGCCTTCGATGTGGGCGGGGATGAAGTTCATGGGTGGTGATCCGATAAATCCGGCAACGAAGAGGTTGACGGGTTGTTCGTAGAGTTCTCGGGGGCTGGCGACTTGTTGGAGTGTTCCGTGTTTGAGGACTGCGACTCGGTCGCCCAGGGTCATGGCTTCTGTTTGGTCGTGGGTGACGTAGATAGTGGTGATGCCCATGCGGCGTTGCATGCGGGCGATTTCGGTGCGCATTTGGCCGCGGAGTTTGGCGTCGAGGTTGGAGAGGGGTTCGTCGAAGAGGAAGGCGTCGGCGTCGCGGACGATGGCTCGGCCCATGGCTACGCGTTGGCGTTGCCCGCCGGATAGGTTGCTTGGTTTGCGGTTGAGGTGTTCGTTCAGGTCGAGCATGTCGGCAGCTTGGCGGACAGCGGCGTCGATTTCTTTTTGGGTTTTTTGTTTGTCGAGTCGTAGGGGGAATGCGATGTTTTCGTAGACAGATAGGTGTGGGTAGAGGGCGTAGTTCTGGAAGACCATGGCGAGGTTGCGGTCGCGGGGTGCTAAGTCGTTGACGATGTTGTCGCCGATGCGTAGTTCGCCGGAGGTGATGTCTTCTAGGCCCACGATCATGCGTAGGAGGGTGGATTTACCTGATCCGGATGGGCCGACGAGGATGATGAATTCTCCGTCGGCGATGTCGAGGTTGACGTTGTTGACGGCGGGGAATCCGTCGCCGTATCGCTTGACGATGTTGGTCAGACAGATGCGTGTCATGTCGTGTGTTCTTTCTGCGGGGTGCGGTGGCTGTCAGCCTTTGACAGCACCCGAGGTGAGTCCGGAGACGATCCGGCGTTGGAAGATGAGTACGAGTAGTACGACGGGGATGGTGACGACGACTGCTGCGGCAGCGATCGCTCCGGTTGGTTGTTCGAATTGAGATGCGCCGGTGAAGAAGGCGAGTGCTGCTGGGACGGTGCGGGCGTGGTTTGCGGTGAGAGTGGAGGCGAATACGAAGTCGTTCCAGGCGGTGAAGAAGGTGATGATCGTGGTGGTGAATACGCCGGGGGCGGCGAGGGGGACGATGACTTTTCGGAATGCTTGCCAGCTTGTGGCTCCGTCTATTTGGGCTGCTTGTTCCATTTCCCAGGGGATTTGGCGGAAGAACGCCGTCATAGTCCAGATGGCTAAGGGGAGGGTGAGGGCGAGGTAGGGAAAGATCAGGCCGGGGATGGTGTCGAAGAGGCCGATGTGTCGCCAGAGGTTGTATAGCGGTGTTGCTAGTGAGATCACGGGGAAGAAGGAGACGGCTAGTGCAGTGCCGAGGATGATCCCTTTTCCGGGGAATTCAAGTCGCGCGATTGCGTAGGCGCAGGTGGTGGCGAGGGTGACTGCGATGAGGGTGGAGATGAGGCAGATGATGATTGAGTTCCATAGTGCGGGGACAAACAGGTCGTGGGCGCCTCCAAAAAAGATGAGTCGATAGTTTTCGAGGGTGGGCTTGCGGGGAAAGAAGTTTCCGAGTGTGTTGAGCCGTGGGTTTGAGAGCGCTGCGGTTGATTTGAGGGATAGGGAAATAACCCAGGCCAGGGGGATGATTGTCCACAGGATGATGGGGGCGGCTAGCCACGTGTAAGCCCATGTTTTTTTGTCTGCTGTGGTTTTCATGGTCACCTTCTTCCCTCGGTGAGGTTGACTTTGAAGCCTTTGATGAATCCGGTGGCGATCATGATGACGAATATGAATAGCAGCGTGGAGATTGCTGATCCGAGGCCGATTTCTACACGGTTAATTGTTTGGTTGTAGGCAAGTAGTGACAGGACGGTGGTGTCGTGTGATCCGCCGGTCATGATGAATACGTTGTCGAAGATGCGGAATGCGTCGAGGGTGCGGAAAAGAACAGCGACCATGATTGCTGGTTTCATGTTGGGCAGGGTCACTTTGAAAAGTGTTTGGGTGAAGGTGGCTCCGTCAACGCGTGCTGCTTCTTCTAGTGCTTCATCTACTTGGGCAAGCCCGGATAGAAGTAGGAGTGACATGAAGGGTGTTGTTTTCCAGATTTCGGAAAAGCAGATGATGGCGGTTGCGGTTTCCCAGGTGCTGAACCAGTTGTAGTCATTGGGGAAAGTTCCAGCGGTGAGGGTGTGGAGCCACCAGTTCACGAATCCTGTGGTGACGTTGAATCCGAAGAACCATGCGAATGCGGATACGACGGTGATGATCGAGTAGGGGATCAGAACGATTGTTCGGAGTGTTTTTCGGGGAATGACGATGCGGTGCATGACGAGCGCGATGATCATTCCCAGGACGAGCTCTATGGCAACTGTGATGGCGGTGATGAGGAGTGTTTGTCCGGTTGCGCGCCAGAACAGTGCATCGCTGAGGGCTACGAGGTAGTTGTGTAGGCCTACGAATGTGCGTGCGTGTGGGTCGGTGAGTCGGTAGCTGAAGAGGGAGTAGTAGAGCGCCTGGATGATGGGGTAGGCGGTGACCAGGAGCATGATGGCCAAGGCTGGGCCTGCCAGAATCCATCCGAGGTTGTGTTCTGCTCGGGTACGTGTGGATATGTGTGGTGTGCTCGGAGTGTTTTTAGTGTTGTTGGGAGAGTTCACAGGAGTGCCTCTCCGTGGAGAACATCGTGAATGAGTTGTTCTGATTGGGCTGGGGTTGTTGCGGGGTCAACGGATTCGGGTGGGCTCCAGGTGCGCTGCAGGGCTGTTGAGATGTCGCCGTAGTACTGGGTAACTGGGCGAGGTGCTCCGCTGTCGAGCGAGTCACGGATCAGGTCTGCCATGGGAAATTTTTTGCGGATGGTGGGGTTGTCGTAGACCTTTTTGCGTGCTGCGGGGTTACCGGTGCCGAGCATGTACATCGTTTGATGTTCGACGTTGGTAATGCATTGGATTGCTTCCCAAGCTGCGGGTTTGTTGGTGCTTGCAGCGTTGACGCCTAGTTCGATGCCTCCTAGTGGAGGGCGGGATTTTTGACCTGCGACTGATTGGGGGTAGCGGGCCCAGGCGACGTCGTCGATGAAGTCAGCTTTGCGTTCGGCCAGTGCCGCCCATACGTAGGGCCAGTTGAGGAGGAATCCGGAGCTAGCGTTTGCGATGAATAGGTCTAAAGCGGCAGTTTCATCGCTGGAGCTGAGGGCTGGCCCGCCGACTCCGGCTGTGGTGAGGGAGTGGATGATTTCGGCGGCGCGTTTTCCTGCTGGGCTGTTGATGCCGAGGTCGACTTTTTTGCCGGTGGCGCCTGAGTTTTTAACTATTTTTCCGTTGGCGCTTTCGATGAGGGCGTTGATCCATACGGAGTATCCCTCGTATCGGGAGGCTTGGACGCCAAGAGTCTTTTTTTGTGATGCGGCGGCGTGAATGATTTGGTCCCAGGTGACGGGGTTGGTCATATCGAGTCCGGCAGCTTTGGCGACGGATTTGCGGTACCAGAGGATTTGGGTGTTTGCCCACATCGGTGCCGCGAATAGGGTGTTTTTCCATTGTGCTGCCGTGACGATGGGGGCTACGGCGTCGTCGGTGAGGGTGTGGCGTTTGTCGGTAGGGGCTGGGTCGAGGAATCCAGCTTCAGCGAATTCCGCGACGAAGACGGGGTCCAGGCTCATCAGATCTATGCCTGGATCGCTGGCAGCGAGGCGTCGTAGGAGTTGTTGTCGTTGATCGCTGGCGCTATTGGGCAGCACTTGAGTGGTGATTGTGTATGCGCCTTTGGCTGCTTTGGTGCATTCGGCGGCGAGTCTGGCTTGGCCGTGTTTGGTGGGGTCGTTTCCGCCTGAGTCGGGGTTGATATACCAGGTGATCTGTTGGGGATTGGTGGCGGAGGTGTTTCGGCCACAGCTGGTTAGTGCTGCGGCGCTTGTGGCTGTAATGGCCAGGGCAACTGTGAATGCGGTAATTGAGCGTGGTGAGGGCATGAATACTCCTTTGGATTCTGTGCCCTTCTGGTAAGGGGTGAGGGTGACACGTCGCGGGCTGCGTCATTGCTGCTCGTGACTGTTGGTGTTATTCCCCCGGATCCGTTGAGAAGACACCCCGTCTCGGGTTCCTGCATCTTAGGCACGCTTGCGGTTTTTTCAGTTGAACTACGCGTTTCTGGTGCCGATGGGGTTGTGAAAGGCCTGCTGCTTCGGTTGGCTCGTGTTCGGAAGGAATCCGATGGCTGTCTCTTCGCCCTCCCAGTCTGCTGAGTTTGTTTCTGGTTCCGCTCTGGAAGGTGCCACTCATAGGTCGAACCTGACTATTCGGTCGGTGCCGGTGGCGGCTTCTCCGGTGGCCTCGTTTGCGGAGCTGATGTCGGGAAATATTCGGTATGTCTCTGATCATGCGGATAGTCCCAGGCGAGGCCAGCAGCGCCGGTCGGCAACGGTTTCTAGCCAGAATCCTTTCGCGGTTGTTTTTGGGTGCGCGGATTCACGTGTTCCTGCTGAGATTTTGTTTGATCAGGGTTTGGGTGACTTGTTTGTTATCCGTACAGCAGGTCACGTGGTGGGGCCTTCGGAGTTGGGGTCGTTGGAGTATGCGGTGGGGCATTTGAATACTCCGTTGATTGCGGTGTTGGCGCATGATTCGTGCGGGGCGGTACAGGCGGCCATTGACTGCGCCTCGAGTGGGCGCATGCCTGACGATCATGTGCGTGATGTTTTGGAGCGGATCGTCCCGAATGTCAACGCGGCTAGGAGCCGTGGGGAGACTGCTACGGCCGATATTGAGCGCTCGCATGCGCGGGCGGTGATGTCGTTGATTCCGGAGCGTTCTCCGTTGATTGCTGATCGGATTGCGCAGGGGCGGTTGGCGATTGTCGCGCTGAAGTACCAGTTGAGTGATGGGACTGCCCGGGTGTTGGACAGTATTGGTCCTCTTGGTGCACGTTGATATGTGTTGATTCGCCTTTGCCGCCTGGTGGGTGGGCGTGGCGGATAGGTGCCTTATTTGCTGAGGGTGTCCGCGTAGTGTGATCGCCGATGTTGTGTTGCGTTGAGGAGCTGCGCTGTGCCCGAGATTAATCCCATGACGGGTTCGACGCGTCCGCATACTCCGACTGCTGCGTGGCGTGCGATTTCTGCTGGAAATGAGCGGTTTGTGCAGGGGAAGCCTCTTCACCCTAATCAGGGGGCAGAGAGGCGTTTTGAGTTAACTGGTGGTCAGCAGCCGTTTGCGGCGATTTTTGGTTGTTCTGATTCTCGCGTGGCTGCCGAAGTGATTTTTGATCGTGGGTTGGGTGATCTTTTCGTTATTCGCACAGCGGGGCATGTGGCTGGCCCCACCGAGATCGGCTCTTTGGAGTACGGGTCAGAGATTTTGGGGATCCCATTGATCATTGTGCTTGGGCATGATTCGTGTGGGGCAGTGTCGTCGGCGATCACGGCTTTTGAGACTGGAGAAATGCCTCATGGGTTTGTGCGGGATTTGGTAGAGCGGGTGACTCCAAGCGTGAATGCGGCATATCGCAAGGGCGCAACGAGTGCTGATGAGATTGAGGCTGAGCATGTTCGTGCCACGGTGCATTTGTTGAGGCAGCGTTCTCGCCCGATTGCGGAGCGAATCGAGAATGGCTCTTTGGCGATCGTGGGATTGGTGTACAAGCTTTCTGATGGCGCAGCGCAGGTGTTGGAGGTTGCTGGCCGTATCGACGGTTTGGAGTCGTCGGGGTGAGAGAAATGGCCGGGCTGTTGTCCGTGGTGGAGCGATGCCCGGCCATTTCTAGTGTGGTGTTTATAGGGCGAGTTCGCGTCGGACCACTTCGGCTAGCGATGCGGCTACCGATGCAGCTTCTTCGCTGGTTGCGGCTTCTACCATGACGCGGACAACTGGTTCGGTGCCTGATTTGCGTAGCAGTACGCGCCCTGAGTCGCCGAGGTCGGCTTCGGCCTGGCGAATAGCCTCGGCGACTGCTTCGTTGGTTTCGACGGCGTTTTTGTCGACGTCTTTAACGTTGATGAGTGATTGCGGTAGGCGCTGCACCACAGATGCGAGGTCTCGCAAGGCGCGGCCAGTTTGGGCGACTCGTGCTGCCAAAGTGAGGCCTGTGAGGGTACCGTCGCCGGTGCTGGCGTGGTCGAGGAGGATGACGTGGCCAGACTGCTCACCGCCGAGGGTATGGCCGTTGGCGAGCATGTCTTCGAGAACGTAACGGTCACCTACTGCTGTTTTGCGAACTGTGATGCCGTTGGCTTCCATTGCTTTGAACAAGCCCAGGTTGCTCATGACTGTTGCGACGAGGGTGTCGTTGGCAAGTGAGCCGAATTCTTTGGCTCCGATGGCAAGGATTGCCATGATCTGGTCACCGTCGACGGGTGCACCAGTGTGGTCTACGGCAAGGCAGCGGTCAGCGTCGCCGTCGTGAGCAATGCCGAGGTCTGCTTTGTGTTCCACGACCGCGGTTTGCAGCATTTCTAGGTGCGTGGATCCGTAGCCGTCGTTGATGTTGAGGCCGTCGGGTTCTCCACCGATAACTTTGACTTTGGCTCCGGCCGCGCGGAACGCCTGTGGTGAGACGACGCTGGCGGCGCCGTGGGCAGCGTCGACGACGATTTTGAGGCCATCGAGGCGGTGCGGCAGGGCAGTTAGCAGGTGAGCAACGTATCGCGAGTTTGCGTCTGTGAGGGGGCGTACGCGACCGACTCGGAATCCGGTGGGGCGTTCCCATTCTTGGCCCAGTCTGGCTTCGATGGCGTCTTCGATGGCGTCGTCGAGCTTGAAGCCTTGGGATGTGAAGAATTTGATGCCATTGTCTGGCATCGCGTTGTGGCTCGCGGACAACATGACGCCGAGATCAGCATTCATGTCTTTAGTGAGGAATGCCGTAGCAGGTGTGGGAACCACGCCTGCGTCATAGACATCTACTCCTGCAGAGGCAAGCCCGGCGATTACTGCTGCGGAGAGGAATTCACCAGATGCGCGTGGGTCACGGCCGACCACAGCTGTCATCCGGCCAGTGTTGTTGCTGCAGCGGTGCTCGAATAGCTCGTGCGCAGCAGCTGTAGCTAGCGATAACGCAAGTTCAGCGGTGATGTCGCGGTTTGCGAGTCCTCGGACTCCGTCAGTTCCAAACAGTCTCGCCATGAGAGTTCCGCATCTCCTTCGTCTGAGTGCTGCGCATGAAGCGTGGTGGGGGGCGGTGAAGTGAGTCGCAGTTGTGTGAATGCTTGCGGTCAACCAGGTCGAGATAGATACCCGGTGAACCAGCCTAACCCTGTTATTCGGGCTGGTAGGGATTCCCACATAGGTAGACGGCAGATGGCCGCCACCTCCTGCTGAGGATGACGGCCATCTGGCGCATGTATCGGCTGAGCCGACCGGATCAGCGCTTGCTGTACTGAGGCGCCTTGCGGGCCTTCTTGAGACCAGCCTTCTTGCGCTCGGGAACACGAGCGTCGCGGCTGAGCAGTCCGGCTTTCTTGAGGCCAGGACGGTTCAGGTCAACGTCAATGCCGTTGAGGCTGCGGGCGATGCCCAGACGGATCGCACCGGCCTGACCGGAGGGGCCACCACCAGCAACGCGCACGAGAACGTCGTATGCGCCCTCGAGCTCGAGCACCTTGAAGGGCTCGTTGACAATCTGCTGGTGAACCTTGTTCGGGAAGTAGTCGTCAAGGCCACGGCCGTTGATCTTCCACTGGCCAGAGCCGGGGACGATGCGCACGCGAGCGATGGCCTGCTTGCGGCGGCCGGTGGCAGCACCAGGGGCCGAAGCCGAGGGGCGCTCGCCCGTAGCGGCCTGTGCCGGGGCTTCACTGGATTCGGTGGTGTAGCTGGAAAGAGCCGGCTCATTCTCGTCGAGCTGGGCGTCCATGTCAATATCGGTCACGGTTCTCCTCGTTTTTTCTGCGCTTAGGTCACGTACGTCGAAGACGCGTGATTACTGCGCGACCTGCGAGATCTCGTAGGGCACCGGACGCTGGGCCTGGTGGGGGTGCTCAGAGCCTGCGTACACCTTGAGCTTGCTCATCTGCTGACGTGCGAGCGAGTTCTTGGGAAGCATGCCACGGATGGCTTTCTCCACTGCACGCTCGGGGTTCTTGGCGAGCAGCTCGGTGTAGCTGGTAGCGCGCAGACCACCGGGGAACCCGGAGTGGCTGTAAGCCTTCTTCTGCTCAGCCTTGTTGCCCGTAAGAGCAACCTTGTCAGCGTTGATGATGATGACGAAGTCACCGGTGTCAATGTGCGGCGCGAACGTTGGCTTGTGCTTGCCGCGCAGGAGCTGTGCCGCCTGCGAGGCGAGACGACCGAGCACAACATCGGTAGCGTCGATGATGTGCCAGGAGCGCTCAATGTCGCCCGGCTTCGGGGTGTAAGTACGCACGAGTGCCTTGCTTTCTGTTGCGGACTGCGAATCGCGTGCCACCGGCCGGAGCGGCGAAAGCCACAGGAGCGACCTAGCCGAAGTGCCGATGGCTCACCCGTCCGAAATCGAAGATCACGGGGTAGACACGACATGCTGCGACAGCTCTTGCAGAGCGTTCACACTTTCGCATCCAGCGAGCACTGACCGGCGGAGGGCAGCAACACGTAACAGTCATCTACTCTACCGTTCGATCACACGCCTCCAGAAATCCACTCAAAACATGCTTTGAAGTGCAAATTCACCTCCTCTATTGCCTCCTAATCCTATTCATGCACATGTTTTATGCATAAATTTTCTGCAAAAAGGAGCAGTATGTGCCTATGACTACCCCTACCGACCCCACCGACAACGACCACCCTCTCCCCCACCCGGCAGAACTTGACCAAATATCACTACGCACTCTTGCCCACCCCATGCGATCTCGCATCCTCGCCGAACTACGCAGCATTGGCCGAGCCACCTCCGCAGACCTCGCCAAAGCCCTAGATACAAGCACCGGCGTGACCAGCTACCACCTACGCGCCCTAGCTAACGCAGGACTCATCACTACCAGCGAACTCAGCGGCCGCCGCCGATACTGGAGCCTGACTACAGAAAATCGCATCATCGACACTTCCGAAGAAGATCCCGCCGATGAAGCCTCCGCCGAATGGCTCGCCCGTGACTACGCCGCCTACTTCGGCACCAAAGTCCAAAACTGGATTAGCCACACCTCACAGTGGCCCCCTACCTGGCAAGAACTATGTGGACTCGAAGACCGACTTGTCCTTGTCACCGATACTCAACTTGCCGCACTCCAAGAAGAAATCGCTGCCATCCTTGAGCGATACCGCCGTGTCGGAGCAGGAAACCCCACTGCTAAACGCGTCACTTTCTACACCTGTGCACTGCCTGTTGACGCTCCCCCACGACTCTAAGAAGCACACCACGTACCTCACACTGCGACGTCTAACTCCTAGCAGTACTCAGGGCAGCCAATCAAGGATCTGCGCCCCACGAAAAAGTCACTCAGGCAGCTCTCGAACACATCGAGCAGCTGCAGCCCGAGCCGAAAGCTGATGATCAGCCGGATAACGAACTTCTTCTAAGCACAGGCCGTGCGGCGGCATCACCGTCACCGCTGGGTTCCTTCGACGTTCTCCCAGCACGAGTGCTGGCCAATCTGTCGTTTGCTTCCCCTCCCCCACAGGTACGACTCCCCCAACCAAGGCACGCACCATTGAGTGGCAAAACGCATCGGCAATGATTGTGCCTATTACTAGCGGGCCACGGCGCTCCCACTCATACGCCAACAGATTGCGTATCGTGGTAGCCCCTTCTCGCGGCTTGCAGTACGCAGCAAAGTCATGCAAACCCAGCATCTGCTGGGCCGCCAAATGCATGGCAGAAACATCCAATTGCCGCTTGTGGACGACAATTCCGCTCCGCTGCAACGGATCTAATTCTGATGGCTCATCAGTAAGGGTGTAGGAATACCTTCTCGACAACGCCGAAAAACGAGCATCAAACCCTACCGGCGCCTGCTGGACCTTGCGAACGACGATATCGGCTGGCAATACGCCAGCTAAGCGAGTAACAGCAGCAGCTTCCGGTGTGCGTTGCGACCGTCCTGGCAACCGGTGGAAAGCTGACTCTTCAACGTCTACGTGTAGTACCGATCCACGAGCATGAACTCCTGCGTCTGTGCGTCCAGCTACGACCAGACGTACATCGTGACGCAGTATTTTTTCGAGGGCTGTAGTCAGTTCTCCTTCGACAGTGCGTAGTCCTGGCTGCTTAGCCCACCCCGAGAAAGCAGTACCGTCATAGGCGAAGTCGATTCGCAACCTCATTGCCGTCTCCTTAGTTGAATACCCACATATATGAAGTGGCTGTGACCATCCAAGATGGTCACAGCCACTTCATATATGTGTCACATGCGCGGATCAGGCCTCGCTAGACTCCGCGGCTTCGGGAGCGGAGGTCTCTTCGGCAGCAGCCTGCTCTTTGACAGAGCGCTTGGTTGCAGCCTCAGCCTCAGCGACCGTGGCTTGCTTAGCGGACATCGGCTCACGAACCAACTCGATAACCACCATAGGAGCGTTGTCTCCCTTACGGTTACCGATCTTGGTCGTGCGGGTGTACCCACCCTCGCGGTTTGCCATGTCAGGAGCGATCTCCGTGAAGAGGCGGTGCACAGCGCCCTTGTCACGGACAACAGTCATGACCTGACGGCGAGCGTGCAGATCACCACGCTTGGCGAATGTAACCATGCGCTCGGCCAAGGGGCGCAAGCGCTTGGCCTTGGCGGCGGTGGTGGTAATGCGGTCGTGCTGGAACAAGGCGGTGGCCAAGTTCGAGAGGATGAGGCGCTCGTGGGCGGGGCTACCGCCAACGCGACGGCCTTTAGTAGGCGTAGGCATTACGTGTTCTCCCTAGAGTTGTTCAGGCCGCTCCGCGGAAGCGGATCGGTCAGTACTGCTCGCCGTCGCTGAATGCGGCATCTTCATCGAAGCGGTCGCCCAAGGCGGCTGGGTCGAATCCAGGCGGGCTGTCTTTGAGAGCCAGTCCCATGCCTGTCAGCTTCTGGGTGACCTCGTCAATGGACTTGGCACCGAAGTTACGGATGTCAAGGAGATCTGCTTCGCTGCGCCCAACCAACTCACCCACGGTGTGGATGCCCTCACGCTTGAGGCAGTTGTAGGAGCGGACAGTCAGGTCGAGTTCCTCGATGGGAAGGGCGAGATCAGCTGCCAAGGCGGCGTCGGTCGGCGATGGCCCCATGTCGATACCTTCGGCCTCGACGTTGAGCTCCCGAGCAAGCCCGAAGAGCTCGACAAGCGTCATGCCTGCAGAAGCAAGTGCATCGCGAGGCGCCATGCTGCGCTTCGTTTCGACATCAACGATCAATTTGTCGAAGTCGGTACGCTGCTCCACACGCGTGGCCTCAACCTTGTAGGTCACTGCCAGTACTGGGGAGTAGATCGAGTCAACCGGGATACGGCCAATCTCGGTCTCGACTGCCTTGTTTTGGTGGGCGGACACATATCCACGGCCGCGTTCGACTGTCAGCTCCATCTCGAGCTTGCCATCCTCGTTGAGGGTGGCGATCTCGAGTTCGGGGTTGTGCACCTCGACTCCTGCTGGCGGAGCAATGTCCGCTGCAGTCACTACACCGGGGCCCTGCTTGCGCAGGTACATCACGACAGGCTCGTCGTGATCGCTGCTGACAATGATCCCCTTGATGTTGAGGATCAGTTCCGTGACGTCCTCTTTAACCCCTGGGATCGTCGAGAACTCATGGAGAACACCGTCGATACGGATGCTGGTAACAGATGCTCCAGGGATGCTCGACAAAAGCGTCCGGCGAAGCGAGTTACCGAGTGTGTACCCAAAGCCCGGCTCAAGCGGTTCAATGACGAACCGGGAACGCGTGGGCGAAACCACGTCCTCAGTGAGGACAGGGCGCTGTGCGATCAGCACGATTTCTTTCCTTCCCACGATCTACCGCTATATGAAGATCGTGAATGCGGCTATAGCCGTGACACCCGTCGTCTCTGTCTACGGCGAGTGGCCCCACTCCCCCGTGTGGCACGAGGTCATCACGTAGGTCGCAGGGATGGAGCGACTGTGTATTAACAAGTGAATACACAGTCGCTCCGCGCACATCTCGTCGAGGTGTGCGCGGATCTACGTGTTAGTTCTTCGAGTAGAGCTCAACGATCAGCTGCTCGGTGAGGACCGTGTCGATCTGCTCACGAACTGGCAGCTGGTGGATAAGCACCTGCAAGGATCCTGGAACGACCTTCATCCACGCAGGAACCACACGCTCGCCGTACAGGTCTTCGGCGACCTCGAACGGGAACTTGCTGCGGCTCTGCTCACGCCATTCGATGATGTCGTACTGGCTCACGCGGTAGCTCGGCACGTCTACGCGCTGACCGTTGACCAGGAAGTGGCCGTGGGTGACGAGCTGACGTGCAGCGCGACGTGTACGTGCCAAACCGGCACGGTAAACGACGTTGTCTAGACGAGATTCAAGGATCTGAAGCAGGTTTGCACCGGTTTTTCCGGGGCGACGTGCCGCTTCCTCGTAGTAGTTACGGAACTGACGTTCCATAACTCCGTAGGTAAAGCGTGCTTTCTGCTTTTCCTGCAACTGCGAGAGGTATTCCTTCTCCTGGATACGGCCACGGCCGTGCTGTCCTGGAGGGAATGGGCGGTTCTCGAAGTTCTTATCGCCACCGACGAGGTCGGTCTTCAGGCGACGGGACTTTTTCGTAATCGGACCGGTGTAACGGGCCATGGTGTCTCTTCTCCTACCTTTTCAGTGCCTGCTGCGCGCGGTCGATCAGACGCGGCGGCGCTTGGGCGGACGGACACCGTTGTGCGGCGTGGGGGTGACGTCACTGATGGCGCCAACCTCCAAGCCGGTTGCAGTCAGCGAGCGAATAGCTGTCTCGCGGCCGGAGCCAGGACCTTTGACGAAAACGTCAACCTTGCGCATGCCGTGGTCCATCGCGCGGCGGGCAGCAGCCTCGGCAGCCATCTGCGCGGCGAAGGGGGTGGACTTGCGGGAGCCCTTAAATCCAACTTGGCCAGCAGATGCCCAGGAGACAACCGCGCCTGTTGGGTCGGTGATCGAAACGATCGTGTTGTTGAATGTGCTCTTGATGTGAGCTTGCCCGTGGGCAACGTTCTTCTTCTCTTTGCGGCGCACCTTTTTGGCGCCACCAGCCTGACGGCTCTTGGGAGGCATATGTTCTCTTTCCTACGAGTCTTCGGGAGTAGCCGACTAGTAAGTCAGCGACGAGGCAAAGCCTCGATCAGCGGCCGGCCTTCTTCTTGCCAGCAACGGTGCGCTTGGGGCCCTTACGGGTACGCGCGTTGGTCTTGGTGCGCTGGCCGTGCACGGGCAGGCCACGGCGGTGGCGCAAACCCTGGTAGCTGCCAATTTCAACCTTGCGACGAATGTCGGCGGCCACCTCACGGCGAAGGTCACCTTCGAGCTTGTAGTTGCCCTCGAGGAAGTCACGCAGAGCAACAAGCTGCTGCTCGTCTAGGTCCTTGACGCGCGTGGACGGGTCAATCTCCGTCGCTGCGATAGCTTCCTTCGCGCGGGTACGCCCCACACCGAAGATGTAGGTAAGAGCGATCTCAACGCGCTTTTCGCGCGGGAGGTCAACTCCAACAAGACGTGCCATTTGTGTTTCTCCTGAGTAGTTTCGAAGGTTTGGCACAGCATCGGTCCGTGCGCACGCTCTCATGGCGAAGAGCGCCGCTTCCGGTCCTCGGCCTTCGAACCGAGGGTGACATCTGAGGAACCTCAGGGCCGGATGCTGTGTACTGCTCATATCGTCGCGTAACGAAAGACAACTGCAAAAACTTGTAGCTCTTTCGCTGCTCGACTGTTTCTTCTGCCTGCCGATTTAAGTGATCTTCAAGTAAAGACTGAGACTACGGACAGCCCTTCAAGAAAAATCTCTTCGAGACAGTCTTTGAAGAGTATGTATCAGCGGTAGCGGAAAACGATACGGCCGCGGGATAGGTCATAGGGGCTGAGCTCCACGACCACGCGGTCCTCAGGGAGGATCCTGATGTAGTGCTGGCGCATTTTCCCTGAAATATGAGCGAGAACTTTGTGTCCGTTGGTGAGCTCCACACGGAAGTTCGCGTTAGGGAGCGCCTCCACCACGGTGCCCTCGATCTCGATGACTCCGTCCTTTTTAGCCATGTCCTCCACGATCCTGGTCATGTCATGCATTGCACGACGATTGGCCACGCCGATCCCTCGGCGCGCTGCAGCTTCAGATACTTTCGCTTACACCCAAGCCAGACCGCAGTGTCTATATCTAGGTAGAGACAGACGCTTTACGGCTGCTTTGATCACTTAAGCAAGCGAGAGTATGAGCCAACAAGCAACCTTAATCCACTACCCCTAGTCATGGGAAATTCGACAGCCTCTCCCACCAGACAAGTAATTCTGAATATTTATGCCAGCGGGCCAAATTGGGCACCTGTAGCTGCACAGACCTCCAGTCCCCCATCGAGCGCAGTAAGTACCCAGATGCCTTCAGAAGTGATAGCCACCGTGTGCTCAACATGGGCTGCAACGGAGCCGTCGATGGTGACTACTGTCCAGTCGTCGTCAAGAACCTTGTTATCAGGGGCGCCTAGCGTAACCATCGGCTCAATAGCCAGCGTAGTGCCAACGGTCATTTTGGGCCCTAGCTTGGCTGGCCGAAAATTAGGGACCCCTGGCGACATATGCATTTCACGCCCGATCCCATGCCCCTCATAGTCTTCGACGATTCCATACTCGCCAATCTTTCGTTGAAGAGCACTTTTTTCCAGAGACTCTTCAATCGCTCCCCCGATATCTCCGACTCGGTTCCCCGGTACCATCGCTGCGATACCAGACCACAGGGATTTAAAAGCATCATCAAGCAAATTTTTTACTTCAGGTTCGGCAGCATCATCCCCGCCAACGATAATCGATATCGCCGAGTCGCCATGCCACCCATCCACTGCCGCTCCGCAGTCAATTGATACAAGTTCCCCTTCCTGGAGAACACGATCACCAGGTATTCCATGAACTATTTCACACCCCACACTCACACAAAGAGTGTGTCGATACCCAGGAACAAGCGGAAAAGAAGGAACAGCACCCTGCGAGAGGATATACTCTCTAGCAATATCATCGAGTTCTCTAGTGGTAACTCCAGGCTTAACTGCCTCAGCTAGCTTTTCCAGAGTTCGCCCAACAACTAATCCAGCTTTCCGCATAGCAATAATCTGCTGAGGATTCTTTTTCTCAATTCGCTCACGACCAAACATTTTTCTCCATCCCGATAATGATATATCTCTTAACCATATAAAGATGCCCCACTTCGTGACACGAAGCGGGGCATCTCACCGAAATCACTCGGAATAAAGCGGTTCAAGCGCCTCTTGAATGCGTGTAGCTACTTCTTCAACTCCACCCATACCATAAACCTGCACCAGCAATTCACGATCATCATAAATTTCCGTCAAAGGCGCAGTTTGCTGCGCGTAAACCTTCAGGCGTTCACGAATAACGGGCTCAGTGTCATCTGACCGCCCTTCGATTTCTGCACGTTTCAACAGACGCTCGACTACGGCATTTTCATCGACAACGAGCTCGAGAACGCAATCGAGTTTCTCGCCTCGCTCCTTAAGGTACTCATCCAGAACCTCCACCTGAGCAGTCGTCCGTGGGTACCCATCAAGCAAGAAACCTTTTTGAGCATCTTCGCGAGCAAGCCGCTCAAAAAGCATGGCATTAGTAATCTCATCAGAGACATACTGGCCGGAAGCTAGAACCTGTTGAACCTGCTTGCCAAGCTCAGTTTGTTCCGCAATATTTTCGCGGAACATGTTTCCCGTAGATATAACAGGAATTCCGAAACTTTCCGCAATTCCTGCAGCCTGGGTACCTTTACCGGCGCCCGGCGCCCCCAAAATGATGATCCTCATGAACGCAAAAGCCCTTCGTAATGGTGTTGCTTGAGACGAGACTCAATCTGTTTCACCGTTTCAAGTCCCACGCCGACCATAATCAGAATTGACGTCCCACCGAAAGGGAAGTTCTGGTTTGCCTGAATTGTGGCTAGTGCAATCAATGGGATTAGAGCCAAGATGGACAAGTACAGCGCACCGACGACCGTGATCCGGTTCACCACATACGACAAGTACTGCGCTGTTGGACGTCCAGCTCGAATACCTGGAATAAATCCACCAAACTTCTTCATGTTGTCTGCAACTTCTTCAGTATTAAAGCTGATCGCAACATAGAAGAACGTGAAGAACAAAATGAGGCTCGTATAAATAGCCATATACCATGGGCTATCTCCACGCACAAGATGCGTAGAAACCCAGAGCACCCATTCAGGCGGGTTCGGGTTACCTTGCTGGAATTGAACAGCAAGCCCGGGGAGCGCGAGCAATGACGATGCGAAAATAACCGGGATAACATTGGCCTGGTTAATTTTGAGAGGAATATAAGTCGAAGTTCCTCCGTAAACGCGGCGCCCGATCATGCGTTTTGCATACTGAACAGGAATTCGACGCTGACACTGTTCGACAAAAACAACAACAGCGATAATTGAGAGCCCCATAAGGATGATCAAGAAAAATACATCCCAACGTCCTTGCTGCTGTTGCACGCTCCACAGTGAGCTGGGGAACCCTGCCGCAATCGAGGTAAAGATAAGCAACGACATTCCGTTGCCGACCCCTTTTTCGGTAATCAATTCACCAAGCCACATGACAAGACCGGTACCAGCGGTCATTGTCAACACAGACAAGGCTGCATTCAGGAATGTGTCGTCGACAAGGATATTTTGACAGTTAGACCCGGGGAACAAAGTGGAGGGGTTCCTAGCGAAGGTTATAAAGGTCGAAGACTGCAGAATAGCCAGACCAATAGTCAAATATCTTGTATATTGCGTCAGTTTTGACTGACCAGACTGCCCTTCTTGCTTTAAAGTTTCAAACTTAGGAATTACAACAGTTAACAATTGAACAATAATGCTTGCCGTAATATACGGCATAATTCCCAGTGCGAAAATAGAAAGCTGCAGAAGAGCTCCACCACTAAACAGGTTTGCCATCCCTAAAAGCGCATTTCCTCCATGCGCTGAGTTAGGTTGACACTGCTTAATAGCGGTATAGCTGACACCAGGCGTCGGGATGTGTGACCCGAGCCTAAAGATAGCCATGATGAACACGGTCAAGAGCAACCTGTTCCGGAGCTCAGGCGTACGAAAAGCCCGAACGAGGGTGGTTATCACAAAGCCTCCCACTGGCGCGTGTGGCGGTGCATGCCGCGAACCGGTCCCGACCATGCGCACGTGCGGTGTTGTACGAACACCGTACAACGTATTGTCATCAAAGGTTTTGGGGCGGTAGACCCCGTCGCGACAATAGCACTTCTACCTAAGTGAACTAGTAGCGACATGTCATCGACCGTTTACAGGATTCTCCGCTCCAATGAAACGAAGGATGGAGACCCCTGAGACTAGGGATCCCCATCCTTCGTTAACCGATTAGCTACAAAGCTAAGAATCAAGCACCCAGGATGTTCACGGAACCGCCTGCAGCCTCAATCTTGCTCTTCGCCGCACCAGAAACCTTATGAGCAGTGACGTTTACCTTGACGGAAATTTCGCCATCGCCCAAAACCTTTACAAGGCTCTTGGAGCGAACTGCACCCTTAGCCACGAGGTCATCAACTGTGACGTCACCGCCCTCGGGGAACAAAGCTTCAATGCGGTCCAGGTTCACAACCTGGTACTCCACGCGGTTACGGTTCGTAAAACCGCGCAGTTTCGGAAGGCGCATGTGAAGCGGCATCTGGCCACCCTCGAAGCGCTCCGGAACCTGGTAACGAGCTTTCGTACCTTTAGTACCACGACCAGCGGTTTTACCCTTGCTGGCTTCACCACGACCAACTCGCGTGCGAGCGGTCTTGGCTCCAGGGGCCGGACGCAATTCATGAACGCGAAGCGGCATGCTTTCGTTCGTCTCGTCTGCCACGATCAGTCAACCTCCTCGACGGTCACGAGATGGGCGACGGTACGCACCATCCCGCGCACTTCGGGACGGTCCTCGCGCAGCACAGACTGACCGATACGGTGCAATCCAAGGGTGCGGAGGGTGTCCTTCTGGTTCTGCTTAGCTCCCACAACACCACGTGTCTGGGTCACTTTGAGCTGAGCCATCACGCCCCCGTCCCTGCCGCACGAGCACGCAACAAAGCGGCGGGTGCGACATCTTCAAGAGGAAGCCCACGACGTGCCGCAACCGACTCCGGACGCTCAAGGCCCTTCAGCGCAGCCACGGTGGCATGAACGATGTTGATCGAGTTGTCTGAGCCAAGTGATTTGCTCAGCACGTCCTGAATGCCTGCGCACTCAAGAACAGCGCGCACCGGCCCACCAGCGATAACACCAGTACCGGGCGCGGCGGGACGTAGGAGAACTACGCCAGCAGCGTCTTCACCCTGAACGGGGTGAGGAATGGTGCCCTGGATACGCGGAACGCGGAAGAACGACTTTTTGGCTGCCTCTACGCCCTTGGCGATTGCCGTGGGAACCTCTTTGGCTTTGCCGTAACCGACACCCACGGTGCCGTCACCGTCACCGACGACCACGAGAGCGGTGAAGCTGAAGCGACGACCACCCTTCACAACCTTGGCAACACGGTTAATCGTTACGACACGCTCCAAGAATTGGCTGCGCTCGTCATTCTGGTTGTTGTTTTGCCGGCGGTTATCGCGGTCACGACGGTCGCGACCGCTGCCTGCACGTTCAGAGCCGCCTTGCTCGGCTCCGCGGCGCTGGGGTCCAGCCATCAGACGCTCTCCTTTTCACCAGTCTTCGTGAACATGCTCGTTCGTGCAGTCATCACAGCTCCAGACCGCCCTCGCGTGCACCTTCGGCGATCGCGGCAACGCGACCCGTGTAACGGTTACCGCCACGGTCAAACACTACTGTGTCAATGCCTGCAGCCTTGGCGCGAGCAGCGACGAGTTCACCGACTCGCTTAGCCTTAGCGGTTTTGTCTCCGTCAAATGCACGCAGGTCTGCTTCCATGGTCGAAGCGGACGCAAGGGTGTGCCCAACGCCATCATCGATAACCTGAACGAACATGTGACGCGTGGAGCGTGTGACCACCAAGCGAGGACGCTCAGCGGTGCCGGCGAGGTGCTTGCGAAGACGCGCGTGGCGACGTGCCCGAGCGTCGGCTTTGCTCTTGCCGCGCTTAATGATCTTGCCAGTGCCTGCCATCGCTTACTTACCAGCCTTTCCGACCTTGCGGCGGATCTGCTCGCCTGCGTAGCGAACACCCTTGCCTTTATATGGCTCCGGCGGACGGATTTTGCGAATGTTTGCTGCAGTCTCGCCTACGAGCTGCTTATCGATACCCGAAACCGAGAACCGGGTCGGAGTCTCGACGGCAAAAGTGATGCCCTCCGGCGGTTCAACAACGACCGGGTGGCTGAAACCGAGAGCAAACTCAAGGTTGCTGCCCTTAGCCAGCACACGGTAACCGGTGCCATAGATTTCCAGCTTTTTCTGGTAACCCTCGGTCACACCGATAACCATGTTCTGGATGAGCGAGCGAGTTAGACCGTGGAGAGCACGGTTGTCACGCTCGTCATTGGGACGCGAAACGCTGATGCTGCCATCCTCGTCACGCACAACAGTGATGGGCTCAGAAACAGTGAGGGAAAGCTCACCCTTAGAACCCTTAACTGCAATGTCCTGTCCGCTGATCGTCACGTCAACGCCGTTAGGAACGGAGATCGGAAGTCGTCCGATTCGAGACATTCTTCGTACCTCCTTCCGTTACCAGACGTAGGCGAGGACTTCCCCACCCACACCCTTCGCTTCGGCCTGACGGTCAGTCAGCAACCCGGACGAGGTCGAAATAATCGCCACGCCGAGGCCGCCGAGCACCTTGGGCAGGTTGGTGGATTTTGCGTATACGCGCAATCCAGGCTTGCTCACTCGTCGAACACCCGAGATGGAGCGTTCACGGTTGGGGCCGTACTTAAGCTCGATAGTGAGCGTTTTTCCGACCTCTGCATCCTCAAGTTTCCAGTCTGCGATGTAACCCTCGGTTTTAAGGATTTCCGCGATGTTGGACTTGAGCTTCGAAGACGGCATGGACACTACGTCGTGGTGCGCCGAGTTGGCGTTCCTGACGCGGGTCAGCATGTCCGCAATCGGATCTGTCATCGTCATTTGGGCTCTCCGCCCTTCCTCACCGGGGTTTCGCCTCCCGCCTTTTGCGGGGCCGACCTACGGTGTAGAAGTCTTCGTCTCGTTGAGGTCCGGTCTACTTACCAGCTGCTCTTGGTGACTCCGGGAAGCTCACCACGGTGAGCCATATCACGGAAGCACACACGGCAAAGCCCGAACTTGCGGTAAACCGAGTGGGGACGGCCACACCTCTGGCAACGGGTGTAAGCGCGAACTTTGAATTTCGGTTTGCTATCCGCTTTGTTGATCAGTGCCGTTTTCGCCACTATTAGTTCTCCTTGAAAGGGAACCCAAGCTGGCGAAGAAGCGCGCGGCCTTCGTCATCGGTCTTCGCGGTAGTGACAAGCGTGATGTCCATACCACGAACGTGGTCAATCGAGTCAGGATCAATCTCATAAAACATTGACTGCTCGGTGAGACCAAACGTGTAGTTACCGTTGCCATCGAACTGCTTTCCAGAAAGTCCGCGGAAGTCACGGATTCGGGGAAGAGCAACGGTCACCAGGCGGTCGACGAACTCCCACATGCGATCACCACGAAGAGTGACGTGGGCGCCAATCGGCATACCTTCACGCAGTTTGAACTGCGCAATGGACTTGCGAGCACGAGTCACAACAGGCTTTTGGCCTGTAATGGCTGCAAGGTCACGAACGGCACCTTCAATGCGCTTGCTGTCTTTCGCAGCTTCGCCAACACCCATGTTGACGACGACCTTAGTAAGGCCAGGAATCAACATAACGTTGGAGTAACCGAATTCTTTGTTCAGAGCGTCACGAATTTCTTCGTGGTAACGCGTCTTAAGACGGGGCGTGATCATCGTTTCGCTCATCAGATGTCCTTCCCGGAACGCACTGCAACGCGCACACGAACGGTCTTCTCACGACCATTGCGCTCAACCTTTTCGGTGCGCATGCGCACACGGGTCGGCTTGTTAGTTTCGGGGTCAACCAAAGCCACATTGCTCACGTGAATCGGGGCTTCAACCGTCACGATTCCAGCTGCGCGGTTCGTTCCTGCAGCTGCGCGCTGGTGCTTAGTTACTCGGTTAATGCCTTCGACTAGCACACGGTTAGTGTCGGGGAAGACCGCGATAACCTTGCCTTGCTTGCCTCGGTCGCCACCTTTGTCCTGTTTGCGACCAGTGATGACCTGAACCAGATCACCCTTTTTGATCTTCATGTTGGCCATGGGTTACAGCACCTCCGGGGCCAGCGAGATGATCTTCATAAATTTCTTTTCACGTAGTTCACGGCCAACCGGACCGAAAATACGCGTACCGCGGGGCTCACCATCGTTCTTCAGGATGACTGCCGCATTCTCGTCAAACTTGATGTAGCTTCCGTCAATACGACGGCGTTCTTTCTTGGTACGCACGATAACGGCCTTGACTACATCACCCTTTTTGACGTTTCCGCCGGGGATTGCGTCCTTGACCGAGGCAACGATGATGTCGCCAATGCCGGCGTAACGTCGACCCGAACCGCCGAGAACACGGATGCACAGAATTTCCTTGGCACCGGTGTTGTCAGCGACACGAAGTCGCGACTCCTGCTGGATCACTTCTCACTCCTGTCGTCGCGCCGGTTCTCACCGCGCCCGCTCCTTAATGAACGGGCGCTGGGTGAGCCTTGCGGAACGGATTGTGGTCTAGGTGACGGATTCGGTTGTGCTCTTGCTCTTCCGAACCGCCGAACGAGCCTCTTACTTGGCGCGCTCGAGAATTTCGACAACGCGCCAACGCTTTGTGGCAGACAGCGGACGTGTTTCCATCAGGAGGACACGGTCACCGACGCCACAGTTGTTGGTCTCGTCGTGGGCCTTGAGTCGCTTCGTGCGACGCATGACCTTGCTGTAGAGGGCGTGCTTGACGCGGTCCTCGACCTCGACCACGACAGTCTTGTCCATTTTGTCGCTGACCACGTAACCGCGGGCGGTTTTACGATAGTTGCGCTCAGTAGTGGTGTTCGCTTCGGTCACGGTCACTCACTCGCCTTCTCGACACCGATGTTCAGCTCACGCTCACGCATGATCGTGTAGATCCGCGCAATGTCCTTTCGGACCGCCCGTAGGCGACCGTTGTTCTCAAGCTGGCCCGTGGCTGACTGGAACCGGAGGTTGAACAGCTCTGCCTTAGCTTTGCGGAGCTCCTCGACCAGGGCGTCATCCGCCATGTCACGGAGCTTGTCAACAGCGAGGTCTTTGCTTCCAACTGCCATCAGACGTCCCCTCCTTCA
Source organism: Dermatophilus congolensis (assembly GCF_900447215.1). Classification (NCBI taxonomy): domain Bacteria; kingdom Bacillati; phylum Actinomycetota; class Actinomycetes; order Micrococcales; family Dermatophilaceae; genus Dermatophilus; species Dermatophilus congolensis. The sequence goes on from NZ_UFYA01000001.1 coordinate 1,525,875, forward strand.
CGCATAACGAAGCGGCACTTCATCGGCAGCTTGTGCATTGCTAGACGCATGGCTTCACGCGCCACGGGCTCAGAAACACCGGAAAGCTCAAACAAAACGTGCCCCGGCTTAACGTTGGCGACCCACCACTCTGGTGAACCCTTACCAGAACCCATTCGGGTTTCAGCAGGTTTCTTGGTGAGGGGACGATCTGGGTAAATGTTGATCCAGACCTTTCCGCCACGCTTGATGTAGCGGGTCATAGCGATACGCGCAGACTCGATCTGGCGGTTCGTTACGTACGCAGGCGCCAAAGCCTGAATACCGAAGTCACCAAATGCAACCTGCGTCCCGCCTTTAGCGCCGCCAGAGCGCTTCGGGTGGTGCTGCTTGCGGTGCTTGACTCGACGAGGAATCAACATCAGGCATCAGCTCCCTCGCTGGCCGGAGCCGCGCTCTGTTCTGGAGCGTTGCTGGCAGCAGCGTTCTCGTTGCGGTTCCCACGACCTGCGCGGTCGCCACGACGGCCACGGCCAGGACGCTCGCCACGGCCACCACGGCTCGGGCGGCCGCTGGAGTTGGCCTGCTGAGCAGCCAGTTCACGCGCAGTGAGGTCACCCTTGTAGATCCACACCTTTACACCGATGCGGCCAAAGGTGGTACGGGCCTCATAGAAGCCGTAGTCAATGTTGGCGCGAAGCGTGTGAAGCGGCACACGTCCTTCGCGGTAGAACTCCGTACGGCTCATCTCTGCGCCACCCAAACGACCAGAGACCTGAACTCGGATTCCCTTTGCACCAGAGCGAAGTGATCCCTGCATTCCCTTACGCATAGCGCGTCGGAAAGACACTCGTGCACTCAGCTGCTCAGCAATTCCCTGGGCGACCAGCTGGGCGTCCATGTCGGGGTTCTTGACCTCAAGAATATTGAGCTGAACCTGCTTGCCTGTGAGCTTTTCGAGCTTGCCGCGAATACGCTCCGCCTCTGCGCCACGGCGCCCAATAACGATTCCGGGGCGAGCAGTGTGGATGTCGACACGTACACGGTCACGCGTACGTTCGATCTGCACCTTGCTTACACCTGCACGTTCCAGGCCTTCAGAGAGAAGACGACGAATTTCGACGTCCTCTTTCACAAAGTCACGGTAACGCTGACCACTCTTGGTGGAGTCAGCGAACCAGCGGCTCGAGTGTTCGGTAGTGATACCGAGACGGAATCCGTTCGGGTTTACTTTTTGACCCATTATCGGGTTCCTCCGTTCTCGGGCTGGCTGACATGAACCGTGATGTGGCTCGTGCGCTTGTTAATGCGAGCCGCGCGGCCCTGTGCGCGCGGCCGAATACGCTTCATCGTCGGTCCTTCGTCGACATAGGCAGCCGAGACGATGAGCTGACGCTCATCAAACGGCTCCGATGCCTGCTCTGCCTTAACGCGAGCGTTAGCAATCGCACTGGCCAGAACCTTGTATACGGTCTCGCCTGCGGCCTGAGGTGCGAACTGCAGCACTGCGAGCGCTTCAGTCGCGTTCTTTCCACGGATGAGGTCCACGACGCGGCGGGCCTTCATGGGCGTGACGCGAACGCCGCGCGCCTGCGCCTTGGCTTCCATCGTTGTCCCTTTGCTTTCGTTCGACATATCGAAATTGATCCTCACCGCGGTCAGCGGCGACGGCCCTTCTTGTCGTCCTTGATGTGACCCTTAAAGGTGCGTGTAGGAGCGAACTCACCGAGCTTGTGCCCGACCATCGACTCCGTCACAAACACCGGCACGTGCTTACGACCGTCATGCACGGCGAATGTGTGCCCAAGGAAATCGGGAGCGATCACAGAACGACGCGACCAAGTCTTAATAACTGCTTTGGACCCAGACTCGTTCTGAACGTCGACCTTCTTCTGCAGATGGTCGTCGATGAACGGGCCCTTTTTGAGGCTACGAGGCATATGCCATGACTCCTATCAGCGCTTCTTGCCCGTGCGACGACGACGCACGATGTATTTGTCGCTTTCCTTGTTCGGACGACGTGTGCGGCCTTCCGGCTGCCCCCACGGGGAAACAGGATGACGGCCACCAGACGTACGACCTTCACCACCACCATGCGGGTGGTCAACAGGGTTCATCACAACACCACGGACGGTTGGGCGCTTGCCCTTCCAGCGCATACGGCCGGCTTTACCCCAGTTGATGTTGCTCTGCTCGGCGTTTCCAACTTCACCGATAGTCGCGCGGCAGCGCGCATCGACGTTGCGGATTTCACCTGAAGGCATACGCAGCTGTGCGTAAGGACCATCCTTAGCTACCAGCTGCACACGTGCACCTGCCGCACGAGCAATCTTTGCCCCTCCACCCGGACGCAATTCGATTGCGTGGATGATCGTACCGAGGGGGATGTTGCGCAGCGGAAGGTTGTTGCCTGGCTTGATGTCGGCCCCTGTGCCAGCTTCAACTGCATCGCCCTGACGGAGACGGTTCGGCGCAAGGATGTAGCGCTTACTTCCATCTGCGTAATGAAGGAGAGCGATTCGAGCTGTGCGGTTGGGGTCGTACTCGATGTGCGCGACGACCGCAGGAATGCCGTCTTTGTCATGGCGACGGAAGTCAATAACACGGTACGCACGCTTGTGGCCACCACCGATGTGACGGGTAGTGATGCGCCCCTGGTTGTTGCGACCACCAGTTTTAGGTAGTGGGCGAACCAGCGACTTCTCCGGAGTGGAGCGCGTGATCTCTGCGAAGTCCGACACACTGGAACCACGACGGCCCGGCGTTGTCGGCTTGTATTTACGGATACCCATTGTTCAGTCCTCAGTTCCTACGCTCAGGCCCGAGCGCCGAAGATGTCGATGGAACCTTCTTTGAGGGTGACGATTGCGCGCTTGGTGTCTTTGCGCTTGCCCATCCCGAAACGGGTGCGGCGCGTCTTCCCCTGGCGGTTCAGCGTGTTAACGGAAGAGACCTTCACACCAAAAACCTGCTCCACTGCAAGGCGGATCTCAGTTTTGTTGGCAGAGGGGTCAACAATGAAGGTGTATTTACCCTCATCCATAAGTCCGTACGACTTCTCGGAGACGACCGGAGCGATCAGGATGTCGCGCGGGTCCTTGATGTTTGCGCTCACTTGGCTTCCTCCTGGGAGTTCGCCGCGCTACGCGAGTCGATGAGCGACGCAAGCGCGTTCTCGGTGAACACGACGTCGTCTGCGCACATCACGTCGTAGGTGTTCAGCTGGTCAACGTGCAGCGCGTGAACTGTCGGCAAGTTACGGACAGAAAGCGCACCCTGCTCGTCCCCTCGCGCTAGAACCACAAGAAGGTTCTTACGGTCGGTAAGGCTACCGAGCAACGTACGGGCTGCCTTCGTAGAAGCAGAGTCAGAGACAACACCTTCAACTGCGTGAATGCGTCCATGACGAGCTCGGTCAGACAAAGCGCTGCGCAATGCAGCAGCTTTCATTTTCTTGGGGGTGCGCTGACTGTAATCACGAGGCTGAGGCCCGTGAACAGTTCCACCGCCAGCGAACTGAGGGGCGCGGGTCGAACCCTGTCGGGCTCGCCCTGTTCCTTTCTGGCGGTATGGCTTCTTACCGCCACCACGGACCATGCCGCGGGTCTTCGTGGCGTGCGTTCCCTGTCGGGCAGCAGCAAGCTGTGCAACAACTACCTGGTGGATCAGGGGAACATTAGTTTCCGCTTCAAAGATTTCGGCGGGCAGGTCGACCGAGCGACCAGTGTTACCACCGTCGAAGCCGATGATGTCGATCTTCGTCACGATGTCACGCTCCCTTAGCAGCAGTGCGGACGAGGACGATACCGCCACGCGGACCGGGAACCGCACCCTTGACGAGGATGAAGCCCTTATCGGCATCGATAGCGTGGATCGTCAAGTTCTGAGTGGTCTGGCGCACGCCGCCCATACGGCCGGCCATACGCTGACCTTTGAAAATGCGTCCTGGAGTGGCACAGGCGCCAACAGAACCAGGCTTGCGGTGGTTTCGGTGCGCACCGTGGCTAGCAGAGACACCAGCGAAGCCGTGACGCTTCATCACACCAGCAAAACCTTTACCTTTGGTTTTTCCGGTGACGTCGATCTTCTGGCCGCTTTCAAAAGCTGAGACCGTAATCTCCTGGCCAAGCGTGTATTCAGAAGAATTGTTAGTGCGGATTTCAACTAGGTGACGGCGAGGCGTTACGCCTGCCTTCTCAAAGTGGCCACGCAAAGGCTTCTTGACCTTGCGAGGATCAATCTCACCGAACCCAATCTGCACAGCCTCATAGCCGTCGGTAGCTGCATCCCGAATCTGAGTCACCACACAAGGCCCGGCCTTGATGACCGTCACTGGCACGAGGCGGTTCTGCTCATCCCAGACCTGCGTCATCCCCAGTTTCTCGCCGAGCACACCGGTGACAGCGCGCGAAGCGCTCTTTGCTGCATTACTCATCGCAGTTGTCACCGTCCTTACAGCTTAATCTCGATGTTGACGTCCGCAGGCAGGTCAAGTCGCATAAGCGAGTCAACGGCCTTAGGCGTCGGGTCCACGATGTCAATGAGACGCTTATGGGTGCGCATCTCAAAGTGCTCGCGGCTGTCTTTGTACTTGTGGGGCGACCGGATGACGCAGAACACATTCTTCTCCGTCGGGAGCGGCACCGGGCCGACAACAGTCGCACCGGCACGCGTCACCGTGTCGACAATCTTCCGTGCCGAAGAATCGATGACTTCATGGTCATACGACTTCAGCCGGATGCGGATTTTTTGTCCCGCCATCGCTTCGTCAGACTCTCTCTCGTTTAATTCCGCTTGTAAGAATTCGGATCACCGACCCACGCGCTCGGGCGTGTCGCATATTCAGGAACACAATAAACAGACTCATCAACCTTTTGGTCTGGCCGACTGTTTAGCTTCCCGGATCCGAGCCCAACGCATCCCTGCAAGAGCTCCAGATCCACGAATCTTATTTCGCGGTGCTAGTAACCTCTTTCGAGGGACTTGAAGTTCGATGCGATACCGAACTTCGCGTCAAGCAACCCGTTCACTCTGCCAGATAATTCACCGAAAGCACAAATCAGCTGATCAGTGGTGTCAACACACAACCGGGGGCTCAGGTTATTGACCTGAGCCCCCGGTTGGTGATTAATCACCTAGTTGGTCACTTGATGATCGTGGTTACGTTACCAGCACCGACCGTACGGCCACCCTCACGGATAGCGAACTTGAGGCCTTCTTCCATGGCGATGGGCTGAATCAGCTCCACCTTCATGCCGGTGTTGTCACCAGGCATAACCATTTCAACACCCTCAGGAAGGTGGACAACACCGGTCACGTCCGTAGTACGGAAGTAGAACTGAGGACGGTAGTTGTCGTAGAAGGGCGTGTGACGGCCACCTTCATCCTTGGAAAGGATGTAGACCTGAGCGTCGAACTCCGTGTGAGGAGTGATGGAGCCCGGCTTGCAGACAACCTGGCCACGCTCAACGTCTTCACGCTTGGTTCCGCGGAGAAGTAGACCAACGTTCTCACCGGCCTGGCCCTCGTCGAGGAGCTTACGGAACATTTCGATACCGGTGACCGTGGTCTTCGTGGTTGCCTCGTGGATACCCACGATCTCAACCTCTTCGTTAACCTTCAGCACACCGCGCTCGATACGGCCGGTAACAACCGTGCCACGCCCGGTAATGGTGAAAACATCCTCGATAGGCATGAGGAAGGGCTTGTCGACTGCACGCTCCGGGGAAGGAATGTAGTCGTCGACTGCCTTCATGAGCTCGAGAATGGACTCGCTCCACTTGGCGTCGCCCTCGAGTGCCTTCAGTGCGGAGACCTGGACAACAGGAACGTCGTCGCCGGGGAACTCGTAGCTGGAAAGCAGCTCCCGAACTTCCATTTCGACGAGCTCGAGGATTTCCTCATCCTCGACCATGTCAGTCTTGTTGAGTGCCACGACGATGTAGGGGACGCCGACCTGGCGGGCCAGGAGAACGTGTTCCTTCGTCTGCGGCATGGGGCCGTCGGTTGCAGCAACAACCAGAATGGCGCCGTCCATCTGAGCCGCACCGGTGATCATGTTCTTCACGTAGTCAGCGTGCCCGGGGCAGTCGACGTGCGCGTAGTGACGGCTCTCGGTCTGGTACTCGATGTGAGCGATCGAGATGGTGATGCCGCGCTGCTTCTCTTCAGGCGCCTTGTCGATGGAGTCGAACGGGGAAGCCTCGTTCAGATCCGGGTACGCGTCGTGCAGAACCTTCGAGATCGCAGCCGTCAGCGTCGTCTTACCGTGGTCAATGTGACCAATGGTGCCGATGTTGACGTGCGGCTTGGTCCGCTCGAACTTCGCCTTCGCCACTTGGGTCCTCCTGTGGACTTGATTGGTTAACGCCGTACATCCACTTGGGTGGCGACGTTGTTGGACTATTTACTGCGTTAGCAGCGTGAAGAGCCGACGGGTGAGTGTACCCGCCTCACTCGCCTCGCATCTTCTTGATGATCTCGTCCGCGACGTTCTTGGGAACTTCAGCGTACGAGTCGAACTGCATCGAGTAGTTAGCGCGGCCCTGCGTCTTAGAACGCAGGTCACCAACGTACCCGAACATCTCGGACAGTGGTACAAGGCCACGAACGACCTTAGCGCCACTGATGTCTTCCATGGACTGGATGTGGCCACGGCGAGAGTTGATGTCACCGATAACGTCACCCATGTACTCTTCGGGCGTACGAACCTCAACAGCCATCATTGGCTCAAGCAGGGCAGGGTCTGCCTTACGAAGAGCTTCCTTCGTTGCCATCGAGCCAGCGATCTTGAAGGCCATTTCGGACGAGTCAACATCGTGGTATGCGCCATCGATCAAGGTTGCTTTCACACCCACGATGGGATATCCAGCCAACACACCGTGTTGAAGTGCGTCCTGAATACCGTGGTCAACGCTTGGAATGTACTCACGCGGAATACGGCCACCTGTAACCGCATTCTCGAATTCGTACATTTCACCCTCGGCAGTATCCAAAGGCTCAAAGGTGATTTGCACCTTACCGAACTGACCGGAGCCACCAGTCTGCTTCTTGTGGGTGTAGTCGAACTTCTCAACCGTGCGACGGATGGTCTCACGGTAAGCGACCTGCGGCTTACCGATGTTGGCCTCAACCTTGAACTCACGCTTCATGCGGTCAACAAGGATGTCAAGGTGAAGCTCACCCATACCCTTGATAACGGTCTGACCAGATTCCTGATCAAGCTCAACCTGGAAGGTGGGGTCCTCTTGCGCCAACTTTTGAATAGCGGTCGAGAGCTTCTCCTGGTCACCTTTGGTCTTAGGCTCAATAGCAACCGAGATAACAGGCTCTGGGAAAGTCATCGACTCCAGAACAATCTGATTGTCTGGGTCACACAACGTGTCACCTGTTGTCGTTTCCTTCAGGCCGACCATGGCGTAGATGTTTCCAGCCACTGCCTCATCAACAGGGTTTTCCTTGTTGGCATGCATCTGGAAAAGCTTGCCGACACGCTCTTTCTTGCCCTTAGTCGAGTTAACGACCTGGCTACCTGCGTTAATGCGCCCAGAGTACACACGAACGAACGTGAGGGTACCAAAGAATGGGTGTGCCGCAACCTTGAAGGCAAGAGCGGAGAATGGCTCGGCTTTGTCGGGGTGGCGCTCCATTTCAACGTCTTCGTGCCCGACCTTATGTCCCTTGACTGCCTCAACATCCATTGGTGTTGGCAGGTAGTCGATGACAGCATCCAACATTGGCTGCACACCACGGTTCTTGAAGGCAGAACCACAGAGAACCGGGTACAGCTCAGAGCTCACCGTAAGCTTGCGAATGCCAGCCTTGAGCTCGTCAATCGTAAGCTCTTCGCCACCTAGGTACTTCTCCATGAGCTCGTCATCGCTCTCAGCGACGCGCTCAACAAGGAGGCTGCGGTATTCCTCAGCCTTTTCTTTAAGGTCCTCAGGGATCTCCTGGATTTCGTACTTAGCCCCAAGAGTCACGTCACCCTTGGCGTCACCAGGCCAGACAAGTGCACGGCTGTGAAGTAGGTCAATCACACCAAGGAAGTCAGATTCCGCACCGATGGGGAGCTGCAGCACGAGCGGCTCCGCACCAAGACGATCTTTAATCGTCTGGACCGTGAAGTAGAAGTCCGCACCCATCTTGTCCATCTTGTTGACGAAGCAGATGCGGGGAACGTCATATTTATCAGCCTGACGCCACACTGTCTCAGACTGAGGCTCGACACCTTCTTTGCCATCGAACACTGCGACGGCGCCATCGAGGACACGGAGCGAACGCTCTACCTCAACGGTGAAGTCGACGTGCCCGGGGGTGTCGATGATGTTGATCTGGTTACCCTCCCAGAAACAGGTGACAGCAGCCGAGGTAATCGTGATACCCCGCTCTTTTTCCTGCTCCATCCAGTCAGTCGTCGAAGCACCATCGTGGGTTTCACCCAACTTATGGTTGACGCCTGTATAGAAGAGGATGCGCTCCGTCGTCGTCGTCTTACCGGCGTCGATGTGCGCCATGATGCCGATGTTGCGGACCTTCTTCAGGTCTGTGAGGACATCCTGTGCCACGTGATCTCTCGTCTCGTTTCGTGTTTCCCAGTCGCCTCAGGTCTGCCCGAAATCGCAGGCCTTCCGCGGAACTTACCTTCGGTGCCACCAAACCAATTCAAAGCCAGTGACACCGAAGAATAAATTCGTCTTACCAGCGGTAGTGAGCGAAGGCCCGGTTGGACTCCGCCATCTTGTGGGTGTCCTCACGACGCTTCACAGCGGCACCAAGGCCGTTACTTGCGTCAAGGATTTCATTCATAAGTCGCTCGGTCATCGTCTTCTCGCGACGCTGACGTGAGTAACCCACCAACCAGCGCAAACCGAGCGTGGTTGAACGTCCAGCACGGACCTCAACAGGAACCTGATAGGTCGCACCACCGACACGGCGGCTACGCACCTCAAGAGTCGGCTTGATGTTGTCGAGAGCACGCTTGAGGATGGCAACTGGGTCAGTTCCCGTTTTTTCACGGCACCCTTCGAGCGCACCATAAACAATGCGTTCTGCGGTGGACTTTTTACCGTCCAACAGGATCTTGTTGACGAGCTGGGTGACCAGCGGAGACCCGTAAACAGGGTCAGACATAATAGGGCGCTTGGGAGCAGGACCTTTACGAGGCATTACTTCTTCTCCCTCTTTGCACCGTAACGGCTGCGAGCCTGGCTCCGGTTCTTTACACCCTGGGTGTCAAGCGAGCCACGAATGATCTTGTAACGAACGCCAGGAAGGTCCTTAACACGTCCACCACGCACGAGCACGATCGAGTGCTCTTGCAAGTTGTGGCCAACGCCAGGGATGTAAGCGGTTACCTCAACACCCGAAGTGAGCTTCACACGAGCAACCTTACGGAGAGCCGAGTTCGGCTTCTTGGGCGTCGTGGTGTAGACGCGGCTGCAAACGCCACGCCGCTGCGGGTTGCCCTTCAGTGCCGGGGACTTGACCTTCGAGGCCTTATCCTGCCGGCCCTTGCGGACGAGCTGGTTAATGGTGGGCACAAAAACTCCATTGCTGTAGTGATCCGGCAATCCTTGATGGTTTGCCATCCTTGGTGTTTCCACGAATCACCTAGGACCCGTGGCTCTCCCCTGCACTTCTTGAAAGATTCATCCAGTGAAACTCCCGAGCTGCCCGGCGAAAGGACATGGATCTAAGAACCTGCACACTGAAGATATGCGGCGCACCTGGCGGCACTCCGAGTTACTAAGGAAACTCTTTTACTTCACGTGGGCACAACTGCCCAGACCCATGCACCTCAAGAGTAAGGCCGAGAGAGAACCCGAACCAAATTTGAACACGTCACACACGCCATATACATATATACAGTGCGATTACCTGTGAGGATACAGTCGTAAAAAGAGCATCCGACCCACGCGGTCGGGCGTGTTGAACCTTTCAATCAAACCCTCAAACTTATAGGGCTGGGCCCCACACTCAGTGTGGGGCCCAGCCCTATAAGGGACTTAACGGCAGATTAGCCGAAAGTCATCAGTCGCTAAATCCAAGCGATGCATCGTCCAACCGAACGGCTTCGCCCGATCCTGGACCGAAGACTGGATAGTCGAACTGCTGATAATCCGGCAACGAATACATCGTTGCTTTCGCTTCCTCGGTAGGCTCAACTCGCGTGTTCCGGTACTGGGTAAGCCCGGTACCTGCAGGAATGAGCTTACCGAGAATGACGTTCTCCTTAAGACCAAGGAGCGGGTCAGACTTAGCATTAATCGCCGCATCGGTAAGCACTCGAGTGGTCTCCTGGAAAGAGGCTGCCGAAAGCCACGAGTCAGTAGCAAGCGAAGCTTTCGTAATACCCATCAGCTCAGGTCGACCCGAAGCAGGCTTGCCACCCTCGGCAACAACTCGTCGGTTTTCCAACTCGAAGTGACCACGCTCAGCCATCGAACCTGGCAACAGATCTGCATCTCCAGCCTCGATAATTGTCACTCGGCGAAGCATCTGCCGAACAATGACCTCGATGTGCTTGTCGTGGATGGACACACCCTGCTGGCGATAGACGCCCTGCACTTCCTCCACAAGGTGGATCTGAACCGCACGCGGACCCAAGATACGCAATACCTGTTTGGGGTCCACTGGTCCCGCGACGACTCGTGCACCAATCTCGGCGTGATCACCATTGTTAACCAACAAACGAGCGCGCTTCGAGACGGGGTAAGCCTGCTCCTCAGAACCATCATCCGGCGTAATCAGGATGCGGCGAGACTTATCCGTTTCTTCGATTTCCACACGGCCGGCAGTCTCAATGATCGGAGCGACACCCTTGGGTGTACGTGCTTCGAATAGCTCGACAACACGCGGAAGACCCTGGGTGATGTCATCACCTGCAGCACCACCAGTGTGGAAGGTACGCATGGTGAGCTGAGTACCAGGCTCGCCAATCGATTGCGCAGCGATGATACCTACTGCTTCACCAATCTCAACGAGCTTTCCGGTAGCCAAAGAACGGCCGTAGCACAAGGCACAGGTACCGACATGACTATCACACGTAAGAACTGATCGAACCTTAACCTGCTCAACTCCTGCCTCAACCAACCTCGCGATTAGCACATCGCCAACGTCGGCTCCAGCAGAGGCGAGAACCTCGCCATCTTTCACTACGTCTTCGGCGAGAGTCCTTGCATAAACAGCAGACTCAACATTCTCATCAAGTACAAGCTCGCCCTCACTGTTCCTCACGGCGATAGGCAAGGTAAGGCCACGCATCGTTCCGCAGTCGTGCTCACGGATGATGACATCCTGAGAAACGTCAACGAGACGACGCGTGAGGTATCCAGAGTCCGCTGTACGAAGAGCGGTGTCTGCAAGACCCTTACGAGCACCGTGAGTAGAAATGAAGAACTCGAGAACCGAAAGGCCTTCACGGAAGTTCGACATAATCGGACGCGGAATGATTTCACCCTTCGGGTTTGCCATCAATCCACGCATTCCAGCGATCTGACGGAGCTGGAACCAGTTACCACGTGCCCCCGAAGAAACCATCCGATAGATCGGGTTTAGCTTGGGGAAGTTCTCCTGCATAGCAGAAGCAACCTTGTTGGTTCCCTCAGTCCAAATTTCAATCAGCTCTTGACGGCGTTCCTCGTCAGTCAAAAGACCGCGCTCGAACTGCGTCTGAACTTTCTCTGCTTTGGACTCGTACTGGCTAAGGATCTCATCCTTGTTCGGAGGCATAACCACGTCAGCCACGGCGACAGTCGCACCTGAGCGAGTACCCCAGTAGTAGCCGAGCTCCTTCAGGGCATCGAGGCTGGCCGCAACCTGAACCTTGCTGTACCGCTCTGCAAGGTCGTTGACAATGGCGCCAAGCTTTTTCTTGTCAACTGGTTCTTCAACCCATGGGTAATCCACAGGCAATGCTGTGTTGAAAATGTAGCGCCCCAGAGTCGTTTCAATGACAACACCATCGAAACGGCCATTGGCATTGGGAACCAACCCTTCCGGTGCCGCTTCCCCTAGCCCCGGGACGAAATCATCGATCCTGATCTTCACAGACGATCCGAGATGAATTTCGCCAGCATCGAAAGCCATCTGCGCTTCCTCTGCGGAGCGGAATGCCCTGCCAGCACCAGGCCCATCCTCACGAATACTGGTGAGGTGGAATAGGCCGATGATCATGTCCTGAGAAGGCATCGTCACCGGTCGGCCATCCGATGGCTTAAGGATGTTATTGCTGCTGAGCATGAGAATTCGAGCCTCAGCCTGAGCCTCTGGCGAAAGCGGCACATGGACTGCCATCTGGTCGCCGTCGAAGTCCGCGTTGAAGGCGCCACACACAAGCGGGTGGAGCTTAATAGCTTTACCTTCGACCAGTTGGGGCTCAAAAGCCTGAATACCAAGTCGGTGCAGCGTAGGTGCACGGTTCAACAAGACAGGGTGCTCAGTAATGACCTCTTCGAGAACATCCCACACCTGCGGTCGTGACCGCTCCACCATGCGCTTGGCGCTCTTGATGTTCTGTGCGTGGTCCAGATCGACCAAGCGCTTCATCACAAAAGGTTTGAAGAGCTCCAATGCCATCTGCTTGGGCAGACCACACTGGTGCAGCTTCAAAGTCGGACCGACCACGATGACAGAACGACCAGAGTAGTCAACACGCTTACCCAGCAAGTTCTGACGGAAACGTCCCTGCTTCCCCTTCAACATGTCCGAAAGGGACTTAAGAGGACGGTTACCTGGCCCGGTAACAGGGCGACCACGACGACCGTTGTCGAAGAGCGCGTCAACAGCCTCCTGCAGCATCCGCTTCTCGTTATTCACGATGATCTCGGGAGCACCAAGATCAAGGAGACGCTTGAGGCGGTTATTGCGGTTAATAACCCGTCGGTACAGATCATTCAGGTCAGAGGTCGCAAAGCGGCCACCATCCAACTGCACCATCGGACGCAAATCCGGCGGAATAACCGGAATGCAGTCCAAAACCATGCCATTGGGATTGTTATCCGTGGTTTGGAAAGCTGTGACAACACGAAGACGCTTAATGGCACGCGTTTTTTTCTGACCTTTTCCGGTCTGAATGATCTCACGTAGCTGCTCAGCTTCAGCCTCAAGATCAAAAGTCTCCAGGCGCTTCTGCAGGGCAGCTGCACCCATAGATCCCTCGAAATACATGCCGAAGCGGTCACGCATTTCGCGGTAGAGCATTTCGTCACCTTCAAGGTCTTGCACCTTGAGGTTCTTGAACCGGGTCCATACCTGGTCAAGGCGTTCTGCCTCTTTATCCGCTTTCTTGCGGATGGAGTTCATCTCACGTTCTGCGGAATCACGCACTTTGCGGCGAACATCGCCTTTAGCGCCTTCTGCTTCAAGCTCTGCAATATCTGCCTCGAGCTTTTTTGCTCGCTCTTCAATCTTGGCGTCACGCGCGTTCTCAAGGCTCTTTTTCTCAACCTCGATTTGAGCTTCGAGAGAAGGAAGATCACGGTGGCGCGCTTCCTCGTCAACGCTGGTGATCATGTAAGCCGCGAAGTAGATGACCTTTTCAAGGTCTTTCGGGGCCAAATCAAGCAGGTAGCCCAAGCGGCTTGGAACACCCTTGAAGTACCAAATATGTGTCACAGGAGCGGCTAGCTCAATGTGCCCCATCCGCTCGCGGCGCACACTAGAGCGGGTCACCTCGACGCCGCAGCGCTCGCAGATGATTCCTTTAAAGCGCACCCGCTTGTACTTACCGCAGTAGCATTCCCAGTCACGGGTCGGACCAAAAATACGCTCGCAGAAAAGACCGTCCTTTTCTGGCTTAAGCGTGCGGTAGTTAATCGTCTCGGGCTTTTTCACCTCGCCATGGCTCCAAGTACGGATGTCATCCGCGCTGGCCAGGCCGATACGCAGCTCGTCAAAGTAGTTGACGTCGAGCACGTGTGTCCTTCTCTCGTCAGTATGAGGTGTAGGTCGCAAGTTCACGTTGGCCGATCGAGATTGGAATCTCTGACCGGCGAAGATGCCTCGTACAGACGTACGAGGCGCTGCGTCCGGATCACTGGGGCAACTACGTCGCCCCAGTGATCGAGGTCATTAGACCTCTTCGACCGTGCTGGGCTCGCGGCGGGACAGGTCGATTCCGAGCTCATCAGCTGCGCGGAATACTTCCTGCTCCGGCTCGCGGAGGTCGATCTCAGTGCCGTCCGTAGAAAGAACTTCCACATTCAGGCACAAAGACTGCATTTCTTTGATGAGAACCTTGAACGATTCCGGGATGCCCGGCTCGGGAATGTTCTCACCCTTCACAATGGCCTCATACACCTTCACGCGACCATTGACGTCGTCAGATTTGATCGTGAGAAGTTCCTGCAGCGCATATGCGGCACCGTAAGCCTCCAGCGCCCACACTTCCATTTCACCAAAGCGCTGACCACCGAACTGGGCCTTACCACCCAGTGGCTGCTGCGTGATCATGGAGTACGGGCCTGTGCTGCGGGCGTGGATCTTGTCATCGACCAGGTGGTGCAGCTTCAGGATGTACATGTATCCCACTGCGATGGGATCAGGGTAAGGCTCACCGGAGCGACCATCGAAGAGGCGCGCTTTTCCGTCAGTAGCAACAAGACGCTGTCCATCCCGGGTAGGAAGTGTCGATCCAAGCAGACCTCGGATTTCTTCCTCTGTTGCGCCATCAAAAACAGGCGTAGCAACGCGGGTCAAAGCAGGAGCAGTGCGACCGTCCTCAGGGATCATGCGTGCCCAGTCGGGATCACCCTCGATGTCCCATCCGCGGCTTGCGATCCATCCAAGGTGAATTTCAAGCACCTGACCGATGTTCATACGACCAGGAACGCCCAGCGGGTTAAGGATGATGTCAACAGGCGTGCCGTCTTCCAAGAAGGGCATGTCTTCAACCGGCATGATGCGGCTGATAACACCCTTGTTTCCGTGACGTCCAGAAAGCTTGTCACCTACTGTGATCTTGCGCTTGTTTGCGACGTAAACGCGCACAAGCTGGTTCACGCCTGGTGGAAGTTCATCTCCCTCTTCACGGTCAAAGACCTTGACACCAATGACCGTTCCCGTTTCACCGTGTGGAACTTTGAGAGAGGTGTCCCGCACCTCGCGGGCTTTCTCACCAAAGATGGCGCGAAGCAAGCGCTCTTCCGGAGTCAGCTCGGTTTCACCCTTGGGAGTGACCTTTCCGACGAGCAGGTCACCGTCACGAACTTCGGCACCGATACGGATGATGCCGCGTTCATCGAGATCAGCAAGTACATCCTCAGAAACGTTGGGGATGTCTCGAGTGATTTCTTCTGGGCCGAGCTTGGTATCACGGGCATCGACTTCGTGTTCTTCGATGTGGATCGAAGAAAGGACGTCATCCTGGACTAGTCGCTGAGACAGGATGATGGCGTCTTCGTAGTTGTAGCCTTCCCATGGCATAAATGCCACAAGGAGGTTACGTCCAAGGCTCATCTCGCCACCGGCAGTCGCAGGACCATCAGCAATGACTTCGCCAAGTTCGACGCGGTCACCTTCATTCACCACGACGCGCTGGTTGTAACAAGTGCCCTGGTTAGAGCGGCGGAACTTATCGATGCGATATGTGAGGTAGGAACCGTCATCACCGGTGACATCGACGAGATCCGCGGTCACTCGAGTGACCACACCAGCAGCCTTGGCACGAACAACATCACCAGAGTCGAGGGCTGCGCGGTACTCCATACCAGTGCCCACAAAAGGAGCTTCACTGCGCACCAGCGGCACTGCCTGGCGCTGCATGTTAGCTCCCATCAGGGCACGGTTGGCGTCATCGTGCTCCAGGAAGGGGATAAGCGCTGTTGCAGCAGAAACCATCTGACGCGGCGAGACATCCATGTAGTCAATGTCTTCGGCTGGAACATCGTCAGATTCGCCGCCTTTACGGCGAGCTAGCACACGCTCCTCAACGAATTTTCCGTCTTCACCAATCGGGGCATTTGCCTGAGCGATGATGAACTCGTCTTCTTCGTCTGCGGACAGATAGTGAACCTCATCCGTGACTGCTCCGAACTCGCACTTACGGTAAGGCGTCTCGATAAAACCGAAGGGGTTGATGCGAGCATAGGAAGCCAAAGCACCGATAAGACCGATGTTCGGACCTTCAGGGGTCTCAATGGGGCACATACGTCCGTAGTGCGACGGGTGAACGTCACGAACTTCCATGCCAGCGCGGTCGCGAGAAAGACCACCAGGACCAAGTGCGGAAAGACGACGTTTGTGCGTCAGTCCTGCAAGTGGGTTGTTCTGATCCATGAACTGAGACAGCTGGCTCGTGCCAAAGAACTCACGGATAGAGGCAACAACAGGACGGATGTTGATCAACGTTTGCGGCGTGATTGCCTCAACGTCTTGCGTCGTCATGCGCTCACGGACAACACGTTCCATGCGCGACAGGCCTGTACGGACCTGGTTCTGAATAAGTTCACCAACGCTGCGAAGACGACGGTTTCCGAAGTGATCGATGTCATCCGTTTCGACGCGAACAGCCACGTCTTTGCCGTCACGGTGCCCTGGCAGAGACGTTTCTCCTGCGTGCAGCGCTACCAGATATTTAATCGTAGCGACGATGTCTTCGACAGTCAGAGTGTTGACTGCCCGATCTGTTTCAATACCGAGCTTCTTGTTGACCTTGTAACGGCCGACCTTGGCAAGGTCATAACGCTTGGGGTTGAAGTACAGATTGTTAAGGAGGTTCTGAGCTGCTTCCTTGGTCGGAGGTTCACCCGGACGCAGCTTGCGGTAGATGTCAAGAAGGGCTTCATCCTGCGAAGCGGTGTTGTCCTTTTCGAGGGTGGCACGCATGGAGTCGTACTCACCAAACTCTTCAAGGATCTGAGCGTCGGTCCAGCCTAGTGCTTTAAGGAGTACCGTGACAGATTGCTTGCGCTTGCGATCAACACGAACGCCAACCTGGTCACGCTTGTCAATCTCGAATTCGAGCCAGGCCCCACGGCTCGGGATGATCTTGGCAGTGAAAATGTCTTTGTCGCTGGTTTTATCTGGCGCAGACTCGAAATATGCACCAGGGCTGCGCACCAGCTGCGAAACAACGACACGCTCGGTGCCGTTAATGATGAAGGTGCCTTGATCTGTCATGAGTGGGAAGTCACCCATGAACACGGTCTGGCTTTTAATTTCGCCAGTCGTGTTATTCATGAACTCGGCAGTGACGAACAGCGGAGCGCTGTACGTCATGTCCTTTTCTTTACACTCCTCAAGGGAGTACTTCATCTCTTCGAACCGGTGATCACGGAACGAGAGGGACATCGAACCCGAGAAGTCTTCGATAGGCGAGATCTCTTCAAAGATCTCTTCGAGGCCGGAGTGCTCGGCCACATCGTTCCGGCCAGCCTCGAGGGCCTCCGCAACTCGATCCTGCCATCTCTCGTTACCAAGCAACCAGTCAAAGCTCTCCGTTTGGAGAGCAAGAAGGTCAGGTACTTCGAGGGGTTCGCGAATCTTCGCGAACGACACCCGCCCTGAGGGGGTGATGGCGCTCGACATCTTCTGGGTCGCAATACGCGAGGAAGCCAAGGATGGTCCTTCCGCAAGGCCTGTGGTTGACGGCGGTCGCGCGCCTGCAGACCATGCAGTCTTAGCTTCGACTAACGATCACGAGGAACATGCACAAGGCGTAGCCCACCCTTAGCCCCGAAGGACTTAGAACGGCGACCGTCCACCGTTGTCGGTGTCATCCATGACATATCCCGACGGTGTAATCATGTCGACCACAGCAGGCTGACCGATCTACGCTTCGATACACGACCCGTGAACTGGCCTTTTACCTGTCAGTCTCTATGTGTTTCAACGTAAGTCAGGACACACAAAAACTAGAGGTGAAGCCAAGAAGCACATGGGCAGCGCAAAGCGTTAGCATACCTACTTTATCTGTAAAATCCAAATTAACGTCAAGACACATCACCGGTTCACCCAGGAAAAGAACCCCTAAAACCTCTAACTCCCCCACCGCAAACACAGTGAAGGCAGGATAAATCTGACGATTTATCCTGCCTTCACTCAGAGAAAGAGCGGGTTACCCCGCAACAATCACTTAAGCGTGACGGTGGCGCCAGCGCCCTCCAGGGCAGCCTTAGCCTTCTCAGCGTCATCTTTCTTTGCGCCTTCGAGGACAGCCTTCGGAGCGCCGTCAACGAGGTCCTTGGCTTCCTTCAGGCCGAGAGAGGTAAGTGCACGAACCTCTTTGATGACCTGGATCTTCTTGTCGCCAGCGGATTCGAGGATGACGTCAAACTCGTCCTTCTCCTCGGCAGCAGCGGCGTCGCCACCTGCAGCCGGAGCAGCAACAGCCACAGCAGCCGGAGCAGCAGCGGTAACGTCGAACTTCTCCTCAAACGCCTTGACGAACTCAGAGAGCTCGATAAGGGTCATTTCTTCGAACTGGGCGAGGAGCTCCTCGGTGGAAAGCTTGGCCATGGTGATGGTCCTTCCTGATGTCACTACGTTTGCTCGATGCAGGGCCAACTAGACCGCACATCGCTGCGCTCTTACGAACGCGGAAAAAACCGGTGAGGACACCGGAATGATCACTCGGCAGCAGCCTCGTCTGCCGAAGGTGCACCCTCGGCAGTCTTGGCGCGAAGAGCGTCGACCGTGCGCGCCGCCTTGGAAAGCGGAGCGACGAACATGTAAGCAGCCTGGCTGATCTTGGCCTTCATGCCACCCGCCAACTTGGCAAGTAGCACCTCGCGGGACTCGAGGTCCGCGAGCTGAGCAACTTCCTCAGCACTAAGGGTCTTACCGTCAAGGACAGCACCCTTAATAACGAGCTTGTCGTTGGCCTTGGCGAAGTCACGCAACGTCTTTGCAGCCGCCACCGGGTCACCGGAAACGAATGCGACAGCTGTCGGACCCGAGAGCTTGCCATCAAATGCCGTAACACCAGCATTCGTAGCCGCGATCTGCGTCAGCGTGTTCTTCACCACCGAGTACGAACCATTGGGGCGCAACTGAGTGCGCAGCTCAGCAAGCTGCGCGACAGTCAGACCCCGGTACTCGGTCAGCACGGCCGCACCGGACTCGCGGAATTTCTCCTCGAGCTCGGCGATGGCTGCCTGCTTTGCGGGCGTTGCCATATGGCCTCCTTCATGGGTTCGAGCCGGCATCCCAACCGAGGCGGAGCCTCGTTGACGCATGAAAAAAAGCTCCCGGCGCAGGACACGGGAGCATAGCCACCTTTCATAGGTAGCAAACAACTCTAGCGGCCTACGCTGGTTGCCCGGATGGGCGTTTACGCGGAATTCCTTCCGGGACTTCGTGACTACAAAGTTCGCCACGAAGAAACGGAACGAATCCCACAACCGGCGGTCATGGGTCTCATCAACAGTAGGTGAATCAGACCTAGTTATTCAAATCAACAACGCACACCTATAACGAAGAGCCTTGGCGTCAACACACCAAGGCTCTTCGAAGATTCACAGACGATTACGCGAGTGACTCATCACTCCGCGTCACGCATTTTGCCCAAGTCAAGCGAAATGCCAGGGCTGTTCGTGGTAGCCATCGTTGCCTTAGAAACGTAACGCCCCTTGGAAGCAGACGGCTTCAAACGAGCAACTTCCTCAATAGCAGCGCTGTAGTTCTCAAGCAGCTGCTCCTCTGTGAAAGAAGCCTTACCGATGATGAAGTGAAGGTTGCTGTGCTTGTCGACGCGGAACTCAATCTTTCCGCCCTTAATGTCAGAGACAGCTTTGGCGACGTTCATCGTCACCGTGCCCGTTTTCGGGTTAGGCATAAGGCCACGAGGACCAAGAACCTTACCCAGGCGCCCAACCTTACCCATCAAGTCAGGAGTCGCGACAACAGCGTCGAAGTCCAGCCAACCACCCTGGACCTTCTCCAGCATGTCGTCAGAACCAACAAAATCAGCGCCAGCTTCGCGAGCTGCGTCTGCGTTCGCACCCGTGGCGAAAACCAACACGCGTGCAGTTTTACCGGTGCCGTTAGGCAAGTTAACCGTGCCGCGAACCATCTGGTCTGCTTTACGCGGGTCAACCCCAAGACGCAACGCAACCTCAACCGTGGCGTCGAACTTTGTGGAAGCCGTCTCTTTCGCTAGGCGAATAGCCTCGATCGGCGAGTACTGACGCGAACCGATCTTTTCAGCTGCCTCGCGGTATGCCTTGCTGCGCTTCATAACTGCTCCTTCTCTCTGAAACTCAGAGAACACATAAGGCGGACAAAAAGTCCTTGGAGTCGTGGTGCGGGCCGCGCTGGACCCTTCCACTGTCGCTTCATAACGACTTAGACCACATCCCGCGCTTAGCGTGACAAGGACGCTGAGCAGGACGAGCCATCGAAACATCATGCCGCTACAACAAACGTCGCAGCAAATCTGACAGATGTGTTGATGCGCGCTGGCGTGAGCGCGCATCAACACATATCAGAGCTACACCCAGAACTCAGTCCTGAACTTCAATACCCATGGAACGGGCGGTGCCAGCGATGATCTTCATTGCCTGGTCGATCTCATGAGCATTCAGATCCTGCATCTTTTGCTCAGCAATGGCACGCACCTGGTCCTGCGTAAGCTTGCCCACCTTAGTGGTGTGCGGAGTACCGGATCCCTTAGGAACACCAGCAGCCTTCTTAATGAGCTCCGCAGCCGGCGGGGTCTTCGTAACGAACGTGAAGGTACGGTCTTCGTAGACAGTGATCTCAACAGGGATCACGCTGCCGCGCTGAGATTCCGTCGCAGCGTTGTACGCCTTGACGAACTCCATGATGTTCACACCATGCTGACCCAGGGCCGGACCAACCGGCGGCGCCGGCGAGGCAGCACCCGCCTGGATCTGCAACTTAATGAACCCAGAAACCTTCTTCTTGGGAGCCATAGCACTTCCTTATCTCGTGGGCCCACGCCATGGGCGATGACCCGGTTGCAGTCCGCGAAGCGATTACTTCACGGAAAACGTTCACGCTCAGATCTTGGCGACCTGGTTGAACGACAGCTCGACCGGCGTTTCCCGGCCAAAGATCGACACAAGCACCTTCAATTTCTGCTGTTCAGGCAGGATGTCGGAGATTGTGGCGGGCATCGTTTCGAACGGTCCCTCCATCACAGTAACCGACTCACCGATCTCGAAATCGACATCGTACTGGACCACGTTTGCAGCGTTAGCCGCAGCCGACTCCAAGGATTCATCCTCAACTTCAGCCACAGGTTCGGGCTTCGCTTCCACAGCAGGAGCCAGCATCGAGACAACTTCATCCATGCTCAAAGGCACCGGCGAGTAAGCGTTACCAACAAAACCGGTCACACCAGGAGTGTGACGCACTGCGCCCCAGCTCTCATCGGTCAGATCCATACGAACCAAGACATAACCAGGAACACGCACGCGCCGTACCTTCTTGCGCTGACCGTTCTTGATCTCGGTGACCTCTTCCATCGGGACCTCAGCCTGGAAGATGTAATCCTCAAGATTCAGCGACTGGGCCCGCTGCTCCAAGTTCTGCTTCACCCGGTTCTCATAACCGGCGTACGAATGAATGACATACCAGTCACCTTCAGCGAAACGAAGCTCCTGACGCAGGGCTTCAACTGGGTCATCCTCAGTGCTAGCTTTCACGTCTTCACGAACAGCTGCAGCAGCCGCGATATCAGCAGCATCACCGGCTTCAGTGACCATGTCGTCAGAAGCAACCTCCAGTGCCGCTTCCTCGGCTTCAGCCTCCTCAGCAAGCTCTGCTTCAACGTCCTCGGCGAGCTCCGTCAGCTCCTGCTCAACCTCTAGCTCAGCTTCACCTTCTACTGCGCCATCCTCAGCCTCGCTAACCTCTTCAGAGATAGTTTCGGCCGGAGTGTCCCCGTACTCAGCGTCTTCGACACTGTCGGAAACCGCGTCCACGAGAGCGTCCCCATCCGAAATAACATCCGTTTCCGGATCCTGGGTCATGCCCTCCGGGGCATCCGCAGCCGTCGCCTCGCTCACCTGATCGCGAACTTCGGCCTCATCGCTCTCACTGGGGGTCCAGTCCTGTGACACGTCGCTGCCTACCTTTTCCTGCGCTTCGTCCGTGCAGACATTGCTGTTGACATTGTGTGCGAAATCCCGGACGGCGCAACGACCGGCAGACCGGCAGCGCGCCCGCCACACAAAGGGCACCGGGCTTACAAGAACGGCCCTCGCATCACTGCGGGGCCGTTTCAAACGTTCAGAGACCGTGCTTGAAAAGCGTAAAGCCTCCCAGGCACGTCACTCCGCGAAGATCCAGAAAACCAGGCGAGTAAACACCCAGTCCAGACCAAAAACAAAAAGCATCACAATCGTCACAAAGACGATCACCGTAGCCGTATACCGCGCGAGCTCTTCTCGCGACGGACGAACTACTTTACCCAGCTCATCAAAGACCTGACGGAAAAACAACGCAATCGAGGCGAAAAACCTAGTGAACAGATTGCTTCTAACAGGCTGCCCCTGAGAGCTCCCCACTGGGGCTGTCTTTTGGTTCGCCACAGGTCCTCATCTCTCGATCGCCGACGCCGCACCTAGCGGTCCGCGATGTCGTCCTGACGTCGGCCTGTTTCCTGACGTTGCAACGCAGGGCAGGAGGGACTCGAACCCCCAACCGCCGGTTTTGGAGACCGGTGCTCTACCAATTGAGCCACTGCCCTACGGATGAAATCCGAGCGGAAACCGCAACGACTGCATCCGGGAACCGAGCTTACGCCAACGGAACCTTGGAGTCCAAGTCACCCATGAACTCTCCCCACCGCAACTACCCCATCGCAATAGACACAATCCGCCACGCACCCAATGGCACGATAAAACCGTGACCTCTCCTCGATCTCTAACAGCCCTACCCAAAACCCACCTACACCTGCACTTTACCGGCTCAATGAGATTCGACACCCTCCTAGACCTCGCAGCCAAACACGGCATCCGACTCCCCCGGGCCCTGACAAACACCTGGCCACCACAATTGGCCGACACAGAAGGCCGCGGCTGGTTCAGATTCCAACGCCTCTACGAAGCAGCCCGCGCCTGCATCACAACCGAAAGCGATATCCGCCGCGTCCTACATGAAGCAGCCGAAGACGACGCCGCCGAAGGATCACGCAGACTTGAGCTTCAAGTTGACCCCACTGGCTACGCCACACACCTCGGAGGGATCACCCCCGCCCTCGAAATAATCCTCGACGAAGCACGCAAAGCCCACACAGAACTCGGTATCGAAATCGGCGTCATCGTTGCAGCCAGCCGCACCCGACACCCACTAGACGCAAGAGCTCTGGCACGCCTCGCCGCCCGATACGCCGGCGACGGCCCCGGGCAGGTCATCGGTTTCGGCCTATCGAACGACGAGCGTCGCGGCGAAACAAGCGAATTTGCTCCCGCATTTCGTATCGCCGCCCGCGCAGGACTCACCCTGGTACCACACGGAGGAGAACTCCTAGGCCCAGACCACCTCGCCCACATCCTCGATTCACTCCACCCGCATCGCTTCGGCCATGGCGTTCGAGCAGCTGAAGACCCCCACCTACTCCAACGCGCCATCGATAAAGGAGTCGGATTCGAAATCTGCCCCGGAAGCAACGTAGCCCTCGGCGTATACAACAACACCGCCGCCCTCCCCCTAAGAACGCTCTATGAAGCAGGTGCACACATCGCCCTAGGCGCCGACGATCCACTCCTTTTCGGAAGCCGTCTCGCAGCCCAATACGAAATAGCACGCAACCACCACGGCTTCACAGACAAAGAACTCGCAGAACTCGCACGCCGATCTGTCTACGCCTCAACCGCCTCCACCAGCAGCAAAACCCGCATGCTCACTGACATCAACAACTGGATCAACACACCTGCCGAAACACCATGAACCACACAAAAGTGCCGCCACACCTCGCGTGACGACACTTTTAACACCAAAGATCAGAGTGACAACCCCACCATCACTGGCTCATTCACCAAACAAACACCAAAAACATCCAAAACTCCATCTCGAATCGCACGTGCCAACTCGATCACATCAGCAGCACAAGCCGAACCACGATTCGTTAACGCCAACGTGTGCTTTGTCGACAAAGCAGCCGGCCCTGGCATACCGAACCCCTTACCAAAACCAGCACGATCAATCAGCCACGCAGCGCTGGACTTCACACACCCATCACCAGCAGGAAAACGCGGTGGACGCACACCCGCCCCCAGACGATCCCCAACCCGGTGCTCCAACTGCTCAAACTCTTCTGCAGTCAGGATCGGATTAGTGAAAAAGCTCCCACAACTCCATGTGTCGTGATCTGCTTCATCCACAACCATTCCGCGCAGACCCCGCTGACTCAACACTGCAGCCCGAGCATCTGCCAACGGCACCCGCTCCCCCATCGAAACATTCAAAGCATCCGCCAACGCCTGATAGGCCACCGGCGAAGACAAATCAGCCAACGCCAACTGGAATGTCACGTCCAACACCACAAACCGAGGTGCACCATCATGCGACTGCGCCTTGAACATCGAATGCCGATAGCCAAAACCACAATCGACGTTCGCAAAGCTACGAACCTCACCCCGTAGGCGATCCCACGTTCGCACCCGCGCCAACGTCTGCGACACATCCTGGCCATAAGCCCCCACGTTCTGCACCGGAGTCGCGCCCGCCAAGCCAGGAATACCCGACAAAGCCTCTACACCAGCCCACCCAGAATCCACAGCCTGGGCCACAAAACCATCCCAGGACTCCCCTGCAGACACCTCAACGAGCACACCCCCACACTCGCTGGACTCCTTCACACGAACACCACGGTTCGCCACCTGCACCACTGTGCCCGGAAAGCCTTCATCTGAAACCAGAAGATTGGAACCTCCCGAAACAACCAGCAGCGGCTCACCTGCCTCATCAACCTCACGCACAGCCGCAATCAACTCATCCGAGGACTCCGCCGTAACAACACGATCAGCTGGTCCGCCCACCCGCATCGTCGTCAACGAAGCCAGCGCAACGCCTTCCTTAACCTTCACCACACAACACCCTTCACAATCACAACGACAAAAGGAGCCATCTCACACGAACACGACCGTTACTCGAACATTCCCCAACACTTTGCGGTTATCAACCGACGCCGAAAGCTCTACAACAACCGATCGCGCCTGCTCATCAACAGACTTGACGACACCAGCAACACCCACCTGCACCGAACCCGCATAGGGAACCGGCACTACATCAGTGAACTTCGCTCTATACGCAGAGACAAAACCGCTCGCACCAACCCAATCCTCTACCAGCGAAGAGGCCGAGCCCATCGTGAACATTCCATGCGCAATTACGCCCGGAAGCCCTACCTCACGAGCATACGAATCATCCCAATGAATTCTGTTCCTGTCGCCGCTGACCGCGGCATACGCCACTACGTCTTCACGCGAAAAAGACACCACCCGTCCAGGCAATTCGTCCCCTACACGCACCGACTCAAACAACACGCCACTCATCAGGAGTCCCCTTCAACCTCATCGGCACGCACGACGATCATCGACCACACCGATGCCAACCGAACACCGTCAGCTCCGGATAGATCTGTACGCGTTGTCAACATGGTGTTACCGCGTACTTCACGTACACGCTCAATCAACAACTCAGCTGACAACACGTCACCTGCCACAATTGGGCGCACTATCTCAATGCGTTCCTCTCCGTGAACGACACGCTGAAAGTCAATCCCCACCTGCGGATCCCCCCACAGCAGCCATTCGCTCTGCTGCGCAACCGTTGCCACAAAAGTCACAGGCGCCACCAGGTCCTCAAAACCTGCCGACCGTGCAGCCTGCACATCAAAATGCACAGAAGCAGACGCCCCCACCACCCGAGCAAAAGCCCGCACATGCTCACGCCCCACCTCAAACGGAGCAGCAGATGGCCAAGACCGTCCCTCCAACGCAGCAAGAGAACTCATACCCGCCACCTTATGTGAACCACTCGCATCGAAAACCACGCCTCCCCCCGGAACTCCAACACAAAGAGGCTGTCAACCATATGGTTGACAGCCTCTTCAGAAACTTTCACAGACAGGAAATCAACGAGTTTCCTTGTGAGCCGTGTGTCGCCTGCAGTTACCGCAGTACTTCGACAAAGCAATACGATCAGGATCGTTTCGCTTGTTCTTTTTAGTGATGTAATTGCGGTTTTTACATTCAGCACATGCCAAAGTGACCTTGGGCCGAACGTCACTGCTTTTGCTTGCCACGGCTACCTGTCCTTGCGAACGATCAGTGGGCTCGAATAAACTCGAGCTAAAAAATGATCGTAGCGAGGGCGGGAGTCGAACCCGCGACACCACGATTATGAGTCGTGTGCTCTAACCACCTGAGCTACCCCGCCAGGGCAGTAACAACGCCCGCCACCAGATACCGCCGAAACGATTAAGCAGCGGGCGTTGGAAGCCTGAGCCCCGATAGGGAATCGAACCCTAGACCTTCTCCTTACCATGGAGACGCTCTGCCGACTGAGCTATCGGGGCGGAACCGGAACTCTCCGGCTCAACAAGAAAAAACATACACGGTCCGCCCCGCAAAAGAAAAATCGAGACCAGCCCCAACCCCGAACCAACACCCCACCCACCACCAACCCACACATAAAAACCCAGCTCAATAGACATGTATCCACATTAAAAACCACAAAAAACTAACCAGCACATCAATCAGTCATCCACCCCACGAGCCACCAACGCCTCCCCCATACGCTCCCCATGCCGAACAGTCCGAACCACCACCGGCACCAACAACGCCCGAAAACTCCGCTCCAACCCCCTCGCCTTCCGTGCCTGCCCCACCTCCTCCACAATCCCCGCCACCACAAACACCGACCGCAACACCAAAGAAAAAACCAAACCCACCCGATCTGCATCCACCCCCACGCACCTCAACGGACGCACCCCCACCACCACCGCATCCATCATCTCCGCCGTCTTCGTCGTAGCAGTCACCACCGACGCAGCCACAACAGCCACCACCAACCCACCAACCACAACAAACGCATCAAAAACCCCATTAACCACAACTTGCACCACCCCCAAAACCACCACCAACCATCGCAAACCCCACACACCCCGCCACAACCACAACCACCCCAGCCCCCCACACAACCCCGCCACAACCACAACCACCCCACCAACCACAACAGCCACCACCCCCGACCACACCAACAAACACGTCGTAAACACCAACAATCCCACCAACTTCACCCCAGGCCGCACCCGATGCAGCCACGAATCTCCCTCCACATACAAACCACTCAGCACGACCCCACCCCATCCATCAACTCCACATAAAACGCAATCGCCTCATCAGCCCCCCCATCAAAAACCACCTCACCCTCATCGAACACCAACACCCGATCCCACCCCCGCAACAACTCCAAATGATGAGTTACCAACACCACCTGCTGCGACAAGGACTCAATCCGACTCGCGACAGCCCGAGCATTCCGCCGATCCAACAACGTCGTCGGCTCATCACACACCAACACACTCGGCTCCGTCACCAACACCGCAGCCAACGCCAACAACTGCTTCTGCCCACTCGATAAACGCGCCGCCGGATGTCCCCCACGCCCAGCCAAACCAATCTGCGACAACGCCTCCCCAACCACCGCGTCCCGTTCCACCCGAGACAAACGCCGCCGCCGCAACGAAAACGCCACATCCTCCCCCACCGTCGGCATCACAATCTGCGAATCCGGATCAGGAAACACAAACCCCACCCGCCGCCGCACCGCAACCGCATCCACCCCAACATCAACACCATCCACCACCACCTGCCCAACAGAAGGCAACACCAAACCATTAATCATCCGCGCGAAAGTCGACTTACCCGACCCATTCGCGCCAATCACTCCAACCCGCTTCTCCCCCAACGAAACATCAACACCACGCAACACTTCACGCCCCCCAAAACTATGGGAAACGCCACGAAACTCGATCACACCCAACCACCCCTTCCCAAAAACACCATCACTTACCCCCACCCACCGACAACAACTCCGGCACAGCACGATGCACAGCCACCGCAACACCCACCGCAACAACAACCTTCACCACATCACCAGGCACAAACACCGCATCAGCCAACAACGCCTGCCCCACAGACAAATGCGCACGCCACGCCATCACCGGAACACCCACCGCATGAATCACACCAACACCCCCCACCAAACACCCCACCAACTGCCACACCACAGACCGCGGACCCTGCGACGCAAACCACCCCACCACCGCAGCCCCCGGAACCCACCCCACCAAAAACCCCACCGTCGGCGAGACAAACACGCCCAAACCACCGCGACCACCCGCCAACACAGGCAACCCCATCGCACACAAAGCAATAACCACCAACGACGCCGCGGCACCACGCCGTGCACCCAACACAGCACCAGCCAACATCACACCCAACGTCTGCAAAGTAATAGGAACACCCGACCCCACCGGATCAATAGCCCCCGGCACACCCAACACCCAAATCAACGCAGCAAACGAAGCCACCAAAGACAAATCACGCGCCGAAAACCCCCGCGACCGCCCCGCCACCTTCGTGAACTTCTGCACACTTTCGCTACTGCCAGGCATGATCACCCTTTCGACGAAGATAGACGGATAGAGTCTGGCAGGTCAGCGCGACACACACCCCGGAGACTCCCGGACAGCCACGTCGCGGCAAAAAAGGCGAAGGAGCCACCCGTGCTGATCGGCATACCGCAGGAAACCACCCCCGGCGAAACCCGCGTCGCCGCCACCCCCAGCACCGTCACCACCCTCATCAAACTCGGACACAACGTCATCATCGAATCCGGCGCAGGCGAACGCGCCGACATCTGCGATGACGCCTACCTCGAAGCAGGCGCACACATCGGCGACACCGCCACCACCTGGGCAGCCGACATCATCGCCAAAATCAACCCCCCCAACGACGAAGAACTCGACAACATCCGCGACGGCGCCACCCTCATCAGCCTCCTCAACCCCCGCACCGACCCCGCCATGGTCGACAAACTCGCCACACGCAACATCACCGCACTAGCCATGGACGCCGTCCCCCGCATCTCCCGCGCACAATCCATAGACGTCCTGTCCTCCATGGCCAATATCGCCGGCTACCGCGCCGTCATCGAAGCCGCACACGAATTCGGCCGCTTCTTCACCGGCCAAGTAACCGCAGCCGGAAAAGTACCCCCCGCCAAAATCCTCATCGCCGGCGCAGGCGTAGCCGGACTCGCCGCCATCGGAACAGCCGGAAGTCTCGGCGCCATTGTCCGAGCCACAGACACTCGCCCCGAAGTCGCCGAACAAGTCCAATCCATGGGCGCTGAATTCGTCGCAGTCAACACCAACGAAAAAACAACCTCCACCGACGGCTACGCACGCGAAACCAGCAGCGCCTACGAAACCGCTGCAGCAGCCGTGTACGCCGAACAAGCCAAAGACGTCGACATCATCATCACCACTGCCCTCATCCCCGGCCGCCCAGCACCACGACTCATCACCGCTGACATGGTCAACAGCATGAAACCCGGATCCGTCATCGTCGACATGGCCGCAGCCAACGGGGGCAACGTCGAAGGCGTCATCCCCGGCGAAAAAACCACCACCCCCAACGGCGTCACCATCATCGGGTACACCGACCTGGCCGGACGCCTCCCCACCCAAGCCTCACAGCTCTACGGCACCAACATCGTCAACCTCCTCAATCTCCTCACCCCCCACAAAGACGGCCACCTCGCCCTCGACATGGACGACAGCGTCATCCGCGGCATGACAGTCATCCACAACGGCAACCTCATGTGGCCCCCACCCCCCGTCAATATCTCCGCCAACACACCCCCCACCAACACAACCCCAACTCCACCAACACAACCCCCACCAACCCCTAACCCCATACGCCGCTACATCGGCATCGGCGTAGCCTCCGCTCTCTTCCTCGCCCTCGCCGCCTTCACCCCAGCACCCCTGCTATCCCACACGGTCGTATTCGCCCTCGCCGTAGTCATCGGCTTCTACGTCATCGGC
The DNA here is from genome assembly GCF_900447215.1 of Dermatophilus congolensis. Taxonomy (NCBI): domain Bacteria; kingdom Bacillati; phylum Actinomycetota; class Actinomycetes; order Micrococcales; family Dermatophilaceae; genus Dermatophilus; species Dermatophilus congolensis. The sequence continues at coordinate 1,555,885 of NZ_UFYA01000001.1, forward strand.
AGCGTCCACCACGCCCTCCACACCCCTCTCATGAGCGTCACCAACGCCATCTCCGGAATCATCATCATCGGAGCCATCACCCAAATCACCACAAACAACACACTCATCTCCACCCTGGCCTTCATCGCCGTCCTCGTCGCCAGCATCAACGTATTCGGCGGATTCACCCTCACCCACCGCATGCTCGCCATGTTCCACAAGGACCCATCATGACCGCCACCATGACCCAAGGCGCCTTCATCGTCTCCGGGCTACTGTTCATCCTCGCCCTCGCCGGACTGTCAAAACACGAAACAGCCCGCGCAGGAAACGGCTACGGCATCGCCGGCATGGCCATCGCCCTCATCTTCACCCTCGGCGTCACCATCACCCAAGACGCCCCCACATGGACCATCGCGCTGCTCATCATCGGCATCCTCGCCGGCGCAGCTATCGGTACCGCCCGGGCACTCAAAGTCGAAATGACCCACATGCCCGAACTCATCGCCCTCCTCCACAGCTTCGTCGGACTCGCCGCCACCCTCGTGGGCTACAACTCCTGGATCGAAGCAGGCAACCACATCGCTGCCACCACCAGCGACACACGAGCACTCACACTCATCCACAACGGCGAAGTCTTCATCGGCATCTTCATCGGCGCCCTCACCTTCACCGGCTCCATCGTCGCCTTCCTCAAACTCTCCGCACGCATCAAATCCGCCCCCCTCGCCCTCCCCCACCACAACCTCATCAACCTCACAGCACTACTCATCTGCCTCACCCTCATGCTGTGGTTCACCCCCACAGCCCACGCAATACCACTCATCCTCATGACCCTCACCGCCCTCGCCCTAGGCTGGCACCTCGTAGCCAGCATCGGCGGCGGAGACATGCCCGTAGTCGTATCCATGCTCAACAGCTACTCCGGATGGGCAGCAGCAGCCTCCGGATTCATGCTCAACAACGACCTACTCATCATCACCGGCGCCCTCGTCGGCTCCTCCGGCGCCTACCTCTCCTACATCATGTGCAAAGCCATGAACCGATCATTCACCTCCGTCATCCTCGGCGGCTTCGGCTCAGAAGGCACCATCACCAACGACACCAAGGATTACGGAGAACACAGCGAAACCACCGCCGAAGACGTCGCCACCCTCCTCAAAAACGCCAACTCCGTCATCATCACCCCCGGCTACGGCATGGCCGTAGCCCAAGCCCAATACCCCGTAGCCGCCATCAGCACCGCACTACGCAACGCCGGAATTAACGTCCGCTTCGGAGTTCACCCCGTCGCCGGACGCCTACCCGGCCACATGAACGTCCTACTCGCCGAAGCCAAAGTCCCCTACGACATCGTCCTCGAAATGGACGAAATCAACGACGACTTCACCAACACCGACGTCGTCCTCGTCATCGGCGCCAACGACACCGTCAACCCCGCAGCCCTCGACGACCCCGAATCCCCCATCGCCGGCATGCCCGTACTACGCGTCTGGGAAGCAAAAAACGTCATCGTTTTCAAACGCTCCATGAACGCCGGATACGCAGGAGTCCAAAACCCTCTCTTTTTCAACAACAACACCGCCATGCTCTTCGGCGACGCCAAAGAACGCGTAGAAGACATCCTGCGCGCCCTCACCTAACCCCCACATCACCCCAACGCCTGAGACCTCATCTCAGGCAACCCCAACGCAGCCACCGCTGCCACCCCAAACGCAACCCCAAACACAACAAACACCAACACATTCCCACCAACACCAAGCAAAAACGGCACCAACAAAGGCGCCACCACCGACGCAAGACGCCCACACCCCGCAGCAGCACCCACCCCCACACCACGAACCGCCGTCGGATACACCTCAGGCGACACGGCGTACAACGCACCCCACGCCCCCAAATTAAAAAACGACAACACCATCCCAAAAACAACAATCAACAACGGCGACGACGCAAAACCAAACACCCCCGCAGCACAAGCCGACCCCACCAAAAACACCACCAACGTCACCCGGCGCCCCCACCACTCAATCAACCACGCCGAAACCGCATACCCCGGCAACTGCGCCAACGTGATCACCAGCGTGTACTCAAACGACTTCACCAAATCAAAACCCTGCTTAGCCAACAAACTCGGCAACCAAATAAACGCCCCGTAATACGAAAAATTCACCATGAACCACACCACCCACAATGACACCGTCCTCCACCGCAACACCGACGACCAAATCCCTCCCGCCACCTCACCAACAACCTCCACCCCACCAACCGACCCACCACCAGCCCCAGAAACACCCGCAGCCTCCTCAAACCGACGCACCGCAGCCTCAGCCTCATCAACACGCCCAGCCCTCTCAAGAAAACGCACAGACTCTGGCAACCCGAACCGCACCACCACCGCGTACACCGTCGGCACCACACCAATACCCAGCGCCCACCGCCATCCATCAGGACTCGAGGGAATAACGAAATACGCAATCAAAGCAGCGAAAATCCACCCCACGCCCCAAAAAGATTCCAACGCAACCACCATGCGCCCCCGAATATGCCGAGGGGAATATTCACTGACCAAAGTCGAAGCCACAGGCAACTCCGCCCCCAACCCCAACCCCACCAAAAAACGCAAAGCCATAAGAAGACCGACCCCCGTCGCGAGCGCTGAGGCACCCGTTGCCACCCCATAAACCAAAAGAGTCCCCGCAAACACCTGACGCCGACCAAAACGATCAGCTAGAAGTCCACCCAATGTGGCTCCCACAGCCATACCCACAAACCCAATCGACCCAATCAGCGACAAAGCTCCATCTGACAAGTGCCACTGCTTACCCAGGGCAGCCATGACAAACGAAATAAGCCCCACATCCATGGCATCAAGAGCCCACCCCACACCAGAACCAACCAGCAGTCGCCCATGCATCCACGTGAACGGCAGGACGTCCAAACGCTCAGCACGAGTGCGCCCCACACCTTCGTTTACAACACCAGCGCTCATATCCACTTAACCCTCCATTACGCAGCCCTAGCCGCCACGAACCCCACACATAAACGCCCCCGCTCATCTCGAGGACATTTTTGGTCGCCAAAACTCCAGAATGTTTTTGTTCTTTGCCTGCGGATACGTCCCGTGGATGACGCCTTGAGAACGTGACCTGGCATCCACGGTTGTGCGCGTACTGGGTTCTTTCACTACAGCCACATGCCCAACCGTCGACGGGCCGAGGTAAGAGTCCCAAAAAATAAGATCACCTGGTTGTTCTGCCCCCTCCCCTACACGCTCACAATTCCCCTGCGCGCACCAATCACGTTGAGCATCAGCAGTTCTAGGCATATCTAAACCGACCTGCGCGAACGCAGTACGCGCAAAGCTCGAACAATCCCAGGCTCCAGGACCATTAGCTCCCATGACGTACTCATCGCCCACATGAGAGTCCACCCACGCCAAAACCACCCCAGCCACTCCAGAGCGGGCCGCAGCCACCGCCTGAACTGGACAATCCGCTCCTGTCAACGTGGCCACAATGTTGCGGGCCTCCCCCATCCGCTGCGCATATCTGTCCGGAAAGGCAGAACGCTGAACCTTTTGTGCAGCAGCACCAGGTTCCAAATTCTGCCAATCTGGAACCTGCTTCAACGCTGCGAAAAAATCATCCGCTGCAGCATCAACGTTTTGGCTATTGCCCCACCCTTGAGAAGGGCGTTGTTGCAACCAACCGAGTGAATCCCTATCCCCATGTGAGAGATTCGTCAGCTCAGACTCGACCAAACCCGTCGCCACAATGATCTCGGAACCTACACGCCCCACTCCCGCGCGTTGCGCCGCCGCGATACCTCTCCGCGCCACATCCGTCTGCTCATCACTTAACCCCAGCTGGGACACGCTTTCTGCTTTCACGCAGCTAGTCCCCGTATTCAAGATTGAGCGGCCAGGTGTCGGAAACATCGACATTGATGATTCGCCTGGCACAAGAAAACTCGCTATCAACGGGCAGGTAACCAGCAGTCCTGCCACATAGCGCAGCTTCATCAAAGCGTTCTCAGCGCGGTAAAAGTCATAACAGGAACTGGTGAAAGTTCTATAAGTCCGGATGATGCTTGGGGTGCGTCGGCAATATTTGTCTTCAATTCACGCCACGCAGTCACATACCAAAGGCCATCCCCTGCGGGAGTAGAGGCCTCAACCCGCACACGAACATTCGCCGGTTTAACGTCGAAAACTACATCACACGATGCTGTTTCATCGTGATGATTCACCTGATTCGGTGTGCCTGAGGGCACACGGGAAGGATCGATGTCTGACACGGCGTCACTTAGCTGTGGATCAATCCATCTACCCACTCTGCTTGCCCACTGTTTATCTTTCGGGGCTACGAAGAAATCATGAGCAAAGCCACTCGCCACAATTTGACAGGACGAGCGGTCGAAACCACTTTCTTTTGCTGTTGCTGGATCGTTGGCTTTGCCGGTGACTGCTGTAATGAGCCCGACCAGCAGGGTTAGTGACACGACACCGACTGTTATAACGACAACGGCTGCTCTGCGAGGACTGTTCAGCATCCACGCCAACACCGACACCACACGCGCAGACCTATGCATCGGATGTGCAGGCACGTTGACTCCTTTCTTTTTGGTTCTCTTGACGCGTGAGGTTGTTGTTCTTGTGGACCTTTGAAGCAGCGACATTGGGAGAGCATGACGACGCGTCCAGGCGGCGCGGCCGATCTATCCGATGCCCGTGCACATGCATGTTGTTGGCTTGATCTAATCGATGCTGGATTAGATCATCGAAGTTATTCGGCGTCTGTGCAGCTATGAGTGTCTGGGGCTGCTCGTTCTCGTAATAAGCAGTGGGTTGTTGTGGAGTTAGTGTCGTGCGCTGTTCAGCGGTCTGGGTGGTTTCTTCGTGCACGGTGATACGGCGAGGGGTTTCGTCGGGGAGTTCTCGGTCGTTGGTGTGGTTTGTCTCAGCTTTTACAAAAACTGCTGAAGGGGTTACTGCTTCGGTGGGGGTGTTTTTAGCTGAGTTGTCTCTTAGTTGCCGGAATTCCTCGCGCAGTGCTTCTAATGCGGTCGCAAGTGTTCGGGTGTCTTTGTTGACGCCAGTGTGTTGGGCAAGCAGGTGTCTGCGTTTCCAGGCAGAGCGGGCTACAACGAGCATGATGAGCATCGCGAGTACTTTTGCAGAGGTGCTGGCTTCGGCACCGAGTATGTTGCCCACTCCCCCAGCCACAAAGACGACGAAGAGAGTTGTGGCAATCGCCGCGGTGAGAAAATAGGAGCTGATCCAGCGCACCATGGCGCTGGCTGTCCATTGAAGGCGGGGAAATTGGGCTATGAGCGCGCCGATCGGCGCGATGGCTAGCGCGATATCGAGTACGAGGCGCAGGGTGCCCATCCACCATAGAGACCAAGTGAGGAAGATAACGATAGGTAGGCAGGCGAGAAGTCCTGCCAGGGCAGCGGAGGGTCGTTCGCTGGTGTTGTTCCCTGCGAAGTATCGGTCATAGGTGCCTGGGTAGGTGGTGTGGTATTCGGCGGCTACGCGTGCATAGTCGGCTTTTTGGCTGCTTGAATGTGGGCGGCGTAGGCGCGGTCGGTGGCGGCGCGTTGAGCTTCGTGACGGGTGTATGTTCCGGCAGCAAACAGGCGTGGGCCGAACTGTGCGGCAGCTTTTTGATCTGGGCCGAAGTGGATGGTGGCCCAGGAGGGGTAGATGACGTTTTGCATGAGCATGTCGCCGATGACTGCGTCTGTTTTTCCGAGGGGAGGCAGGTCTGTAGGTGGGTTGAGTTGGGCAGAATTGACTGATCTGCTGATGTGAGGGGCTTGGGTGGTTGCTTCCCCCATTGCTGTATAGAAGGCCGCGACTCCGGATGAGATGAGCGACCCGGCTGTGACGGTGGTGGCCAGAGTGAGGGCTCCGGTTGTGAGGATGAGTGCGGATTTGGCTGAGGCGGAGCTAGCTTCGGCGAGGTCGCCGCGACGGGATCGCAGTAGCCAGTAGATACCGGTGGCTGCTAGGGAGAGTGTTCCGAAGAGTAGCCACCATCTGACTCCGAGAGTGTGACGGGTGAATGAGGTGATGGGTGTGATGAAGGACCAGATTCCTTCGGGGGTGAAGACGATGTGTGTGGCTTCTACTGCTACTGCTACTGCTATGAGTTGGAGTTGTATGTAGAGGGTGGCGGCTTCGTTGCGTGGGTCAAAGATGCGTGAGATTGCTCCTTGGGCGCCGTTGTGTATGGACAGGGGACATCCTGGGTCGTAGATGACCGGTTCGTAGCCGCCGTACCCGTAGCGGGAGTAGAGGCCATTTCCGGGGGTTGAGGGGCCTGCGTCAATCCATCCTGCGAGTCCGTTTTTTGGGTCTCCTGGGGTGGGTGGGTTTTTGCATTGGAGGTCGGACTGGGTTCCACGGATGGTGTTGCCGAGGTCTTCAAGCGGGTTGGGGGGTGTTGGTGGTTGGGTGGGTGTGAGGGTGGGTGTTGCTGACGGGGTGGGTGGGTTGGGTGTTGCGTTTGTGGGGGGCGGGGGTGCGGTGCAGAGCAGTGCGGTGAGTGCAGCGATGCTGAGGTATCGGGTGAGGCGTCTGGCCGGGGTGTGGTCTCGGGGGCGCCGTGGGTGGGGAGTCACGCGGACCAGTCGCCGTAGACGTCGGCGACGCGGGGTGGGGTGTGGAGGCTGGTGGTGTTTGCTGCAGAGCGGAGTTCGGGTGTCCACCATGCCCAGTCGTGTGCGGTGATGGCGAGGCGGTCGTCGAATCCGCGTATGAGCATTTCGGCGTTGCGGAGGCGTTCGATGCGTTCTGGCCATCCTTCGCCGGTGGGGGTGCGCATGAGTTGCGCGACTTCGTTGGCGTTGCGTTCGCTGGCTCGGAAGGTGATGAATTGTCCGATGAGCGTTCGGATGAGATCGTCGCCGAGGTGGGTAAGTGGGGTGATGGTGTGCATGATCCACATGACGGCTGCGGCGACTTTGCGGGTGTCGAGGGCGGATCGGCGCATAAGTGAGGTAATGGCTGATTGGCCTGCTGCCAGGACGCCGAGTTCGTCGATGATTTGCAGTTTGCGTTCTCGGTCGGCCCACAGGTGGAGGGAGGCTAGGCGGGCTGCACCCAGGAGGATGGGTACGGCTTGGCGCATTTGGCTGGTCCATTCGGAGCGGGGCATGTTTGCTTCGGGGACTTCGATGCCGGGGATGGTGACGATGGTGAGAGTTTCGGAGCTGACGAGGTCGATGACTTTGTCTGGGTTAACTTCGGTGGCGGGGAAGACGAGTTGTCCTTCGAGGGATTCGCGTTTTCCGGCAAGTTGGGCGGCCGCGCGGGCTCCGGCGGTGCCTTCTTTGGTGAGCGCGTCGATGATTTCTTGGCTGTGGGTGCCGTAGGCGCCGCCGACGGCGTTGCAAGCTGCTTCGATGGCGGCGAGGGTGTCAGGGTTTTCTGCCATGCCGATGGGTAGGCAGGCGCGGGTCATGTCGATGGCGTGGGCAATGCGTTCGGAGGCGCGGGCGCGGCGGTCGCCTTCGTATTCTTCGGTGTTTTCGAAGTCGGTGGGGCGTGGTTCGGGGATGGCGGTGTGGGGCATGAGTGCGCCCGGTGGTGCTTCTTTGGTGATGGGGACGACGCGGGAGCGGTGGTTGATGGATTTCAAGTGTGCAATGCGGGCGAGGGAGCCGTGTGGGGAAGGGTCGATGACGAGAGTGGGGATGCCTGCGAGGGTGGCTTCGTAGGCGGCGCGAACGGCGAGGGTGGATTTTCCTTCGCCGAGGTTACCGGTGACGAGGGTGGTTCCGGCGCGGTTGCGGCGGGGGCCTTCCCACCAGTCCATGTGGTAGACCTCGTTGGTTCCGGCGATGCTGCCTAGGAGTGCGCCTGTTTCGGCGCCTGCTTTGCCGGTGACTTGGGGCATTCCTGCGGCCCAGCTGATGATGGGCATTTGGGTGAGGTGACCGGTGAAGTCCCATTCGCGGCCAGGTTGGAAGGTGAGCCAGTCTGTGTATTGGCCGAGTTCGTGGGTGAGGGTGGTGTTGTTGTCGGCGTCGGCGGCGGCGCGGATGGCGCGGACGGCGGCGGCGGTGTCTTCGGGGGTGTTTTCGGTGACGGCAATTTTGATGAGTCCGGTGAAGCGGTGGCGCAGGGATGATGAGGTTGAGTTGACTTCGCGTCGGTAGCTGCGGGCGCGGGTGAGGCCGTCTTCGACTTCTGGGCGGGTGTCGTATCCCTGTGCTCGGTCTGCACGGGCGATGGAGGCGTTTTGGCGTACGAGGAGTTCGGCGGTGTTTTTGAGTTCGCGTCCGTCAATGATGTCTCCGCATGCGACGAGGTCGGTGCGGGTGGTGCGGGTGCCGTACCAGGCCAGTGGTGGGGTGAGGAGGTCGTTGGTGTCGATGTTGTCTGGGGCGTTTTCGACGCGGAGGATGGCGGTGTAGCGGGAGGTGGTTTCGCCGTTGTGGAGGGTGGTGAGTTGGACGGAGGGTTGGAGTGCGTCGGCGCTGGGGTGGATGGGGCCGTGTCCGGGTAGTCCCATGCGCATGGATTCGATGAATACTGCTTCGACGCTTTTGGTGGTCATGGGTTCTGCCCATGGCGCGTGGGGGTTGTAGCCGGTGAGGGTACGGGTGAGGTGGTCGACGCGTTCTTGGATGGGTAGGTAGTTGTGCATGTTGTGGGGTACGGGGGGACCGGGTATGCACAGGGGTAGTTCGGTGCGGTCGATGGCGCGGTTGGAGAGGCGGATGGCGAGAATGGTTCGCCATCGTGTGGCGTTGAGTTGGTTGATGGCTTGGGCTTGGCGTTTGAGGCGGCCTTGCCAGCCTTCGGTGTCGGTGGTGGGGTTGGTGGGGACTGGTTGTGGTGCGGTGTTGCTGTATGCCTGGGTGATGGCGTTGGTGGGGTATGTGGTGGGGTAGCTTCGCAGCCAAATGCGTTCGCCGAGGAGTTGGGACCAGATGGTGGCGCTGGTGCGGATGGTGGCGTCGCGTTGGGGGGGGCGGAGCGGCCTCGCCAGGTTTGGTCGTTGAGGCGGAAGAAGAGCCAGGTTTCGTTGGTGATGGGTGAAGCCAGGAGGTTTGCGTGTCCGTAGGGTTCGGTGGTGCGGATGCGTTTGGTTTCGGTGTGGTGTTCACGTAGCGCGCTGAGGCTGCGCCGCAGGCGGGTGATGACTGTCACTGGGGGCTCCAAACATGGACGGTCCGTGGACGGGTGCGGCGGTGGGGCGGCTGCTCCAGTCGGGCATGGTGAGGGCGGGGCCGTCGATGGGTGGGGGGTGTTCGGGGTGCGTGGAGTTCGGCGCGGAGTTGGTGGATTCGGTAGGTGAGGGGGGGGTGGCGGGGTTTCGTATCGGCCGGTGATGGTGAGGATGGCTGTGGTGGCGATGATGGTGATGGTGGCGCCGGTGAGGGTGGCTGTGATGGTGAGCCAGGGGCCGTGGGTGAAGAGTGATCCGAGTAGCCAGAGGGTGAAGGAGGTGAGGGGGGATGCCGATGAGGCAGGCGATGTAGAACCTGACCCATTGGAACCAGCGGGCTTCGCCGGGTAGGTCGTAGAAGGTGAATTCGACGCGGGTGGCGGCGTCGTCGGTGCGGATGCGCATGGGTGTTGGGTTATTGGCCGAAGACGCTGGTGAGGAAGCTGCCTACGCCGGATACGAGAAGGGTGGTGAATCCGCCGATGGCGAGGGCTACCCAGAAGGTGCCGATGGCGGCTACGGCGGATTGGCGGCCTGCTTGGCGGACGTCGCCTCGGCGGGATGAGGCGATTTGGGTGATGCCGATGTAGGCGAAGAGGGCGGTGACGATGCCGATGATGACGGATCCGAGGAAGACCCAGTTCATGCTGCCGGTGTGGTTGAGGTTTGCGGCGTGGTTGAGGGTGTCGCTGGTCCAGCCTGTGGTGGCTAGGTGGGTGGGTGGTGTGGTCAGCATGGTGGTGATCATGTGTGGCTTTCTGGGGTGGGTGAGAAGGAGTGGGGCGTGCTTCCTTTCACGCGGTGTTCAATCTTCCACGATCGCAATCGTTTTCCTAGGAAGCTCGGTGTTGTGCCGGTGGATTGTTTGGTTGGGGTGTTGTTTGTGTTCGCCCGGCACGCGAGACCCTTGGGGCAGGTTGGGTGAGTTGGTCTTATCCTCCTGATATGCCTTCACAGGTCTCCAAAAAATTTGGTCTTCTTCCCAGAATTCTTTTCGCTATCGTCTTGGGGATAGCGTGCGGCCAGTTCTTCCCTCATGAGTTGACACGTGTTTTCGTTACTTTTAACGGAGTTTTCGGAAACTTTCTATCTTTCATCATTCCGTTAATTATTGTGGGGCTTATTACTCCTGCTATCTCTGAGTTAGGTAAGGGTGCAGGTAAGTGGCTGGCAGTGACTGCAGCTATCGCATATGTGTCAACGATCTCTTCGGGACTTTTGGGATGGGCCACGAGTACTGCGGTTTTACCGCACCTCTTGGCGGGGCGAAGTGTTTCATCAGTCACGAATCCTGCAGATTCGCTACTTAAGCCGTATTTTACGATCGAAATGCCGCCCGTTTTTAATGTCATGACTGCCTTGGTCTTAGCTTTCATGGTGGGTGTTGCCCTTACCGCAATCCGGGGCGACGTATTGTTGCGTGGTTTTTGCGAGCTGCGTGAAATGGTGAACAAGGTAATTTCTGCAGTGGTGATCCCCCTGCTGCCGATTTACATTTTTGGTATTTTCCTCAACATGACAGCCGTGGGTGAAGTTTTTAACGTCATCACGACATTCCTTGGCGTGATCGTGATGGTTTTTGCGCTCACCTGGGTGGTTCTTTTTGTGCAGTATGCGATTGCTGGTTTAGTTGCGCGGCGTAATCCTTTGGTTCTTCTTAAAACTCTTTTACCTGCTTATGTGACGGCTTTGGGGACCTCTTCGTCAGCTGCAACTATTCCTGTGACATTGCGTCAGACTGTCAAAACAGGGGTTTCGGAGCCGGTTGCATCGTTTACTGTCCCACTGTGCGCGACCATTCATTTGGCAGGCTCAACAGTGAAAATTGTTTCTTTCTCGCTCGCCGTAATGATGCTTTCTGGTAAGACAGTCGACCCATGGCTGTTCCTTGGGTTCATCCTCATGTTGGGTATCACGATGGTTGCAGCTCCTGGCGTACCTGGAGGTGCGATTATGACGGCGGCTGGACTACTGGCAAGCATGCTTGGGTTCACGGATCCGCAGGTGGGGTTGATGATTGCCACGTATATCGCTATCGATTCTTTCGGTACGGCGACAAATGTCACAGGCGATGGCGCACTGGCTACGATCGTGGACAAGCTTGTCTTGAGGGACCAAGAGAAAAAGAAGTCACTGCAGCAGATCCCTGATGCGCCGTAGGAATACTTACGCCACAAAGAGATTGAGCCTTGCCTGAAGGTCGCCCTCACGTGTGAGGGTGACCTTTCTTTAGCGACGGCTACGCATGCCGATGGGCACAGTAGTCGCGCCTCAATGCCGCCCATCCCGGGAGGAGTCCCTCAGCGCGACAGGAAGACTCCTCGCGTAAGGATTTTCTGTGCTTTCGCGCCGCTCAGGTCCCCTTCACCCTTTCCGGCTGTACCGCTCCGGCCGACTATGTGCCTTCTCGGTCGCTTTAGTGTTTTTAGGAAGTTCGGCTTCCGCCAGCGCTGCTAGCGCTTCAGGGCCAGTTTCAGTTATCACTTTTGGCGATTCGGTCCCAAGTGGGGCGGCGTGCCACTGCATTCCTTTTGGCGAGAAGGTCGCAAATTCTATTGCATCAACTCAGGGTAAGAATTACGCATTTAGAAACTATGCGCGCGGCGGCTCCACTTCCGCTGGACTACTGTCAACTTTGAAAACTCCCGAGGTTCGCACTAACACGGCTGGAAGTGATCTTGTTCTTGTCGAGACGGGCGCGAATGATTTTTCTTCATCCAAAGCAGCACAGTGCCGGAATGACATCGCGTCAAAAAACTGCTACGGCCCGCAGCTGCGTGCACTGCGCTCAAATCTTTCCTCCGCCCTTCGCACGATTAAGTCTTTGCAAAAATACCCTCGCGCTGAAGTCATGGCTCTGGGATATTGGAACGTTTTCCAAGACGGCGTAGTGGGGCATGCAAAAGGAAATGATTTCGTTGTTGGAAGCGATCGACTCACGCGCGAAGTGAATAAAACTATTCGTTTTGCTGCACGTGATGCTGGCGTCTGGTACGTCGACGTTTACACCCCATTTAAGGGCCCTAAAGGGACAAATGACCCGACTTCTCTCCTTGCGGCAGATGGAGATCACCCAAATGGAGATGGGCATCAGGCGCTTGCCGATGCTGTGATCCGCCGTTTGGGGCCTCGTACTTCTCTCGTTTGATGCTGCGACTGCACCTGAAAGGAACCGAAGGGCGAAATATTGCCGTGGGTTTGTGAGGTATCTAGGCTCTACCCATGCTTCGTCTTTCCGGATCCAGGTGCCAGCATCCAGGTACCTCGCGTGCGTCACGGTCGGCTCTTGTTCTACGCGCCGGTGTCGCTTTCGCTTTGGTTGCAGCGCTTGCTGGGTGCGGTGGCGATGACTCTTCCTCCGCGAATCAGGGAAATAAAACTGCTTCGAAACCCACTCCCACGGAGGTCAAGCCACTGGCTTCATGGAGTAAGCAGCCGGTGAAGGTTGGACGTGCGGTTGAAACCAAGTACCAAGGCCCCAAGTCTGGTGTGTCATTCAAAGTTCATGTGTGGCTTCCGACGGACTACGACGAGCCTTCTGCGGCTTCAAAGCGTTACCCGGTAGTTGTTGCATTTCCTGGCGGATCTGGCACGACGGGCACGCCGTGGTTCACGCATGGGGGTCCCTCAGCGATTGCTGCGGGGGCTCAGTCAGGCAAGTCGAGTCAGTTCATTCTCGTGCAACCGCAGATGCAGATTGACGATGCTCATGACACGGAGTGCACAGACCTTGAAGGGCAACCGCAGGTAGGCACCTTTCTCGGCAAGGATCTTCCTGAGCTGATCAAGCATGATTTCCGTACCTCAACCTCCTCCACCGGCTGGGGCACGACAGGAGTTTCTTCTGGGGGGTACTGCGCAGCTGTCATTGCGATGCATAACCCGAACACTTTCTCCGCAGCTGCGCCACTGGATGGGTATTTCAATATCGATTCCAATCTCGCAGCAGGTAAGACCCCGGCTGCGAAAGCAACTGACCCTATGCACGTGGTGCAGACCGCTCCCCCGAAGTTAGCGATTAAGAGCTGGTATGGCACGGGGGCCAACAACGGGGCTTTGTCGAAGAAAAACAGCACAGACTTCGCTGCCGTAGTTAAGCCTCCTACAACTTTCGAGATGCAAGAGGTGCCCAATGGAGCCCACTCCTGGACTACGTACACCTCGATCTTGCCTGACGTGTTTTCTTGGCTAAGTAGCAAGCTGGATAAGCCTGCAGGTTGATACAGCTTGGGCTGTTCCTATCGGTCATGTCGTCGACATCGCACTGTCGGCGAGGCATATCCTGTACCTGAACGATCACGTATCGTCGGACCGCTCCCGGAGCAGGATGTCGAAGGGAACAGCCCATGAACACACCCGAACCATCTGAGCAGGAAGACTCATCGGGTTCATCTATCTATCGGCGTTTTTTCTTTGTCGTGTTGCTTTGCCTTGCCTGCGCTGTGATCGCTGCCGTTTTCGCGACACAGCAGTGGAATATGTTTAAGCCACGCTCACGTCCTACGAGCATGCAGGCAACCACTGCTTGGTTCGGCCCCTCTCCCAGCTTCTCAGGCGATAACAGCACCCCCAGCGCGACTGGCAGCAAGCATCTGTCGATCGTGACTTTGGGAGATTCGGTACCTGCGGGGATGGCATGCGATTGCGATACATATTCGCAGCAGGTGGCCCAAGCCCTCTCGCGGCGCCACAACCGTACTGCAGGGCTAGTGAATCTTGCTCTAGGCGGCGCCCGTAGTTCCGATATTGTTGCCCAACTTGCCACTCCTCAGCCGCGTGCGGACATCACTAATGCGGACCTGGTTTTACTTCAAGTTGGTGCTAATGATTTCAATCCCGAGCAAATCGAAGAATGCGCAAACAATCTCGATGGCTGTTATGGCGCAGACCTGACTCGTCTTCGCCGAAATATCTCATCTTTAACTGATGAAATATCACGAATAAGTAATTATCGAGCGAAAATTGCTGTTATCGGCTATTGGAATGTGTTCCCGGATGGCAAAGTCGGATCTCACTACGGCGAGGGCTACCTCAGGGCAAGTGATCGACTAACACGCAAGGTCAATGCTGCCCTGCGCGAAGCTGCTGGGAAGAACGGGCAGTTTATCGACGCCTACACGCCCATCAAGGGCAAGAACGGCAAAAAAGACCCCACGTCCAAGCTGGCGCCCGATGGGGACCACTTGGATGCTTCGGGGCACACTGCACTTGCTAAGGCTGTCTTGGCGACTCTGGGGCCCTCATTCGCAGCAGGCTGAGTGACCTGACCTCTACTCGCACACGAAAAAGCGTTTTGTCTTAGATGCATGATCTAAGACAAAACGCTTTTTCGTCACCGCACTCAGCGGAGAAGACCGCGCTGTGCTGCTTTGACGAGGTGACGGGGCACCTGAAGCTGCTCGCCGTCGACCTGCACTGCCACCAGGTCAGGAACGCTTGCCTTCCACTGCGACCTGCGGTGACGGGTATTGGAACGAGACATTTTTCGCTTGGGGACTGCCATGGTTTCTTCCTTCGAGAATCAATCAGTTGCGTACTGTGCGGAACCATCTTGCCCGCTTGTTCGGGTTCTAGGCTACGTCGCGCCGTTCTCCAAGCCATGGATCATAGTCGTCCGGGCGCCCTGCCCAACTGTCGAGCCCGGCTGCAAGTTCAGCATCGGTAAGTAGAGCAGCTTCGAACGCGGCTTGTGCTTCGGTGGGGTCACCGTCGACGCCAGTGATAACTAAGCGGGTAACTGGATCGACTCCAGCTTCCTGCCATGTCATGTGCGTGCCGATACTGATCTGCCCTCCAGCGGAATCAAATTGGCAGACTGTCTCCGGGCGAGTGGGTAGCCAAAAAACACCTCGACCACGGCCCGGGGTACCACCAAGGCCTTCAAAGTTTTCACGCAACCGATCCGGATGACATGGACGCCATGAAGAAAGCTCTACTGTCCATACTCCGTGCGCATCCGGAACGCCGGATGGAGCAGCTGCCAGAGGGTCTCCTCGATGCTCCACTTCCTCCTGAGGCAGAGGATCCAAAAGGCTGGATGCCTGCAGCTCACATACCGGAACAGGAGCTGCGCCCCCTGGGTGCATATGACGAAGAACGGTTTCCTCGGCTTGCGCCACGGGCCCTGCAGTGACGACGACGTCGGCGCACTCAATCTGGCGCGCCAGCGCCTCCCCCAAGGCTCGATCATCGTCGGCCCCGAAGCCGAGGTCACGCTCACTGAGCAAGTCGTCGCCACAGAGGTCCCACATCACTTCTTCACCGTCCACTGCGGCTACGACACGTCCGACCTTGCACATCCCCTCTTCAGCAAGCTCAGCCAATGCACGCAAAGCAGGCACTGGTTCAGCACTCAAAGGAAGTGCGAGCACGATCACCTCAGGACGGCGCATGAGGACCTCCCGAATAGCCGGGATGATGTCTTCGCGCAAAGCGCAGCCAAGGCATGCATGCGCCAGGGGGGTGCTGCGGTCATCGATGACACCACTACCGTCAGCGATGACCCGCCGCAAGATCCCCGCATCGGGATCGATGTCGTGTCGGACAAGCACCGCGCCTGGGATATCGAGCAGCAACCCACCGGTAACGGTGGAGCGCATAGACTCGTTGACCGCGGCGCAGGTGATGACTGTCGTCATCGACCCTCCTGGCCACCTGCACGTCGCTTGCCGTAACGGCGGTTGAACTTTTCAACACGTCCCTGAGTGTCAAGAACACGGTTACGGCCAGTCCAGAATGGGTGGCTTGCGGAGGAGACGTCGACATCAACGACGGGGTACGTGTTACCGTCCTCCCATTCGATTGTATTCTTAGGTGTAGCGGTCGAGCGGGTAAGGAATGCATACCCCGCGTTGTTGTCACGGAAGACGACGGGGTGATAGTCGGGGTGGATTCCCTGTTTCATGTGATCTCCTGTACCTTAATGCGAACGATTATCATTCCTAGCATAGGAGGTCCCATGAGCGCACGCTGCCAGGTCACGGGCGCAACGCCTCAGTTCGGAAATTCAGTGTCACACAGTCACCGACGCACAAAACGTCGTTTTGACCCGAACATTCAGCGCAAGCGTTACTGGGTGCCCAGTCTCGGACGCCACGTCACGATCAACCTTTCCGCAAAAGCTATCGGCATTGTCGACCGCCGTGGAATCGACGCCGTGGCCGCTGAACTCATCGCGAAAGGAGAACGTATCTAATGGCAAAGAGCAACGAGATTCGACCGATCATCAAGCTCCGCTCCACCGCCGGAACTGGATACACCTACGTCACGCGCAAGAACAAGCGCAATGACCCTGACCGCATGCATCTCACCAAGTACGACCCCATCGTGCGCCGCCACGTGGAATTCAAAGAGGAACGCTGATGGCTAAGAAAAGCAAGATCGCCAAGGATGCGCAGCGCCGCGAAATCGTCGCTCGCTACGCGGACCGCCGCGCTGAACTGAAGCGCACGATCCTCTCGCCGCAGAGCTCACCCGAGGAGGTTTCCGACGCAGTCAAGGCCCTGGCAAAGCTGCCCCGTGACTCCTCCCCCACTCGTTTGCGCAACCGCGACGTGGTCGACGGGCGCCCGCGCTCCGTCTACCGGAAATTCGGCCTCTCCCGCGTCCGCCTGCGCGAAGAAGCCCACGCAGGCAACCTGCCTGGCGTTACGAAATCCAGCTGGTGACAGAAACACCCTTTTAGGAGACTCTCATGAAGGTCCGCGCCTCCATCCGCTCGCTGGCAGCAGCTCCCGGATCCAAGGTGGTTCGCCGCCGTGGCCACCTCTACGTCATCAACAAAGCGAACCCTCGCTTCAAGGCACGCCAGGGCTGAGTAGCAGCCTCGTGGGCACGATAGCGCGAGCCCCGGACCGACAAGACGTCGATCCGGGGCTCAAATAATGTGCACAGGCCCGCCATAAACACCCCAGGAGCCACCCAGAGGCCCTAAATCCCCTTGTTTGCTCCCGTAGGGACTCGATCTACCCACACGGCCTCGGTGAAGCTTTACAGCCCTTGGAAATCAGGCCTACAGCCCACGGCACGTAAACCCGCTTGCCCCCGTGCTGATCCTCCAAGCCCAACGAAGCGATACACGCAGCCCAAAAATTGCCAGATTATCTATTGACTATCGCTGCAAAATGATTCAGTGAGCAATAACACAAGTTGCCCGTATTTCCTCAGGTTGCCACCACACGAGGAAATACTCAGAGTTCACGAATTCATTTTGAGCACAATCAGATTCCCCGGTTAACTTGACTCAATGGGACTTTCATTTACTTAGGAAGCTTACTCTTTAATTTCCCGGACTATTTCCCAAGCAAGAATTTCCGTGCAACATAAACCAAAAAGTTGTCGGCTTATTTATTCTCATAACTTTGAGGCACCCATTAGCGGCCACACAGGCACCTCCACCACTGTCCCCTGACCGCTTCAATACCTCGCTTCTGCTGCACTCCAAGAGCCAGAGAGTATACACGAAGAGAGCCAGGTTTAACATTCCGGTTAAACCTGGCTCTCTTCTGCACTCCTGGTGGCTGGTCAAGGATTCGAACCTTGGTAGCTTGCGCGACGGATTTACAGTCCGCTCCCTTTGGCCGCTCGGGCAACCAGCCTTGTCGGTGCGAGTACGACGATAGCAGGACGTTCGTTTCACAGACAAACTGGCACCTCGCCCACCCATTTACCCCCTCCCACTTCCCGTGGGGCACGTTCACCAACCCCCGCACGTTGGCTAACCTCAGCCCTAACAAAGTTTCACTTACCAGCACGAGGAGCCCCATGGCAGACAGCTCATTCGACATCGTCAGCAAAGTCGACCACCAAGAAGTCGCCAACGCCGTCAACCAAGCCGCCAAAGAAATCTCCCAACGCTACGACTTCAAAAACGTCGACGCCTCCGTCGACCTCTCCGGCGAAACCATCACCATGAAAGCCAACTCCGAAGAGCGCTGCCTCGCCGTCCTTGACGTCCTCCAAACCAAGCTCGTCAAACGCGGAGTCTCCCTCAAATCGCTCGACACCGGTGACGGCACCCCCAAAGCCTCCGGCAAGATCTACCGCCTCGACGGCGCCCTCAAAGACGGCATCAGCCAAGAAAACGCCAAGAAAATTAGCAAACTCATCCGCGACGAATTCGGCAAAACAGTCAAACCCGTCATCCAAGGCGACGAACTACGCGTCAGCTCTAAAAGCCGCGACGACCTCCAAGCCGTCCAACGCATGCTCAAAGAATCCGACCTCGACGTCGCCCTCCAATTCACCAACTACCGCTAACCAAACAACATGAACACCCCCACCCCGCAGGCACGCCCGCGGGTCCTGATCGTGGCGGCCGGCGGCACCATCGCCGGCTCGTCGGCCGCCGCGACCGGGCACCGCTACACCGCCGGAATCCTGAACATCACCGACCTCACCAACGCGATCGGCCCCATCGGCAACCACATCAACCTCACCGCCAAACAAGTCTTCTCCATCGACTCCACCGAGATGACACTCGCCGACCGCATCACCATCGCCCACACCATTCACACCGAACTCACCAACGCCACCCACCAAGGCGCCCCCTACAACGGCGTCGTCGTTACACACGGAACCGACACCCTCGAAGACACCGCCTTCTGCCTCCACCACCTCCTGCCCGCACAGACACCCATCGTCATCACCGGAGCCATGCTCCCCGCCGACGCCCCCGGCGCAGACGGCCCTGCCAACCTCACCGACGCCATCACCATTGCCGCCTCACCCCACGCACAGGGATGCGGCACCCTCGTCGCCTTCGCCGGACGCATCCACACCGGCCGTGACGTCACCAAACGCTCCGCCTCCCGCATCGACGCATTCACCTCCGACCACGGCCCCATCGGAGAAACGGTCGGCGGCCATCCCTACCGCCTCACCCCACCCCCCACCCCAACAGGACAATTCCCCATCACCCAACTCCCCCACACCCTGCCCCGCGTCGACGTCGCCATCGGCCTACCTGAAAACGCGCCCACCAACCGAGCCATCATCAACACCGCACCCGATGGACTCATCTACATCGGCCCTGGCAGCGGCAACGTCGACACCGCCAACGCAGACATCCTCGACCAGGCCAGCAACAACGGCATCAAAATCGTCCGCACCTCCCGCACCGGAGGAGGCATCACAGATCACAACGGCGCCATCAACGACACCGAACACAACTGGATAGCCGGCGCAGGCCACCCCTGGCACAAAGCCCGCATCCTGCTCACCCTCGCCCTAGCCCACAACCCCACAGCAACTACCACCGAACTACAACACCTCTTCAACCACTCCTAACCCACCACTACTGCCCCATACGCCGCGCCATCTGCTGCAAACGACCAATACGATCAGCCATCGGCGGGTGCGTCGAAAACAGCTGACCGATGTCCTCAGCCCTAAACGGACTAGCAATCATCATGTGCGACGAATTCTTCAGCTCCTGCGTCGGCTCCAACGGCGCCAACGACACACCAGTGCTCAACTTATTCAACGCACTAGCCAATGCCATTGGATCCTGAGTCAGTTTCGCCCCATCTTCATCAGCGTCATACTCGCGCGTACGACTAATCGCCATCTGAATCACCGCCGCAGCCACCGGCGCCAACAACGACAACGCCAACAAAGCCAGCGGATTCGGACGGTTCTCCCGATCACCCCCACCAAAAATCATCAACCCCTGCGCCACACTCGTAATCACACCCGCCAACGCACCAGCAACCGACGACGTCAAAATGTCCCGGTTGTACACATGCATCAGCTCATGCCCCAACACCCCTCGCAACTCACGCTCATCCAACAACGCCAAAATCCCCTCCGTGCAACACACCGCCGCATTACGAGGATTACGCCCCGTGGCAAACGCATTCGGCGCCTCCGTCGGAGACACATACAACTCTGGCATCGGCTGCCCAGCCCGCTGCGACAGCTCCCGCACAATCCGATACATCGCCGGCTGATCACTCTCGCTCACCGGATACGCATGCATCGAACGCAGCGCCAA
Organism: Dermatophilus congolensis; assembly: GCF_900447215.1. Lineage (NCBI taxonomy): Bacteria > Bacillati > Actinomycetota > Actinomycetes > Micrococcales > Dermatophilaceae > Dermatophilus > Dermatophilus congolensis. The sequence continues at coordinate 1,576,039 of NZ_UFYA01000001.1, forward strand.
CTTCGCACTGTTCCAATACGAATAAAACGTCGTCGCCACCCCCACCAACGCGAACAACCAAATAAAACGACCGCCACCAACAACCGAACCCAACCCAAGTAACACCGCGAAAATCGCGCCGAACAAAACCGCCGTCTTCAAACCGTTGTAATGCGAATGCATGCCGGTGCAACGCCCCACCACACAATCCTGTTCCACCCAACGCATACACCCCCACGTTCCACCGACAACACCCAACCGAGGCCAAGTGGACTAGCGTTAACCCCAAACGCCGTGTCACCACCCGGACCACGCAACGCCGCCACCACACGCACGCGCAGCGCTGCACACACCACCCGGAACGACACGGCACTGCCATGCCCCCACGGGCCCCACACAACATCGAGAGCCTGGTGACATCCCCAATGGCCGAAAAGCAGGTCGAGCAGCGCGAGCACGTCGTCATCCGCTTCGCCGGCGACTCCGGCGACGGCATGCAACTAACCGGTGACCGCTTCACCAACGAAACAGCGCGCCTAGGCAACGACCTGTCCACCCTGCCCAACTTCCCCGCAGAAATCCGCGCCCCCCAAGGCACACTGCCCGGAGTCTCCAGCTACCAACTCCACTTCTCCAGCCAAGACGTCCTCACCCCCGGCGACGCGCCAGACGTCCTTGTCGCAATGAACCCCGCCGCCCTCAAAGCCAACCTCAAAGACATCCCACCTGGCGGCACCCTCATCATCGACTCCGACGAATTCACCAAACGTTCCCTAGCCAAAGTCGGCTACACAACAAATCCTCTCGAAGACGACTCACTCGACCAATGGCAAGTCCACGCCATCCCCCTGACCTCCATCACAGTCGAAGCACTCCGTGACTACGACCTCACCCGCAAAGAAAAAGAACGCAGCAAAAATATGTTTGCGCTTGGCCTGCTTTCCTGGCTATATCAGCGCACCCTCGAAAGCACCACCGCCTTTCTCAAAGCAAAATTCGCTACTAAACCAACCATCCTCGAAGCCAACCTCGCCGCCCTCAAAGCTGGCTGGAACTTCGGCGAAACCACCGAGACCTTCTCCATCCGTTACGAAGTAGCCCCCGCCTCGGCAATCCCTGGCACCTACCGCAACATCACCGGCAACACTGCCACCGCATACGGCCTAGCCCTCGGCGCCCACCGCACTGGACTGCCCCTCGTCCTAGGCTCCTACCCCATTACCCCCGCCTCCGACATCCTCCACGTCCTATCCGGACTCAAACGCTACGGCGTAGCCACCGTTCAAGCAGAAGACGAAATCGCAGGAGCTGGCGTCGCCCTCGGCGCATCCTTCGGCGGACACCTCGGCGTCACCACCACCTCCGGTCCAGGCCTATCCCTCAAATCCGAAACCATCGGCCTAGCCGTCTCCACAGAACTCCCCCTCGTCATCGTCGACGTCCAACGCGGCGGCCCCTCCACCGGCCTGCCCACCAAAACCGAACAAGCGGACCTCCTCCAAGCTATGTACGGCCGCAACGGCGAATCCCCCGTAGCAATCGTCGCCGCTCAAAGCCCCTCCGACTGCTTCGCAGCCGCCGTCGAAACCGTACGCATCGCCACCCAATACCGCACACCCGCAATCCTGCTCACCGACGGCTACCTCGCCAACGGATCCGAGCCCTGGCGCATCCCCGACATTGATGACCTCCCCGACATGACCGTCGAATTCGCCACCGAACCCAACGCCACAGACGCTAAAGGCAACCCCACCTTCCACCCATTCCAACGAGACCCCCAAACCCTCGCCCGCCCGTGGGCAATCCCCGGAACCCCCGGCCTAACACACCGAATCGGCGGCATCGAAAAAGCCAACGGCAGCGGCGAAATCAACTACACCCCCGACAACCACGACACGATGGTCCGCCTACGCGCAACCAAAATCGAACGCATCGCCGACACCATCGAAGACCTCACCGTCTATGACCCCAGCGGAAAAGCAGAACTGCTCATCATCGGCTGGGGATCCACCTACGGCCCCATCCGCGCAGCCGTCAACCGCATGCAATCCGAAGGCATGGCCATCGCCCACGCCCACCTACGACACATCAACCCCCTCCCCACCAACACCGGCGACATACTACGCAGCTACAAACGCGTCATCATGCCCGAAATGAACCTCGGCCAAATGGCTACCATTCTGCGCGCCCGCTACCTCATCGATATCCACTCCCACACTCAAGTCAACGGCCTGCCCTTCACCTCCGCAGACCTCATCGAACACTTCACCCAAGCCCTCGCTGAACTCGGCCAACCCGCAGCCGAATACCGCACCCACCTCAACGACACCCAGGCCTAACCAGAAAGCAGGTACACACATGAGTATCGATCTGCCCACCCCGGTTCACGGCCTCGCGGGCGTCCCCACTCTCCCCAGCGACGCCCCCAAACCAACCCGCAAGGAATACGCCAGCGACCAAGAAGTCCGCTGGTGCCCCGGATGCGGTGACTACGCCATCCTCGCCGCCCTCCAAGGTTTCCTCCCTGAACTCGGTATCCCCCGAGAAAACATCGCTGTCATTTCCGGGATCGGCTGCTCATCTCGATTCCCCTACTACCTCGATACCTACGGATTTCACTCCATCCACGGCCGTGCCCCCGCTATCGCCACCGGACTAGCCACAGCACGCGAAGACCTCTCCGTCTGGGTCATCACCGGCGACGGTGACGCCCTCTCCATCGGCGGTAACCATCTCATCCACGCAATCCGCCGCAACGTCAACCTCAACATCCTGCTCTTCAACAACCAGATTTACGGACTTACCAAAGGCCAGTACTCCCCCACCTCCAAGCAAGGCCTCATCACTAAATCAAGCCCCGCCGGATGCCTCGACACCCCCTTCAATCCTCTCCAACTAGCGATCGGCGCTGGCGCCACCTTCGCCGCACGCAGCATAGACTCAGACCGTAAACATCTCACCGAAACTCTCCGCCAAGCCGCAGTCCACCGAGGCACGTCATTCGTTGAGATCTACCAAAACTGCCCTATCTTCAACGACGGCGCATTCGAATCGCTAAAAGACAATGACGCCAAAGCCGAACGTCTATTACCTCTCGAAGCTGGAAAACCCATCGTCACCCCCGACGGACGCTTCAAAGTAGTCCGCTCCGGCATGGACTACGAAGTGGTTGGCACGCACTCCAGTGACGAAGAAGCAGTTATCCATGACCCCACCGCTGCCAGTCCTACCCATGCATTCGCTCTGGCAGGCCTAGACGACACCGAATTCCGTCACGTTCCCTTTGGGGTTCTACGCAACGTTGACGCTCCCGCATACGACGACCAGGTGCGTGCACAAATCTCCGCAGCGACCACTGCTGCAGGTGGCGAAGCACAGGATAGCGACTTCGCTGCTCTTTTGCGTGGACGCGATTCTTGGATCGTGGAATAAAGCCATAGAAAACCCATTTGGGGGTATTTCCCGCATCTGTGGGAAATACCCCCAAATTTTTATCCCTGTTTAACCGATCATGCTAAGTATGTTTCATTGGGCAGAAGAATCAGAATTAAGTTCTGCTCCTTTATGCAGGGAGCATCCTTTCTTGTGAAAGTCAATCCTTCCGGAGTCAAAGCATCCAACAAGCTCATCCACGCGCTGCCCATACGAGACACCTTGAGCTACTGAAACTTTCCCGGATTCATCAACCTCGCACGGATTGTCGGCCTCACACTTTTTACCACCTTCGTTTTTCGTATTGTGAATTCCGACGATCTCGCCATCTTTATTGAATATAGGAGAACCACTTGTTCCCGGAATAAGACCACACTTCTCACCCGAGTAACGCAAAGACTTTTCCCAGTAATAATTTCCTTCTTTAAGCACGGGGATAAACCCATTGAACCCACAAAGGTAGCTCTTTCCCCACAGTGCAGAAGGAATCGAAAGCTCATCACCTACTTCAGGGGTAGCTTTCGCAAAGTAACGCGGTTTCACCCCTCCCCTTTCGAGTTCTTCAAACGTCTTATCGAGCTCATACAAAGCAACATCCGACCTCTTCAATGTCGCATAAAGAAGCTTAGTAGTACGGACATCCATTGCATTTGTAATCTTTACGCCTCTGACAATCGTCACAAGATGAGACTCAGGAGCATTGACAACAACCTGATCCCCCGAAGGGGGATTTTCAGCACAATGAGCATTCGTCAAAAAAAGTCCCTTATCGCTCTTTTGCGACGAAGGAAACTTCACAATCGAACCAGAACACTTCATAATCCGGGCTGCACCATCGAAGGCCTCGAGCCTAGAACCCCCCTCAGCGAAAGCTAATGGCGCCCCCGCAACAGCTCCCCCCAGAAGAACCCCAACCATTGCAAACTTAGCGACCCCAAGGCCACCCTTAAGTGTGATCATCATTAAGTTCTTTTCATTAAATTTAAGAAACAAACGAGAGGCAACAGGCACAAAAGAGAGGAATTAATTAACTAAACTCCGCTCTCAACAATCGCGAAAATAGTTGAAAAAACAAGCAATTTCCGTATGCAGCAGATGTAGGCATCCTAGCCTCACCTACACGACACCTAAGAAGCCCCCTTACACGAAACGACCTGTCCCGTAGATCACAGAACAGGCCGCCTCAGCAAGCGTTAGGCTACCTAGCCCCCCACATTCAATGACCCCAAGGCCGTGCCTTCCAAGTGACCCACCACACTGTCCAACACGATCCTCACCACCTCATCGATAGCCTCATCATCCCGATCCACCAACCACGAGAACGTCACCCCATCCACCAACGACAAGATAACCCGAGCCAAAGTGCGCGTTGAAAGCTGTTCTGTCCCCTCCAGCTTCAAACCTTCGCTAATGAACCCTTCCAGCACATCCAAATACGTGGTGTAGAGAACACGTGCAACCTCACCGTCAGAACGAATCGACCACGCAGCCAACTCATAACTCAATAGCTGCCGCCCCGGCGCACGACGCATCTGCACCTTATACGCATCAAACGCTTTAAAAACCAGATCACGCATACTCAAGCCCTGGGCGTCACCCTCTTCAATAGCCGCAGCTACCGGGCCAAGAATAGGCGTCGCAAACGACTCCGCGACCCCGGAGAGCAACGCTTCCTTTGAGTTGAAGCAATAGTGCACAACACCCAGAGACACGTTGGCCCGATCGGCGATACGGCGCACGGATGCGGCGGCGAGACCCTCTTCAATAGCAAGGTCGATCGTCGCCTCGATCAACTGCTCACGTCGCTGCTCAGCTGGAACACGGGACATAGCTTTCACAATACGGCCAGCATCCGGAACAAATCCCGAGGCCGGACGATCTCTTACTCCCCTCATACTCAGCTCTTATCAAGACCGGATAAACACGTGTCGGGTTTCCGCCAAAATGCGGCAACCAGTAATCATCGCCACCACTGCCCTGATGCTGCCTCTCAAACAGAGAAACACCTGCTCAAGAGACAGCCCAGAAGCATCAGCAATAACTAGCCAAGTCACCCCACACGCGCTACAGAACTTGAAGCCAACGCACAAAGTGCTTGCACCACACGACTATTACCTAATGGCGACAGTAACTCAGAAGCTTCCTGCGCGACACGCCGTGTGATCTCCCGTGCCTCATCCAACAAAGGATGAACACGCAGCAATCCCAACGCCTCAGCCAACAGCGCATCATCACTCAAATCTGAATCCAACAGCTCAATAAGCCGCGCATCTTCAGCAGCACCACGACGACGGACAAGGATCGTAACCAGCGTATCCACCCCCTCACGCAGATCAGTACCAGGAGTTTTACCCGACTCTTCAGCATCCGAAGCAATATCGAGTAGGTCATCAGCAAGCTGGAACGCCATCCCAACTTTCTCACCGTATTGCCGCATGATTTCCACGGTTTCCGGATCAGCGCCACCAAACATCGCCCCATAAAGCGCTGCCGTAGCAATCAAAGAACCCGTCTTATCCGCAAGCACTCCCATGTAATGCTCCAACGGATCAGCACCACCAGGCTCCTGCTGCGTATCCCGGATCTGCCCCGAACACAAACGGATAAACGTCTCCGCTTGGATCTTCACTGCTTCAGGCCCCAGCTCAGCGACAATCGCCGAAGCCTTACCGAACAACAAATCACCAACAAGAATCGAAACCGTGTTACCAAACGCAACATTCGAACTCATCACACCACGACGAACCTCCGCCTCGTCCATCACATCGTCGTGATACAACGACGCCAGATGCGTCAGCTCTACCGCCGCCGCAGCAGCAACCACGTCATCTCCAGCAACTTCCTCGCCACCGAGATACGAAGCAAGAACCGTCAACATAGGCCGAAACCGTTTGCCACCAGCCTCAAAAAGGTGCGACGCCGCCCGGGAGATAAACTGCTCTTCCGAACGCACCTGCGCTGCAATGAACTTTTCGACCCTGCCCACGTCTTGCAATACGTGTTCAGACAGTTCCGCATCCACATCAAGACGGCCGAAACCGGCCTGCGGCGCGCTCATCGGATGAAAATCGATGCGCTTTCCAGCAGGCTCAAAGCCGGGCTGGGCATCACACCGAGAACAATAGTGACGAGCAATCCAAGAGCGATCGAAGCCTGCGTCAACGCCGAAGGCGCAACAACACTGACCTCATCGTTAGCGTCATCGGCGAAAAACATCAAGATGACAAATCGGAAATAAACGAACGCAGTGACAGCACTACACAACACACCGATGACCGCCAAGGTCACCCCTGGCGTACCTGCAGCACCAATAGCCGCACCAAAGGCAGCAACCTTGGCAGTAAACCCAGAAGTCAGCGGAATACCTGCAAAAGACAACAGCACAAACCCCATGCTCCCAGCAATCACAGGATGTTTGCGTCCCAAGCCAGCCCACTGAGACAAATCGGTAGCTTCCACGCCACGCACACGAACTAGCATGACCAGCCCAAACGCGGAAATCGTAGTAAAGGCATACGCGGCGAGGTAGAACATCACACCAACCACACCACGCACATCAAAGGCCAACAGACCAACCAGAATGAACCCGGCATGCGCCACCGACGAATAAGCCAGCATGCGTTTGATGTCCGACTGAGTGATCGTCAAGATCGTGCCGATCACCATCGTCAATCCTGCAACCACCCACATCACGGCTTGGAAGTTCCACCGTGCGCCCTCGAAAGCGACATACACAACGCGCATAAGCGCACCAAAAGCTGCCACCTTCACTACTGCGGACATGAAAGCCGTCACCGCAGTAGGAGCTCCCTGGTAAACATCTGCGGTCCACCACTGGAACGGCGCCGCGCCCACCTTGAACAACATGCCGCTCAACACGAGCAGAATGCCGATAACAAGAAGTGGCCCCTTACCTGCCACAGATCCCATCGCCAGTGCGATCGTGCCCAAGTTCAGGCTCCCGGCATAACCGAACAACAGCGCACTACCAAACAAGAAGAACGCCGACGCAAAAGACCCCAACAGGAAATACTTCAAGCTTGCTTCCTGCGAAAGCAAACGACGACGACGCCCCATCGAGACCAAGACGTACAGCGGCAAAGAAAACATCTCCAGCCCCACGAACAACGTGAGCAGATCACCAGCTGCGACAAAAAGCATCATCCCAGCGACGCAGAAACAAGCAAGTGGGTAGAGCTCCGTGGAAGAGCCCTCCCGAGCAGCAAGTGCTTCCTGCGGCGACCCAGGAACTGAAGAGCCTGCCTCGGTAAACGCATCTGCGGTACGCCCAGAAAAACGCTCCGTCGCAAGAACAAGCGCAAGCAAAGACGTCACCGCAATAACTAGCTGAAGTAGCCAGCCGGGGCCGTCAATCACCAAACTGCCAGCAATCGTGGGCCCCGTCATGATCGGTCGCCCGATCACAAGAAGCACGATCGCGAACAGTAACGAAGCGACCATCAAACTTGTTTGAGCAGTGTGACGGCTAGACCGGTTCATGAACGCCTCAAACAAGAGGCCAATAAAACCAGCGAGAACGATCACCGCTACCGGCATGATCGCGGCCGGATTGAAATCTGCGGCGGAGACCGTCGAGACGGCTGTGGGCATGCTCAAGAACGGCATCAGCGGTCACTCCCGATCGATGGTGCAGTAGTCGACGAGGTTGCAACACCTACAACCGACATGGTTTGGGTGACCGAAGGGTTAACAACGTCGAGAGCCACCTTGGGATAGAACCCCAGCAGCAAGAAAGCGACGATGATCGGCGCAACAACCCATTTCTCACGGACAGTGAGATCAGGGACATTTGCACGGTCGGTCGGCCGTGCGCCGGTAAAGATTCGCTGATAGGTGATAAGCACATACACCGCTGCAAGAATCAACGCCGTCGCTGCAATAACAGCAGCAATCGGGCTAGTGGCGTACGAGCCAACCAAAACCATGTACTCAGAAACGAACGATCCAAGACCAGGCAAGGCCAGCGTGCTCAACCCAGAGATAAGGAATGCTCCTGCCAAGACAGGCGTGACCCGCTGCCACCCCCCATATGCGTCTCGGTATTTGCTCCCACCTCGACTGATCAGCATTCCTGCGACCAAGAACAGCCCCGCGGTGGAGAAGCCGTGGTTAACCATGTAGAGCACCGACCCGCTACCGGCGACCGGGGTGAAAGCGAAAATGCCCAAGATGATGAAACCGAAGTGGCTGATAGAGGTGTACGCAATAAACCGCATGATGTCGTTCGACCCAATGGCCAAAACAGCCCCATACAGAATCGATATAACCGCCAGCGCAATGACGTAAGGGGCTGCTTGTTTAGAAGCCTCAGGGAACATCTGCAGACAGAAACGAATCATTCCGAATGTGCCGACCTTGTCAAGAACACCAACGAGCAGCACCGCGGTAGCAGGGCGAGATTCGGTGGAGGCTTCCGGTAGCCAGGTGTGAACCGGCCACATAGGAGCTTTGATCGCAAAAGCGATGAAGAAGCCACAGAACAGCAGCATTTCGATGCCAGGATCCAGCTTCAAACCGGTCAAAGAAGAGACCAAGAAAGCAGTATCTCCGCCGGGGCCCAGCGGGAACAACGCCAGCACCGCAACAAGCATGACCAGTCCGCCGGTTAATGAGAACAGCAAGAACTTCATTGCAGCTGCGCGGCGGCCAGGCCCACCGTAAGAACCGATGAGGAAGAACACCGGGATCAGCATGACTTCGAAAAACACGTAGAACAGCACCACATCGGTTGCTGCGAAGACGCCGACGATCATCGCCTCAAGGAACAGCATCCAGGCGAAGTAGCGATTCTGGCGTGTGCCGCCTTCGGGAACGTCGTCCCAGGCGGCGAGGATGCACACGGGGACGAGGATGGCTCCCATAACGATGAGTGCCAGAGCCATACCGTCAACGCCGAGTGCGTAGCTAATACCCCACTGTGGGATCCACGGGTGGAGTTCGGTGAGCTGGAACTGTTCAGGCGAGCTCGGGTTGAACTGCAGAGCAGCACCAACAGAAACCGTCAGTGTCACAAGAGAAACACCAAGAGCGACGATCCGGCCGGAGGGTGCGCGGCCCATGAAGGCTACGGCCAGAGCGCCGACGAGTGGGATCAATCCCAGCGTCGTCAACCAAGGAAAGGTCGTCATCAGAGCACCACCAACACAGCAGCGAGGATTGCGACGACGCCGGAAAGCATCATCAGGGCATAAGAGCGGGCGTAACCGTTCTGGAGTCGAGCGACAACGCCGGAGAGTCCAGCAAGGCCAGCGCCGATCCCGTTGGCGCCACCGGAAATGACAATCTCGTCTGTTCCGGTAGCGCCTTTGACGACTGCGTTACCAGGACCAACAAGCACGAGATCGTTCACGGAGTCTTGATAGAAGTCATTGCTGGCGATCTTGATCAGTAGGTTGCCTTCAGGTGCAGTGACCGGAACATCCTTCTTTGCGTAGTCACGCCATGCCAAGAAGACCCCCACAGCCACACAGACCAAAGTGATCCCGGTAATCACTGGAACAGGAAGGACCGGGTGGTGTTCAGCACCGTGAGCACCAACAACTGGCTCGAGCCAGTGCGGGAAACCAAAGAAAGTCAACGCCCCACCCAGGAAGACCGACCCGATAGCGAGAATCACCATGGGCACCGTCATCGTGGCCGGAGATTCGTGCGGGTGGTCATCTTTGAGCCAGCGTTTACGGCCATGGAATGTCATGAAAAACAGACGTGACATGTAAAACGCGGTAAGTCCGGCAACAAGTACCACGAGTGGGCCGATGATCCAGGGGCGGATACCTTCGCCGATGAATGCAGCTTCGATGATCTTGTCCTTGGACCAGTATCCCGACAGCAGCGGGAATCCAATGATGGCTAGCCAACCGCAGAGAAAAGTAATCCACGTGGTGCGCATCTGTCCGGCAAGTTCGCCGAAGGTGCGCATGTCGACGCGGTCGGACATGCCATGCATGACCGACCCAGCGCCCAGGAACATCCCGGCCTTAAAGAAGCCGTGGGTAATCAGATGGAAGATAGCGAAGCTGTACCCGATAGGGCCCAGACCCGCAGCAAGCATCATGTAACCGATCTGGCTCATGGTGGAAGCAGCGAGGGCTTTTTTGATGTCGTCTTTCGCGCACCCGATGATCGCCCCCATGGTGAGGGTGATCGCGCCCACGGCAATAACGAAAGTCTGTGCGGTGGGTGCGGAGTTAAAGATTGGGTGGCTTCGGACGATGAGGTAAACGCCGGCAGTGACCATCGTGGCGGCGTGGATGAGCGCCGAGACGGGGGTCGGGCCTGCCATAGCGTCACCGAGCCAGCTTTGTAGAGGGAACTGGGCCGACTTAGCGCAGGCACCTAGCAGCAGGAACAAGCCGATAGCGGTCAAGGTGCCTTCATTGGCTTTTTCCACTCCGGTGAAAACAGTGGCGAAGTCAAGGTTGCCGAAGGTAGTGAGGATGATCATCATCGCGATCACCATGCCCACGTCACCAAACCTGTTGGCGATGAAAGCTTTGTTCGCAGCGGAGGCGTAGGGCGGGTTCCAGTTCCAGAAGCCGATGAGCAAGTAAGAGGCCAGTCCTACTCCTTCCCAACCGAGGAACATGAGGGTGTAGGAGTTCGCCAACACGAGCGTAAGCATTGCCGCGACGAACAGGTTGAGGAAGGCGAAGAACTTACGTTTGTCGGGATCGTGGGCCATGTACCCAAGTGAGTAAATATGGATGAGCGATCCGACGAAGGTGATGAGCAGTACAAAGGAAATCGATAGCTGATCCACAAGCAGCCCCGCATTGAGCGAGAAGGTGCCAGCTGAGATCCAGTTCCACAGGTCTACTGAGACGGCTCGTTGTTCAGCGGGACGCCCGAGCATGTCGACTAGTAGGGCCGCTCCCAGCAGGAAGCTCGCCCAGGACAGCGCGGTTGCCAGGAGCGGGCCGAAGGAGTTGGTTACCTTGCCGCCGATGAGTAGCAAAGCAGCGCCAAGGGCGGGCAGCGCAACCAGGAGCCAAGCCCAGCCGGTGAGGCCCGCTTGAGCGGGCGTCACCGCCGTGGTGACTGCCGGTGCGATCGATATCGCAGTGTGGGATAGCACGCCGTTCGCTCCTTACAGCTTCAGCAAATTGGCGTCATCGACCGAAGCCGAACGACGGGAACGGAACATTGTCATGATGATGGCCAGCCCAACCACGACCTCCGCGGCGGCGACAGCCATGACGATCAGGGCAATGGTTTGGCCTTGGGAGGAGCCGACGCTTCGCCCGAAGGTGACAAAAGCCAAGTTCGCGGCCACCAGCATGAGTTCGATCCCCATGAACGCGATGAGTGCGTTGCGGCGGGTGAGAACGGTGACGGCGCCGATGGCGAACAAGATGCCCGCTAGGACGATGTAGTTGGTGAGGCTCATCGTTCGCTTCCTTCCTCGATCTCGTTCCCAGTGGTTTTTGCTGCCTCGACAAAACCGTCAGGGGTGTTTGTCTGGCGGCGGGCACGCAACACGCGAGATACAGACAGTTCGCTGGGTGTGCCGTCAGGCAACAACGCTGGGGTGTCGGCGGCGTTGTGCCGGGCATACACACCAGGTGCAGGGAGCCCAGCGACGTAGTGGTTGTCCTTGACTCGTTGAGCCATGAGGTCGCGTTGGTGGCGTTTGGGGACGAGGCGTTCGCGGTGGGAAAGGGTTAGAGCAGCAACACCGGCGATGGTCAAAAGCACACCGACCATCTCGAAAGCCAGCAGGTGGGTGCCGAACAGTTCGAACGCTAGGGTGGTCACTCCGCCCAGGTCGCCGGTTGGTTCGGCCATGGGCAAAGCGGTTCCCGCGATGGGGCCGCAGATGAGCACTGCGAGGGCGATGCCTAGCCCCAGGGCGATCCAGCGGTGGCCGCGCAGCGTTTCGGTCAGGGTTTCGGAGGCATCAACACCAACGATCATGATGACGAAGATGAACAGCATCATCACGGCACCGGTGTACACGAACACCTGCACCATGCCGAGGAAGTCGGCGCGTTGGGCGAGGAAGAGCACGCCCATGAGGATCATGGTGAACGCCATAGAGAGGGCGGCGTAGACCGCTCTCTTAGAGAAGATCAGCCCTAGTGCGCTGATAACCATGAGCGGTGCCACGATCCAGAAAAGGACTGCTTCGCCGACGCTGGTCATGCCCGTCCCTCCTTGAAGTGGGCCAGGGGCCGGGTGACGGACTCAGCGGTGCGGCGGGGAGTGAAATCTCCGCGCTGTTCGCGTAGTTCGTGCACAGCCTCGCCGTTCTCCTCAGCCCAACGCTGTTGTCCGGGAGTTGCTTGGGTGACGCGGCCGCGGAAGTAGTCGCGTTCTTCCATGCCTTCAGCCATGGGGTGCGGCGCTGTGAGCATGCCTTCTTGCAAAGGTGCGAGGAGGTCTTGTTTTTCGTAGATGAGGTCTTCGCGGTTGCTGTCAGCGAGCTCGTAATAGGTCGTCATGGTCAACGCGCGGGTGGGGCAAGCCTCGATGCACAGTCCGCACAGGATGCAGCGAAGATAGTTGATTTGGTAAGTGCGGCCGTAACGCTCTCCTGGTGAGAACCGTCCGGTGCCACCTTCTTCCAAGGGGGTGTCATCGTTATCCGCACCCTCGACGAAAATCGCGTCTGCGGGACAGGCCCAAGCGCACAGTTCACAGCCGACGCATTTCTCGAGTCCGTCAGGGTGACGGTTGAGCTGATGACGGCCGTGCCACCGAGGCGGCATCGTGTTTTTCACTTCGGGGTACTCCACGGTGTCCCGTTTGTGGAACATCGTTTTGAAGGAGACGCCGAAGCCAGCTACGGGTGCGAACAGGTCAGCGAGGAGACTTTTTCTTTCCTGCTCGTCTCGTTCGGGGCCCCGGTATGGGGCGACGTCGCCTGATCCGCGGGGGCGGGGGTGCTGTCGGCCACGGTCATGCCTCCTGTCGAGGATTGTCGGAGGGTGTTTCAGTGCCGCGGGTGCCAGCGGTGAGGCTGGGGTCCGGGGTGCTGGTACGAGCGGGTTCGCGTAGTCGCTGTCCAGGCAGCGGCGGGACGGGGTATCCACCAGCGAAGGGGTCGATCTCAGCCGGTGGGGTTTGGCGTTGGGTTTGTTCGGCTCGTCTGACGTCCCACATCCAGGCAGCGCCTAGTGCCAACACCGCAACGGCCGCTACCACCACTGTGGTGGCGAGCATGGTGTTCTCGCCGAGGAAGTTGCGCTGGGCAGCGCGCAAGAACGCCACTGCAAGGACCCACAGGATGGTGGCAGGGATAAGGATCTTCCACCCGAAGGTCATGAATTGGTCATACCGGACGCGGGGCAGGGAACCACGCAGCCAGAAGAAGTAGAAGATGAAGAGCCAAATTTTGATGGTGAACCAGAGCACTCCCCACCAGCCGGTGTTGAAGTAGCCGTCACCAATCGCAGCGATTCCAGGAGGTGCCGCTGGCCCGCCGAGGAACAAGGTAGTGGCCAGGCCTGCGGCAGTAAACATGTTGACGTACTCGCCCAGGAAGAACATCCCGAATCCCATGCCGGCGTATTCGGTGTGGTAGCCACCGACGAGTTCACCTTCACCTTCAGCAAGGTCGAAGGGAAGACGGTTCGTTTCGCCAACCATCGTGATCGAGTACACGACGAACGAGAAGATCGCCGGGATGATGAACCAGACGTTCTGCTGCGCCGCCACGATGGATGAAGTCGACATTGACCCTGCGTAGAGGAACACGGCAATGAGAGACAATCCCATCGCGATCTCGTAGGAGACGACCTGGGCTGTGGAGCGGATACCACCCAGCAGGGGGTATGGGGAGCCAGAGCTCCACCCCGCTAGCACGAATGCGTAGGCGGAGATGCCTGCAGCGGCCAGGACAAGCAGGGAGGAAACCGCCGAGTCGGTCAGTTGTAGCGGTGTGGTGAATCCGAAGACCTCGACAGTGCCACCAATCGGGATCACGGAGAACGCTATGAAGCAGCAGGATCCGGCGATGATGGGGGCGAGGTAGTAGGTCTTTTTGTCGGCGGCTGCGGGAACGATGGTTTCTTTCCACACAAGTTTGAAACCGTCGGCGAGGGTTTGCAGCACTCCCAGCGGCCCGAACCTGTTGGGGCCGGGGCGTTGCTGCATGAAACCCAGAACACGTCGCTCGGCCCAGATCACAACGACAACTTGCAGCAACAAGTAGACGAAGATCATCAAAGCTTTGATGAACGACATCCACAAGGGGGTGTCGCTGAAGTCAGCCACGGGCTGTTCGAGCGCGTGCAGCGCACCGGCCTGGAGCGCGAGACCGGGCATGGAGGTCATGCCACACCTTCCTTTCCGGCTGTGGCCGGTGTGGGCTCAACGGATTTGGGTTCGCCGGCGGCCAGGTGGACTACGTCTCCTGCGCTGGCGCCGAGCATGGTGTGGACTTGGGATCCGCCAGAGTTAGCGGGAACCCAGACCACGTTGTCGACCATGTCAGTGACAATGAGAGGTAGTTCGATGGAGCCGGTGTCGGTGGAGATTGTGATGTAGTCGCCGTCAGTGACTCCGATGGTGCTGGCGGTTCCTGCCGATAGTCGGGCGACGGTGTCGCGCGCGGTGTCGGCGAGGAAAGGATCGCCGTCCTGCATACGACCAAGGTCAAGCAGTTGTCGCCAGGTCGCGAGGATGGCGTCGCCAGCAGGGATGCGGTTCAGGCCGATGGGTGCCACAGCGGGGAATGGTGCGCGGGGTCCGCTCCACGGGTCGAACTCAGCTAGCTCGTTGCGGACCAGCTCGAGAGTAGCGGTGCCGATTTCGTGGCCCATTTCGGTGGCGAGCATGTCTAGTACCCGGTGGTCTGCCATGTGTCGGCTGCTCAGGGATGCCTGTGTTTGACGCGGGCGTCCTTCCCAGTTGACGAAGGTGCCGTTGCGTTCTGCGATAGCCGAGACAGGGAAAACCACGTCAGCAAGGTCGGTGACGTCGCTGCGGCGGATCTCCAGCGAGACGACGAAGGCACGTTCCATGGCGGTACGAGCCACATCGGCCTCTGGCAGATCAGCCAGCTCGACCCCACCAACAAGTAGAGCATCAAGTTCACCGTGAGCGGCAGCGCGGAGAATCTCTGCGGTTGAGCGTCCAGGATTGGTTGGCAGTTTCGTGATCTGCCAAACGTTCTGAACAAAGGAGCGGGCGATGTTCTCCAAGATGGGGCGGCCACCTGGAAGCACAGAACCCAACGCTCCAGCTTCGAGTGCGCTGCGTTCTCCGGAACGGCGTGGAATCCAGGCCAGGCGGGCTCCGGTCTTGTCGGCGAAAGCACGCACTGTCGATAGCGCGCCGGTCACGCCTGCGAGGCGTTCACCGACAAGGATGATCGCATCCTCGCTCATAATATCGGCGTATTTACCCAGTTCAGGGTGCCCGGTGCGCATCGCCTCAATTACCTCAGCCTCAGTGCCGGGGGCTGCCTCGATGAGTGTGCCGAACATCTTTTCAAGGCCGCGTGAAGCGAAAGGCGCGATCGAGTAGACCTTGAGGCCTTTCTTGCGGGCCGCTTTACGCAGTCGCAGGAAAACCATGGGGCATTCGTCTTCTGGTTCAAGACCAACCAGCAGCACTGAGGTGGCTTTTTCCAGGTCGGTGTAGGTGACGGCACCTTCGGCTGGGCCGCGACCGGCGATGCTGGAAGCTAGGAAATTGCTTTCCTCCTCGCAGGTCTGCCTGGCCCGGAAGTCGATGTCATTGGTGCCAGCCACCACTCGCGCGAATTTCCCGTATGCGTAGGCATCTTCACGGGTGAGGCGACCACCGGGCAGGATCCCAGCGCCACTGCGTCCAAGCGCAGCAGACAACCCATCGGCTGCCACAGCCAGCGCTTCAGGCCAGCTCGCTTCACGCAACTGTCCAGAAGCATCACGAACCAGTGGGTAGTCGATGCGGTCTGAAGCAGCGCCGTACTGGAATGCCCAGCGTCCCTTGTCGCAGTTCCATTCCTCATTGACCGCCGGATCATTTGCTGCCATGCGACGCAACACCACACCTCGGCGGTGGTCGGTGCGCTGCGCACAGCCAGCTGCGCAGTGCTCACATGTGCTCGGCGTAGACACCAGGTCAAACGGCCGTGACCGGAACCGGTACATGGCACCTGTCAAAGCACCTACCGGGCAGATCTGCACCGTGTTGCCGGAGAAGTACGACTGGAACGGCTGATCCTGAAAGATACCGATCTGTTGCTGCGCGCCTCGCTCAACCAGAGCGATGAACGGGTCACCGGCGATCTGGTCAGAAAAACGCGTACAGCGTTGGCACAGCACGCACCGTTCTCGGTCCAGCAGCACCTGTGCAGAGATGCCGACGGGTTTGGAGTAGGTGCGTTTGATGTCGGTGAACCGGGAAACAGGCCGTCCGGTGGACATTGCTTGGTTCTGCAGCGGGCACTCCCCGCCCTTATCACAGACTGGGCAATCCAGCGGGTGGTTGATGAGCAGGAACTCCATCACACCTTCCTGCGCTTTTTTGGCTACAGGGGAGGTCAGCTGGGTTTGGACTTCCATGCCCTCCATCACCGTCATGGTGCAGGCGGCTTGGGGTTTAGGCATTTTGCGGACTTCGCCATCGCGGCCTGGCATGGCCACGTCAACGAGGCACTGACGGCAGGCACCGGCAGGGTCAAGCAGTGGGTGGTCGCAGAACCGTGGGATCTCAATCCCGACTTGTTCGGCTGCACGAATAATCAGGGACCCCTTGGGGACGCTCACCTCGACGCCGTCAATTGTCACAGTGACGTTCTCGACGCCTGCAGTGTTCTGGGCTGTCATGAGGACATGCCCTCCTTCACGAACAGAACGGATCGCTGCGGCGGGAATGAGACGTCAACCGGGGTGGTCATGGCCATCTCGAACTCGTCGCGGAAGTGTTTGATGCCGGACAGAACCGGTGTGGCGGCAGCGTCGCCGAGAGCGCAGAAAGAACGGCCAGCGATGTTGCTCGCGATGTCTTCGAGCTTTTCGATGTCGCCGGGCTGCCCTTGTCCTTTCTCCAGGCGCGTCATGATCTGTTGCAGCCAGTACGTGCCTTCACGGCAGGGGGTGCATTTGCCGCATGACTCGTGGGCGTAAAAATCGATCCAACGGGAGACCGCTTTGACTACCGAAACAGTCTCGTCGAATACCTGCAATGCACGGGTACCCAGCATGGATCCGGCGGCCGAGACCTGTTCATAATCCAGCGGCACGTCGAGGTGCTCGGGAGTGAACAGTGGTGTCGAGGAACCACCAGGAGTCCAGAACTTCAGCTCGTGACCGGCACGGACCCCACCTGCCATGGTGAGTAGTTCCCGCATGGTGATGCCATACGGTGCTTCGAACTGACCTGGCCTGGTGACGTGGCCAGAGAGGCTGAAGATGCCAACACCTTTGCTTTTCTCTGTACCGAACTTGGCGAACCAGTCCGCTCCATGCAGGAAAATCGGCGCCACTTGGCTGATGGTCTCCACGTTGTTGACCACGGTGGGGCGGCTGTACAAACCAGCAACAGCAGGGAACGGGGGCTTGAGACGGGGTTGTCCGCGGCGCCCTTCCAAGGAATCCAACAGCGCTGTTTCTTCGCCACAGATGTAAGCACCGGCACCGGCGTGCACAGTGATGTCGAGGTCGAAACCGCTGCCCATGATGTTTTTGCCCAGCAGCCCGGCTGTGTATGCCTCTTGCACAGCATTCATCAGGCGCCGGTAAACGTGCACGACCTCGCCGCGCAAGTAGATAAACGCGTGGTGGCAGTTAATGGCGTAAGAGGTGATTGCCATACCTTCCACGAGCACGTGGGGGGTGGCCATCATGAGCGGCACGTCTTTACAAGTACCTGGCTCGGACTCGTCCGCATTGACCACGAGGTAGCGGGGGCCGCCGTCATCCGGAGGCAGGAATCCCCATTTCATACCTGTGGGGAACCCCGCTCCCCCACGGCCACGTAGACCGGAATCTTTCGCCTGTTGAACGAGGTCTTCACAGCTAAGCGCGAGGGCTTTACGCAGCCCCTCATATCCCTCATGTCGCTGGTATGTTTCCAGCGTCCACGACTGTGGTTCGTCCCAGTACCGCGAGAGGACGGGGATGAGTTGTGTACTCATGCCTGTCCTTCCTTAGAGCTGGTTGTGTCTGCCCAGCCGTGTTCCTTGGCGTATTTCAGGCCGCGTAGCGAGTTCTCTCCGGCGCCGACTCCTTCATCAGCACGCCCATCTGGGAATCCTGCCAAAACGCGGGACACTTCTTTGAAGGAACACACCTTTGCGGCGCCGCGAGTGGGGCGGATTTCTTTACCGGCGCGCATGTCATCAACCATGGCCACGGCCGATTCGGGCGTTTGTGCATCCATGAACTCCCAGTTCGCCATCACCACGGGGGCGTAGTCGCAGGCCGCGTTGCATTCGACTCGTTCAAGAGTGATGCGTCCATCTTCGGTGGTTTCGTCGTGGCCGATGCCCAAATGCTCAGAAACGCGATCGAAGATGGCGTCTCCGCCCATCACAGCGCATAGCGTGTTGGTGCAGACACCGACGGTGTATTCGCCGTTGGGGTGGCGTTTGTACTGTGAGTAGAAGGTGGCCACGCCGCTGACTTCGGCGGGGGTGAGTTCGGTCATCTCGGCCGCGAACCGGATCCCCTCGGGTGAAACGTATCCGTCGACGCTTTGCACCAGGTGCAGCAGCGGCAGGAGCGCGGATCGTTTACTCGGGTAACGGCCAAGGATTTGCGCTGCATCGGCGCGCAACCCAGCGAGGGTGTCCTCACTCCAGCTTGCGTCGTCCGTTGCAGGTTGGGTGCCGTAGTTCGGCTGGTCCCAGTTTTTACTCATCGGTCCACTCCTCCCAGCACCGGGTCAATGGAGGCCAGCGCCACAACGGCGTCCGCCAGGTATCCGCCCTCGATCATCACCGCGGCGGCTTGCAGGTTGTGGAAGGCCGGGTCTCGGAAGTGAGCCCGGTAGGGGCGGGTTCCTCCGTCGGAGGCCAGGTAGGCGCCGAGTTCGCCCTTGGGAGACTCGACGGGCCGGTAGGCCTGACCTGCGGGCACTCGGAACCCTTCGGTGACGATCTTGAAGTGGTGAATGAGCGACTCCATCGATTCGCCCATGATTTCGCGGATGTGTTCCAGGCTGTTGCCTTGCCCGTCAGTGCCAACAGACAGTTGTGCAGGCCACGCGATTTTTTTATCGGCGATCATGACTGGCTGGCCTTCGGTGGCGCGTAGCCGGTCGATGCATTGGCGCAGAATCTTGATGGATTCTTTGATTTCGTTCAGTCGTACGCGCAGTCGACCGTATGCGTCAGCGGTGTCCCATACGCAGATGTCGAAGTCGTAGTTCTCGTAACCGCAGTACGGGTCAGCGCGGCGCAGGTCCAGGGGGTATCCAGCCGAGCGCAGGATGGGGCCAGTGACGCCCAATGCCATACATCCGGCTAGGTCGAGAACGCCGACGTTTTCGTAACGCCCCTTGAGGATGGGGTTTTCCAGGGTGAGGTCTTCGAGCTCTTTCTCTGCGCGGATCAGCTCTGGCAGTTCACGTTCAAGGAGAGCCTGCCAGTTGCTGGGGAGGTCTTGAGCCACACCACCGGGACGGATGTAGCCGTTGTTCATACGCAGACCAGTGATGGCTTCGATGACGCGCAGGCATGCTTCACGGCCACGGAAACCAATTTCCATGACCGTTGTGGCACCCAGCTCTAGCCCACCGGTGGCCACAGCAACAAAGTGTGAACTGATCCGGGTGAGTTCCATCATCATCACGCGGATGTCGCTGGCGCGGGTGGTGATTTGGTCTTCGATCCCCAGAAGCCGCTCAGTGCCCAGGCAATATGTCGTCTCCTGGAACAACGGGGTCAGATAGTCCATGCGGGTGCATAGCGTCACGCCCTGTGTCCAGGTGCGGAACTCCATTGTTTTTTCGATACCGGTGTGCAGGTATCCGATCCCAACGCGGGCTTCGGTGACTGTTTCGCCATCAAGTTCGAGGATCAGGCGCAGCACGCCGTGAGTCGAGGGATGCTGCGGGCCCATGTTGACAACGATGCGTTCGTCGCTGTGTTCCATGGCCTCTTGGGTGAGCTGGTCCCAGTCACCCCCGACTGCGTTGATGAGGTAACCGTCAGCGTTATCGGACGCTGCACCTGAAGCGCGCACATCACCGTGCATGACGTCAGCGTTTTCACTCGTGTTGGTGGTCATCAGTTGTACGACCTCCGCTGGTCTGGGGGTGGTGTGGTTGCGCCTTTGTACTCGACAGGGATTCCCCCCAACGGGTAGTCCTTCCGCTGGGGGTGCCCCGGCCAGTCGTCGGGCATAAGGATGCGGGTCAAAGCCGGGTGACCATCGAAGATGATCCCGAAGAAGTCCCAGGTTTCGCGCTCGTGCCAGGTGTTGGCGGGGTACACCTCGACGATGGAGGGAATGTGGGGGTCGTTGTCGGGGCAGGTCACTTCAACCCGGATGCGGCGGCATCCATGCGTGATGGAGGTGAAGTGGGTGACGGTGTGCAGTTCACGTCCCGTCTCTTGCGGGAAGTGGACACCGTTGACTCCACCGCACAGTTCAAACCGCAGCTCGGGAAAGTCACGTAGTTGCCGGGCCACGGCGAGCAGGTGCTCGCGGCGCACCATCACGGTCATTTCGCCGCGGTCGATCACAACCGCTTCGATTGCTTCCTCATACGAGGGTCCACCTGCTTGACGCAGTGCCTCAGCGAGCGCGTCGGCGACGGTGTCGAACCAGCCGCCGTATGGCCGAGGTGAGGGACCGGGGAACAGTTTCGGTGTGATGAGGCCGCCGTACCCGGAGGTGTCACCGGTGCTGGCGTGGAACATGCCCTGCCGTTGGCCTCGCTTGACGGGGCCGTATTGGTCTTCGGTGCGGGTGGGGAGGTTTTCCTCGTCGGTGAGAGCACCGTGGGGGGTGTTCTCCGTCATGCCAACAGCCCCTTACGTTCGGATAGTGGTGTGGCTGCCATTGCTTCTCCTTCGATACGGCGAGCCAGTTCGCGTTTAGTCGCTGGGGAGAAGTGCGGGGTACGCAGGCTCTGCGCGTGCAGTTTGAGGATCGCGTCGAAGAGCATCTCGGGTCGAGGTGGGCATCCTGGTAGGTAGATGTCGACCGGGACGATGTGGTCCACGCCTTGCACAATCGCGTAGTTGTTGAACATGCCCCCGGAGCTGGCGCACACACCCATGGAGATGCACCATTTCGGCTCGGGCATCTGGTCCCATACCTGGCGGACGATAGGCGCGAATTTTTGGCTCACGCGACCAGCGACGATCATCACGTCAGCCTGTCGTGGTGTGGCGCCGAAGCGCTCCATCCCGTAGCGAGCGATGTCGTAGTCCGGGGCGCCAGCCATCATCATTTCGATAGCGCAACAAGCCAAACCGAACGTGGCAGGCCACATTGAGTGCTTCAGCAGGAAGCCACCGATTTGGTCCAGCTTGCCGATCTGTACGCCCGCAGGCAGCTTCGAATCGGCCCATGCCCGGTAGGGCGTCATTCCATCAGTTTTAGCCATATCAGTCCCACTCCAGTCCGCCGCGGCGCCAGATGAATACGTAGGTGATGAGAATCGATGCCACGAAAACCACGATCTCGATGAGGGCGAACAGCCCTAACTGGTCAAAGGCGACCACGAACGGGAACATGAACAGCACCTCGACGTCGAAGATGATGAACAGCATCGCCGTTGTGTAGAACTTCACCGGCACACGCCCACCCTGCTCTGCGTGCGGTGACGGTTGAATACCGCATTCGTATGACTGCAGTTTTGCTGCGTTGTACCGCTTGGGTCCTAAAAGCTGGAACCCAAACACGGAAAAAGCCGCGAACGCGATACCGAGGAAAAAGAAGAACAGGATCGGCACATAAGGGTTCATGGCGTGCCATCCCCTCTCTGATCATGGTGGGGCGAGTGTTTTCAACGGCGGGACCCGTACCAGTGGGTGACGCCTCAAGGGCTGGAAGGCCGTCGCTGGGACCCGTCCTCATGCTCCATGGGTGCGGGAGCTTGGGCGGATGACGGCAGGCGGCATCACCCTTATCTTAGAGATTCACAAGGATTTTCATGCCGAAGGCGTCAATCGCGTCAAAGCTTCAATGACACGGTCTGTACGTACACCCCCGTGAGGTTCACGAATATTGGCCATGACCTTCAACAAGATCTTCATCAAGGAGGTTCGCGGCAGCCCATATTTGATACCGAAACGCATCACTTCGGGGTGTCCGATCAGGGCAGCGAAGTATGTTCCGAGCATGAACTGCCCTCCCAGATGAGCTTTCATCCGGTCAGGGTAAGTAGAGAGCACCCGGTTACGTTGCTCAGCAGTAGAACGCGCGATAGCTTGCGCAACTATTTCCGCAGCCATGCGACCAGACTCCATCGCATAGTCAATTCCTTCACCGTTAAAGGGGCTCACCATCCCACCGGCATCACCGATAAGCAGCAGACCGTTCTCATACAACGGCGACCGGTTGAACGCCATCGGTAACGCCGCGCCTCGCACCGGAGTCGTCATCGTCTCAGGAGTGAACTCCCATTCGGCAGGCATGCTGGCCACCCAGCGCTGCATCACATCTTTGTAGTCGACTTTCCCGAACGCTGGGGAAGAATCCAACATCCCCAACCCCACGTTCGCGGTTCCGTCTCCCAAGGGAAAAATCCACCCATACCCCGGCAACAAAATGTCCCGGCTACGCGGGTTGTCGCGGTTTTCTTTCACCTTCAGCTCAACCCACGACTCCATGTAGTCGTCATCATGGCGAGGAGTGCGGAAGTACGTACGCACCGCCACCCCCATCGGCCGGTCGTCACGACGCTCACGCCCCACCGAAATCGCCAAACGGCTGCTATTGCCATCAGCAGCGATCACAACCGGTGCCCGGAACACCACCCGCTCCCGCGTGGCCCGGCCCGACTCATCCATCAGCTTGGCCTCAACACCCACCACCGTGCGCCCATCAGCGCCAAGCACCGGGCCAGTCACGTTATGCCGTTCTAGAAGACGCGCACCTCGCCCCACAGCGTGGCGAGCCAGCATCTCATCAAAATTCATGCGCGCCCGCGTCAACCCATACGAAGGAAAAGAGGGCACATCATCAGGCCAATCCAGCTCCAACCGATGCCCACCACCAATAATCCGCAACCCGCGGTTACGAATCCACCCATCCTCAAGCCGCGTCGGCACACCCAAATCGATGAGCTGACGCACCGCCCTAGGGGTCAGCCCATCACCGCAGATCTTGTCCCGAGGAAAAGCTGCCTTCTCCAGCAGAACTACATCTAGCCCCGCCGAGGCCAAATACGCTGCCGCAGTCGAACCCCCTGGGCCCGCCCCGACAACGATGACATCAACATTTTCACCGGCCGTACTCACTGCTCCCACCCGGGTGAGACTAGCGGCTCGCTGTACAGGCAACCGAATTGCGGTACATACACGTGAGCACCATTACACGATCTGTATAACAGCCACGCAGACATCAACGCTTCACCCCGCGATGCACCGCCACAATCCCACCAGTGAGGTTCCTCCAACGCACGTCTTTCCACCCAGCCGAGGTAATCCGCGAAGCCAACGCACTCTGAGCAGGCCACGACATGATCGACTCACTCAGATACATGTACGACTCCGCATCCGAGCTCACCCGCGCTGCAACCGCCGGCAATCCCTTACCCAAATACCACTTGTACAGCTCACGGAACCCAGGAACCACCGGCTGCGAAAACTCCGCAATCACCAACACCCCACCAGGACGCGTCACCCGCAAAAACTCCCGCAACGCCGCATCTGGATCCACCACATTCCGAATGCCATACGAAATAGTCACCGCATCAAAACTCTCATCCGCGAACGGCAACGCCATCGCATCAGCAGCAGTGAACGACAAATCCGGACGACGACGACGCCCCTGCTGCAACATCCCCATCGAGAAATCCGCCGGAACAACATCCACCCCAGCATCAGCCAAAATCGCGCTACTCGTACCCGTCCCCGCCGCGATATCCAACACCCGATCGCCCGGACGAGCATCGAGAACCTTCATCACCGAACGCCGCCACAAGGTCTCCATCCCACCAGTCATGAACGTGTTCGTAATGTCATACCGCGGCGCGACATCATCGAACATCTTCGCCACATCGGCAGGTTTCTTATCCAAGTTCGCGCGAGCCATACCCCCATCCTCCCACCTGAAACACCCCGCACAGGACGAAATCACTCAGCAACACAACTGCCCCACCCCCATAAACGCTTCACCTGCCAAAACCCCACCCCAACAGCACACCTATTGCCAACAAATTCCACAAACCCAACCAATAAACGACAAACCGCTCGACGCCATGACCACCCCAAACGTAAGCTCACCCCATGTGACGCACACCGTGAACCAAGCGCCCACCCCACGCCTCTACGCAACCACCACTGCCCTACCCCCCACTGACGGGCCCACACACCTGCATAACGCCCTACGCGACGCCGACCCACGCACTACCCTCGCCTGGGTCCGCGACGGAAACGGACTCATCGCCCACGGACGCGCCACAACCATCACCACCCACGGCCACAGCCGCTTCACCGACGCCAACACCTGGTGGCAAACCATCACCAACAACGCCACCATCGACAACGACATCCAAGCCCCCGGAACCGGACTCATCGCCTTCGGTAGCTTCGCCTACTCCCCTCACTCCCCCCACGGCGCCACCCTCATCGTCCCCGAACACATCACCGGAACCCACAACGGCATCTCCTGGCACACCACCATCACCACCACCCCAACCACACCAACACCACCGCCCCCCGCACCACCCATCACCGAACCAGGCCCAGCCACCTACACCCCCGGAACCCTCACCGAAACCACCTGGACCGACCGCGTCACCCAAGCCATCGACGCCATCACCAATGGCCAACTCGACAAAGTCGTCCTCGCCCGCGACGAACACATCACCACCCCCCACCCCATCGACCCCCGATGGCTACTCACCCAACTCACCAACAGCTACCCCCACACCTGGGTCTTCGCCATCGACGGCCTCATCGGCGCCACACCCGAAATGCTCATCCGCCTACATAACAACACCGCCACAAGCCGCATCCTGGCCGGAACCATCCGCCGCACCGGCAACACCACCACCGACACCAACCTCGCCAGCACCCTCACCCACTCCCCCAAAGACCTCCACGAACACGCCTACGCCGTCACCTCAGTCACCGACGTGCTCCAACCCCACTGCCACACCCTCTCTGTCCCCGAAACCCCCTTCGTTTTGGACCTACCCAACGTCATGCACCTAGCCACCGACGTCACCGGACACACCAACACAAACATCAACGTCCTAGAGCTAGCCGAACAACTCCACCCCTCCGCCGCCGTCTGCGGAACCCCCCGCACCACCGCCGACAACCTCATCAACACCCTCGAAGGCATGGACCGAGGCCGCTACGCCGGCCCCATCGGCTGGATCGACTCCCACGGAGACGGCGAATTCGGCATCGCTCTACGCTGCGGTCACCTCGACCCAACCCACACCAATATGCGCATCTTCGCTGGCTGCGGAATCGTCGACGCCTCCGACCCCACCGCAGAACTCAACGAATCCCACGCCAAACTCCTCCCCATGAAAAACGCCTTCACCCCACCCCAAAACACCCACCCCTAAACCGAAAACACCTGCTCCACAGCCACATCCGCAGCACTAACCAACGCCTCACGGTCCACCCGTGCCCTCATAGCCGGCACCACTATTTCCACAACAGTGAACCCACACGGCACCTGAGCGGCTACCTCAACCAACTCCCCCGGGGTACTCGCACGCACAAACCGAGCACCATGCGCCCTAGCCAACGCCTCCACCGACGTACCGATAGGCGTAGCAAACAACCGCACAAACCCTTGCGGATCTTCACCCCGCACATCCGAAGATCCGTACTCCAACGTGTCAAAAATCGCGCCACCATCGTCATTAACTACCAGCACCGTCAAATCCGGACGCCGCTCCAACGGCCCCACCGACAAACCAGCGCTGTCATGCACAAACGTCAAATCTCCCACCAGCGCAAACGTAGCCCGATCATCAGCCAACGCCATCCCCGCAGCCGTCGAGACACACCCATCAATCCCTGCCAAACCACGACTAGCAACTGTCTCCACATCACCCCTACCCGACCCCACAAAAGCCACATCACGCACAGTCGAAGACGAACCACAAAACAACCGAGCTCCCCGAGGCAACGCACCCAATACACACGCCGCAACAGCAGGACCACTAGGCCACGTACCCGGAACCACCTGCTCAACAGCACCCGAAACCGCCACCCCAGCCTCACGCCAACGCCGCCCAAAATCATGCGCCGCCGCCACAAAATCCTCCGACAACACCGGTGACATCAACGACAACGCACCCACCGAATGCACCGAACTCACCACATGAGAAGGATCAGGCCACACCGGATCAGCCGAAACCGCCACCGCACACCCCGACCGACGCACCAACGCACCCACCGCACGCGACAACGTCAACCGCCCCACCACAACCACCCGATCAGGCACATTCTCCGCTACCGCAGCAACCCCCGTCTCAGCAACCAACGGCCCGTGCGGCACCACCACACCCTCAGCACCCTGACCAAACGGCCCAGCCAACACCGGATGCCCACGCAACGCAGCCCACTGAAAAGCCCGCTGACGCACATCGCCAGAAACATCCCCCACCACCACAAGCGTCCGCGCCACCTCCGGCAACCCATCCCCACCAACCAACGACGCTGGCTCACACACCGTCCACGCCACCCCACCCGGACGCCCCTGTAGCTCCTCCGGCAACCCATCGCCTACCAACGGACGCACACCAGCCTCCGGCGCCAACGGATCACGCAAAGAAACATTCACATGCACCGGCCCCGGCACACCACCCACAGCACCCATCGCCGCCGCAACCGTGCGATCCATGCATGTACGCCAATACGGCATCGGTGAAGCGCCCTGCACCGGTGCCTCCAAATCCAACGCAAGCCGCACCGACCCACCAAAAATCCCTGGCTGATGCGTCGTCTGATTCGCCCTCGTCGGACGTAACTCATGAGGACGATCCGCCGTCACCACAACCAACGGCACCCGCGCCTCATGCGCCTCCAATACCGCCGGGTGCAAATTCGCCACCGCTGTACCCGAGGTCGTCACCACCACCGCAGGCACCCCCGTGGCCTTACCTAAACCCAAAGCACAAAACGCCGCCGAACGCTCATCAGTGCGCACATGCAGCTCCAACAGCCCAGCGCGCTCAGCATCAAGAGCCGCATACGCCAACGGAGCTGACCGCGACCCCGGAGACAACACCACATGCCGCACCCCAGCCCGCACTAACTCATCAACCAAGACCACCGCGAAAAACTGTGCGACCGTTGTCATTGCGAAGCTCCACAACCAGCACCCACCGCGTGGGTCCCTACAGCAACCGGTAAACGCCCCGCCGCTGGTTTATGCCCCACCAGCACCTCAACCAACGCCCGCATTACTGCCGGAGTCCGACCAAAAGTCGCCAAAGTCGCTCCCTGTTCCCGAGCAAGCGCATACGGCACATCCAATGCCACCGTCACCGCATCCGGGGTCGGCGGTGTCACTTTAGCCACCAAATGCGGCTTCTTCTCTTCCGCCGCTCGGTAAACCACCGAATCAATCAAACGCACCGCAGTCCCAGCTCCCACAGCCAACCCGGCAGCCTTCGCGCTCTCAGCCAACAACGCACGATCGCCAGCAGTGCCCCCAGAGATCACAATGCCACCTTTGACCAGCGGAGCACCGCACTTACCACCGAGCTGCGTGATCGCCGCAGCCGCCGCAGCATCAGCCACATCTTTACCCGAACCAGGTTGCGTTGGCCCCTGGGTGGCACGCACTGGCGCATGACGCAGCGTCGCTACCATCCGAGCCGCCGCATCCACCAGGCGAGAGCGGTCTAACGCTCCGGATTCCACCGCCTTCACCAAACCTTCAACAGCTGCCTTGGGATCCGAGGGCATCAACAACACATCCGCCCCTGCCCATACCGAACGCACAGCGGCAGCGCCGGAATCAATACCGATCGCACCCATCTCCAACGCGTCAGTGACCACCAAGCCCCGGAACCCCAGCTCTTGGCGCAGCAATCCTGACAACACCGGGCGACTCATCGTGGAGGGCGTTGTGCCATCAACCGCATCCAGCACGATATGTGCAGTCATCACCCCTGGCACGCCAGCATCGACCAACTCCTGGAAAGGAAGAAAGTCCCGGTCGCGCAGCACTGACATCGGCATCCGTTGCCGCACTCGACCTTGATGCGTATCTGCTGGGACACTCCCATGACCAGGAAAGTGTTTCGCCACCGCAACTACGCCACCATCGGCATACCCCTGAGCTAAACCAGCCACGATCTCAGCAGCCAGCTTCGAGTCAGAAGAAGCAGAACGCACCCCGATAGTTGGATCCTGCTCACCTGAAGTCACATCAGCATCTGGTGCCAACACCACTGTGAACCCCAGACCAGCCAACTCTGTTGCCGACGAAGCCCCCACACGCTGCGCCAATTTCGTATCACGTGCAGCGCCGAGACCCATCACCGCCCCAAACCTCGTCAGTGGATCCCCCACCCGCGTGACTGGGCCGCCTTCCTGATCGACGGCGATGAATGCAGGCCATTGGCGATCACTTTGCACGGCAGCACTAATGCGTTTGTTAGCTTCGGTGATGTTCTGCACCACTTTGGTTTTATCGGCCGGAGTGTGTTCAGCGAAATGCGCCATTCCCCCGTACCCCATTTCACGCACTAACCGAGCAGCCTCTACCGAGTCGTTTGGGCGCCTGGGCACCACGATCTGTGCAGCCAGGCGCCGCGTCGGCAACTTTTCGACATCGGTGCGTGCTTGAGCCATCTCTGCACTTGTGGGAAGACCAGATAGTTGTGACTTGCTTGAGTCGGGTTGCCCTGTGGTCACCGCTTCTTTCACTTCGCTGCTACCGGCCGCGCACGCTCCGCACATTCCCACGAGCACGGCAGCCGCGGCTGCGAGAACACGTCGCGGAGCCCGCATCAGACACGCACCTGTGGAACATCAATCGGCAGCGAGGAGTCACCTGGGATATCAAGGGTGCTGGGGGCTATGCCACGTTCGACCATCGCTGCGCCCAACGCGGCGATCATCACACCGTTATCGGTGCACAAGCGTGGGCGGGGCACGCGCAGCGAGATTCCTGCCTCGGCGCATCGTTGTTCAGCTAGTGCCCGCAGTCGGCTATTTGCTGCTGCTCCGCCACCGATGAGCAGGTGTTTGACGTCGTGTTCTTTGCAGGCCAGGACAGCTTTGCGGGTAAGAACATCGGTCACGGCTTCCTGGAAGCTGGCTGCGACGTCAGCGACCGACACGCTCTCGCCAGCGGCCACTTTGGCCTCCACCCACCTGGCCACAGCTGTTTTCACTCCCGAGAAGGAGAAGTCGTAGCGGTGGCGCTGCATGTCCCGTCCGCTAGTGAGTCCTCGTGGGAAGGTGATTGCTGTGCCATCACCTTCTTGTGCGGCTTTGTCGACGTGGGGCCCACCGGGGAACCCAAGGCCGAGCAGACGCGCCACTTTGTCGAATGCTTCACCTGCGGCGTCGTCAACGGTTTGCCCGAGCTGGACGATGTCGCTTGTGATGTCTTTGACGTGCAGGATGTTGCTGTGTCCGCCTGAGACCAGCAGCGCGATCATCGGTTCGGGCAGGGGTCCGTGTTCGACGATGTCTACGGCCACATGGCCGGCCAGGTGGTTAACGCCGTACAGCGGCTTGTTCACGGCAACAGCGAGGGCTTTGGCTGCTGCCAATCCGATAAGCATGGCGCCGGCCAGACCGGGGCCAGCGGTCACAGCAATGGCATCGAGGTCGCTCAGACGTACGCCGGATTTTTCGCAGGCTCTGGCGATAGTGGGGGCCATTGCTTCCAGGTGGGCGCGGGCTGCGACTTCAGGTACAACACCGCCGTAGCGGGCATGCTGATCGACGCTACTGGCGACCTCGTCGGCGAGTAGTTCTCCGCCACGCACGATCCCGACGCCGGTCTCGTCGCAGGAGGTTTCGATTCCCAGAACTAGGGGTGCGCTGCTCATGCGGTCTCCTTCTGACCTGCCTTTTCAGGCGAGGTGGATAGGGAGCGGCGCATGATGAGGGCGTCTGCTCCCTTGTAATAGTTCGGTCGGGTGGAGATGGTCGTGAAATCCCATCGCGTGTAGAGGCCGATAGCGACGTCGTTGTCTGACCGGACTTCGAGGATCATGTGTGTGGCTGTGGTGGCGGTGGCGGTTTGCACCATCCAGGACATGAGTTGGGTGGCGATTCCGGTGCCTCGGGCGTGAGGGGCGGTGGTGATGGTCATGATGTCGGCAATGTCGCGGCCAAGGTCCAGCCCTGCGTATCCATAAATGAGGTCGGGGGCATCTTTAGGGGTGGCGATAGCGTAGGCGCGTTGTGGTCTGGCGGCGAGTTCGCCCCACCACGATGATTCCGACCAGGCATCTTTGCCATACACCTGGCTTTCTAGCGCGGTGAGTTGGGGAATGTCTCGGTGGTGTACGGGGCGTAGAACGGTTGTGTTCACTCGCGGGACTCGCTGGCAGCGGCGGGGACCAGAGGTGCGGTGGCGTTGGCTTTGGCGTCGGGGCGGCGCAGGTAGAGGGGGTGTGCGCGCTTGTGGGTGGGGAGGGTACCGGCGTCGTGGTGGGCGTAGGCGAGGTCGAGCAGGTCGCGTGCGTCGACGTCGAGTGGGCCGATGCTGTGGGGGAAGAAGTCGGGGAACAGGTGTGGTCCGCGTCCAACAGTGGGTAGGGCGCGGACGTGTTCGGGTAGGTCGGCGGGTTTGGTGACGGCGGGTTCGCTAGTGCGGGTGAGGCTGGTGGCCAGTGTTGGGTTTTCGTTAGTAGTACCGGCCCAGTGATAGGTCGCCCAGTAGACCTCTTTGCGGCGGGCGTCGGAGGCGACGAGGAAGTCGCTGTGGGCCTCTAGTGCACCGTGGCGGATGGCGGCGGCGGCGAGTGCGTCGAGGCTGCATAGGCCGATGTATTGGGCGTTGGTGGCCAAGGCGATGGTTTCGGCGGTGACTAGGCCGACGCGAAGTCCGGTGAAGGGGCCTGGGCCTTCACCGGCGATGACGTGGGTCAGATCGCTGGGGGTACGTCCTGCTTCGGTGAATAGTTCTGATATTTGGGGCGATAGCCATTCGGCGTGACCGCGACTGTCGGTTCTGGTGCGTAGGTATGTGTGCTCTCCGTCGCGGAGGGCGGCGGTGATCGCGGATGTGGAGGTGTCGATAGCCAGAGCAAGCACCTAACCAGGGTAGATCAGTCGGTGGATCGCTCGAAGATTTGGGTTGTTGTCCATCGGGTGCCGACGGGGTGGATGTGGATAGTGCGGGGGTCGAGATCGGTATGTTCGGCGTAGGGGTCGGTGGCGCCGACGGCTCGGTTGAGTTCGATGATGAGGTAGTCCGAGGAGAGCCCTTCGGCGATGCCTGCTCCCCATTCGATGACGGTGACGGAGGTGTCCATGTCGGCGTCGAGGTCGAGGTCGTCGAGTTCGGCGTGGTCGCCCAGGCGGTAGGCGTCGACGTGGATGAGGTCGGGGCCGTTGGTGAGGCTGGGGTGGACTAGGGAGATGGCGTAGGTCGGTGAGGCGATGGGGCCGCGTACGCCTAGTCCTTCGCCGAGCCCTTGGGTGAAGGTTGTTTTTCCTGCGCCGAGTTCTCCAACGAGCAGGATGAGATCGCCGGGGCGTAGATGGGTGGCCAGTTCGCGGGCGAAGTTTCGGGTGTCTTCGGCGGTGGGCAGGGTGCGGGTGAGCTCCATGAGGCGTGGTCCTTCCGTGGTGGTGTGTTGGGTGCAGCCTATGCAGCTTGGTGTGGGTGTGTCGTTCTCTGGGGTGTTAGTTGGGGCGGCGTAGGAGGGCGGCGATGGTGGTGGGGAGGGTTTCGGCGACGTGGAGTGCGCGGATGGGGCCGCCTGGGTTGGTGTCGTGGGCGGCGACTCCGTGGACGAGGGCGGCAAGGGATCCTGCGTCGAGGGGGTTGAGGCCTGCGGCGAGGAGTGTCCCTGCGATTCCGGCGAGGACGTCGCCGGCACCGGCGGTAGCGAGCCAGGCGGGTGCGTTGGTTTGGGTGCGGATAGGCAGGTTGTCTGTGGGGGGTACGACTAGGGTTCGGTTGCCTTTGAGTAGGACGGTGGCGTGGAGGAGTTCGGCGGCGCGGCGGGCGTGGCTCACGGGAGCGTTTTCGACGTCTTCTCTGCTGGTGGGGGTGCCGGGGTCGAGACGGGTGAGGAGGCGGGCGAGTTCGCCGGCGTGGGGGGTGATGAGGGTGGCTGCTCCGGCGTGGGGTCGTGGGCCGGTGAGCAGGTCGAGCCCGCCAGCGTCGATGACGGCGGGTTCGTTGGAGTCGAGGGCTTGGCGGGCGTGAGTGAGGTGGTTGTGGCCGGTTTCGTCGTCGGCGGGGTGGGGGTCTAGGCCGGGGCCGATTACCCATGCTTGGACTTTTCCGGGGCCGTGTACTGCTTCGGGGATGTGGGTGCGGATGAGGTTGGTGGGGGTTGGGGGGCCGATGTAACGGACCATTCCGGCGCCGGCGTTAACTGCGGCGGTAACGGTGAGGATTGCTGCTCCGGTGTAGTTTTCGCCTCCGGCGATGATGCCGACGACACCGCGGGAGTATTTGTCGTCGCGGGGTCCGGGGGTGGGCCACATGTGGCTTACGTCATCGAAAGTGAGGCGTTCGGCCATGGGGGTGGCGGGGCCGTCGGTGAGGAGGGCGTCGATGTGTTCTTCGTTTTCGTTGGCGAGTTCGCCGTCGGTTCCAAGTCCGAGTAGTCCGTATTCGTCGATGCCGATGTCGATGATGGTGAGGAGTCCGGTGGCGTTTTCGCCAGCGAGCAGGTGGGTTCCTTTGATGAGGGAGAAGGTGACGGTTTCGTCGGCCCACACGCAGTTGTCTGTTTCGGTTTCGCCGGCTGGGTCGGTGCCGCTGGCGACGTCGACGGCGATGAGGTAGGCGTCGTCGGGGATGGCGTTGACAAGGGTCCAGGCTGCCGGTGGTGGGGTGTTTTCGTCGTGGTGGGATAGGTCGAGGCGTCCTCCGATGCCGAAGAGGCCATCGACGATGATGTCGGCGGTGGCGATCATGTGGACGGCTGTTGCCAAGCCTTCGTCGGTGCTGGCGTCTAGGGGGGTTAGTCCAGCGTCGTGGATGGCTTGGAGTGCTGAGGGGTGGGCTTGACCGGTGAGGAGGACGGGCACGATGTCGGCGACGTGAGCTTGGGTTGGGTTGGTTTCTTCGAGGCGGGTGGTGTGGAGGTGGCGTAGGAAAGCTGCGGCGAAGAGGGCGTCGCCGCCGTTTCCGCCTGGTCCGGCGAGGACGATCATGCGTACGTCTTCGCCGGGGCTGGTGTATTGGGCTATTTCGTCGGTGCGGGTGGCTAGGACGTTGGCCAGCCCGTGGGCGGCTCGGTTCATGAGTTCGTCATTGGGGAGGAATTTTTTCGCGGCTTCTTCAGCTGCGCGGACTCGTTCGACGGACCATGCCTGCATCACCATGGGCATAACCCTAAAGGACGGTTTTTGGCCGTATCTAAAGCAACACCGGATCTTGGGTGTTGGCGTATCTGTTCGATGGGTAACGGTTTTCGCCGCGTGTTGGCGGGGCAGGTTTGACGAAAATAAAAGTGTGGCCCGGTCGACGGTGAGGTCTGTACCGGGCCACACAGGTGGTGTCAGGATTCGGCGATCACGAAGGCGGTAGCAATACCAGCGTCGTGTGACAAAGACACGTGGAATCGGGTTACTCCCAATGCTTCGGCTCGTTGACGGACTGTGCCTGAGATTTGCAGTTCGGGTGGTTTACCGACAGCGCGTGGAGCCCACGCATCGAGCCATGACATGTCGCCGGGGGTCAGTAGTGCCTTGGCGACTGCTTCTTTCATCGCGAATCGAGCAGCTAGCGAGGCAATTGGGAGTTCTTTTTCTGCTGGGGCGAAAACACGGTCACGTAAACCGGGTGTGCGCTCCAGCGTTGCCTGTAGCCGCTCGATACCGCATACGTCTACACCGATACCGACAATCACGTCACTACTCGACGGTGACGCTCTTGGCGAGGTTGCGGGGCTGGTCTACGTCGAGGCCTTTAGAGGTTGCTAGTTCGCACGCGAACACCTGCAAGGGCAGGATGGTCAGCATCGGAGATAGCAGCGGCGATGTGGCTGGTACCCGGATGATCTCGTCGGCGAATGGTGCTACCGATTCGTCACCAGCTTCGGCGATGACCAGGGTGCGGGCGCCGCGGGCACGGATCTCCTGGATGTTGGAGACCACTTTGTCGTGCAGGTTGTGCGGTGTGCTGGGGCTAGGCACCACGATGAACACCGGCTGGCCTGGCTCGATCAGCGCGATGGGGCCGTGCTTGAGTTCACCTGCAGCGAATCCTTCGGCGTGAATATAGGCGATTTCTTTGAGTTTGAGGGCACCTTCAAGAGCGATCGGGTAGCCCACGTTACGGCCAAGGAAAAGCACCGAGCGGGTGTCTGCCATGAAGCGGGCGATCTCGCGTACTCGGTCCATGTCGGCCAAGACTTCGCTGATCTTGGCGGGGATTTCTTCGAGTTCGCGCATCACCTTTTTGACTGATTCGCCGTGGCCGCGTTCCTGGGCCAGGTAAAGGCCCAGGAGGTAGCAGGCTGCGATCTGGGAGGTGAATGCTTTGGTGGAGGCGACAGCAACTTCGGGGCCAGCGTGTGTGTAGAGCGCGGCATCAGATTCGCGGGGAATGGTGGCGCCGTATGTGTTACAGATGGAGACGGTGAGTGCGCCCAGTTCACGGGCGTGTTTGACCGCCATAAGGGTGTCCATTGTTTCGCCGGACTGGCTGATGGACACCACCAGGGTGTGTTCGTCAATGATGGGTTCGCTGTACCGGAATTCGTGGGCTAGTTCCACGGCGACGGGGATGCGGGTCCAGTGCTCGATTGCGTATTTGGCGGTGAGGCCGGAGTAGAAAGCGGTACCGCAAGCCACGATGACGACACGGTCCACGGCTGCGAGTTTTTCGGCAGCGACGTGCATTTCGTCCAGCGTGAGGGCGCCGTGTTCGTCGGTGCGACCGCGGAGAGTATCGGCGATGGCACGTGGCTGCTCTTCGATTTCTTTGAGCATGTAGGAGTCGTAGCCACCTTTTTCGGCCTGGGCTGCGTCCCACGTGACTTCGAAGCGTTTACCTTCGGCGGGTTGTCCGGAGAAGTCGATGACTTCGACCTTTTCTGGGGTGATAGTGACGATCTGGTCTTGGTCAACTTCCATTGCGAGCTTTGTGTGGCCCACGAAGGCAGCGACGTCAGAGCCGAGGAAGTTTTCGCCCTCGCCCAGACCGATCACTAGTGGAGAGTTGCGGCGGGCTGCGACGATCACGCCAGGGACGTCAGCGTGCTCAGCCAGCAGGGTGAATGCACCTTCTAGACGGTTGACGACCTGTTGCATCGCGGCGGTGAGGTCGTGGGTGTTCTCGTAGGCGCGGGCCAGGAGGTGCGCGGCGACCTCCGTGTCCGTTTCGGAGGCGAATTCGACACCTTCTTCGAGAAGTTCAGCTTTAAGGGAGTGGAAGTTCTCGATGATGCCGTTGTGGATGAGGGCGAGTTTTCCCTCTTTGCCACCCAGGTGGGGGTGGGCGTTTTCGTCGGTGGGGGCCCCGTGGGTTGCCCACCGTGTGTGCCCGATCGCCGTCGCAGAGGGAGGCAATGGGCTAGCTTCCAGTTCGGCTCGCAGGTTAGCGAGCTTTCCTGCTTTCTTCGCGGAGCTGATCACACCGTCGGTGACGAATGCCACCCCAGCCGAGTCATATCCGCGGTACTCGAGTCGGGCGAGTCCTTCCAAAACGACGTCGAGAGCTTTGCCATCGACGTCACGGCCCACATAGCCAACGATTCCACACATAGGGTCCAGCGTAGAGTGCGGGGGCGCCCACTGTTCGCAGGTCCATGATGTGCCTCGTGATCACCTCGCCAGTGGTTCACCACTTTGGTGGTGAAGAATGTTCGGGTGTCAACGCAAGTACCTGGCTCCAGGCCTGTCCCTTCCCCTTTCGTGGAAATCGCACGCGAGGACTGGGCACGCCTGTCGAGTACGTATTCCCTAGGCAGCCTCACTGATGAGGATGTGCGGCGTCTTCGTGGTGTCGGTGACCGGTTGGATCTGGCTGAAGTCGAAGAGATCTACCTACCGTTGTCGCGGCTGCTCAGTTTCTACGCCGAGGGAGCTGGAAACCTTCACCGAATCATGCAGGGGTTCCTCGGCCATAAGCCGGCACGAAACCCGTTCGTGATCGGTGTGGCTGGTTCTGTTGCTGTGGGCAAGTCAACGACAGCGCGGATTCTGCGCGAATTGCTGTCACGGTGGCCGAGCACCCCCAATGTCGAACTGGTCACCACCGATGGGTTTTTATACCCCAACGCGGTTCTACAAGAAAAAGGGCTCATGGACCGTAAGGGGTTCCCTGAGTCATACAATCAGGCCGCTCTCGTTCAATTCCTTGACCAGGTGAAATCGGGAGTAGAGACAGTACGCGCCCCGGTTTATTCACACCTGACTTACGACATCGTGGAAGACACGCATGTAGAAGTGCACCGGCCAGATGTCCTCATCGTGGAAGGACTCAATGTCCTGGCCCCACCAACAGCAGAAACACGTGTAGTGGTATCTGACTATTTCGATTTCTCCTTGTACGTAGACGCAGAGATCCCGCATTTAAAGAGCTGGTACATCAACCGCTTCTTGCGGCTTCGCGACACAGCATTCACCGACCCTGATTCCTTCTTCCGCCGGTACGCCAACCTGTCCAACGCTGAAGCGATCGCCACAGCCGGATCGATCTGGGACAGCATCAACGAACCAAATTTACGCGAAAACGTTCTGGGCACCCGCGAGCGCGCCACCCTCATCCTCACCAAAGGCGCTGACCACAAGGTAGAGCGGGTCCGGCTGCGCAAACTTTAGGTGCCTGCACAAGCTGCAGTCACAGTGGTTTCGGGTGCGCTAGCGCTGCTGCGAGCGCGCGTCCGCGGTGGTGGTTACCCGACTTTTTGGTTTTGCTCGATGTGAGCGTGACGGTGTTGACCGGCTAGGCGGGCACGAAGGTTAGCGGGCAGGGGAAGGACACCGCGGGCGCGCATGCGCAGCACGAGTGCGGCAACGAGGGTGACCGCGATGGTGATGGACCCGTTGCCCAGGGCTGAGTCGAAAGCGGCGTACACACCTAGGACGGCGATCACCCACATCGCGACGGTGTAGGTGCGCTCGCTGAACGGCACCAGGCCGAGCAGCACGAACACGGGGATCATGTACCAGGCGTGGACGACCGAGCCGCAGGCAACGAAGATGACGAATGCGGTGACGACGGACAAGGTTGGGCGCCGAGGGGCCAGCCACAGCGTGGTCCAGATCAGCCCGATCGCCATGATGGCCATGCCGCAGGCGCGTGCGGTATCTAGTGGTATTTGGGCTGTTTCTGCCGAACTTCCCAGGCCGAGCATGATGATCTGCCCGACGCTGCCAACGACGGTCGAAGGCGACAGGATTGATCGGGCCATAAGTGGCACTGACAGGCTTTCGACCCATCCCCATCCCAGGCCACACACGAAAGTGATGAGGGCAAACAAACCAATCGAAGCAGTGCCCACAGCGGCGGCAACTCGAATGTATTCGACCATGCCTGGTGCACCTGGGTCATGGGGGGCGCCACGCACTGGGCCGGTAGGTTCGTGGCGGTCTGCTTCGATGGCGGTGCGTTCCTCGCAGCTGGGTGTTCCGCCAGAGATTTCGTGAATACGTCGTGCCACTACTGCCCGACGGGCCAGGTATCCAGCCAACGCGACCATGGCCAGCAAAGCTGTCTGTTTATATCCGGCGGCCGCAGCGATCGTCAATGAGGAGATCCAGAACCGCCCATCAAATGCCAGCAGCATCGCGGCCACGATCAACGCGACCGCCATCGCGTCATTGTGGGCGCCTCCCACCAGGTGAATAAGGATGAGCGGGTTGGCGATGCCAATCCATCTGGCTGGCTCAACCGAGACTCCTACTCGCTCGGTCATACGCGGCAGCAGCGACGCGATCAACGCCATTGACATGAACGCGGGAACACGCATCGCGACCGCAGCGAAGTAGGCGTTGTCAAAAGAGAGCTCTACAACGAGTTGCTGGGTGCGTAGTGCTAGCGGACCGTAGGGCGCTGAGGTGAACAGCCACATCGGATCAACCTGGTCAGCAAACGGCCCAGGAACAGAGATGGGGCCGGTGCTGTACGGATCCATCCCTCGTGAGACCAATAAACCTTGCGCCGCATACGAATACGCATCCCTACTGAATAGCGGCGGCGCCACCAGCATCGGCAAAGACCACAGCCACCAGGTAGCTCGCGGCACCCCACCACGCACACCGTGACGTCCTGGACGCATCGCCACCCACGCCAACAGCAGTGAAGCCATCCCCAGCAGGACAGCTGCGGCAGCGACCGCGCGGCCCACACCGGTCTGCAACAGCCCCAAACCGATGAAGTACGGCAACTCAGAATCTGGTGGCAGTGACGCTGGTGTGAACGATCCCACCACGATAAGAACCGAGCCGAAAAGCCCCAGCCACACGGCGGGTACCGCGAATGCAGCCCGCGCATCGCTAACGAGGGCGCGCATGCTGCCACGCACACGCGTGCTCATTCCTCGGCGGGGCTGCTGTGTCTGCCCGTGGGCTTGAGTGGTTTGGCCCTGGCTCAACGGTTCATTCTTGGTCACCTGCAGATTCTCCCCACGTCCTGGCCGGGACGTTACGCCCCGAACCGGCGCTCGCGTTCGGCGTAGGAACGCAGTGCGCGCAGAAAATCGACTCGCCGGAAGTCGGGCCAGTACGCCTCACAGAAATAGAACTCGCTGTGGGTGCTCTGCCAGAGCAGGAACCCGCTGACTCGTTGTTCGCCAGACGTGCGGATAACGAGGTCTGGGTCGGGTTGGCCTGTGGTGTACAGGTGGTCGGCAATGTCTTCGGCCGAGACTGTTTGGGCGACGTCGTCGATCGTTCGTCCTTGTTCTGCTGCCTCTTTGAGCAGCGAACGAACTGCATCGGAGATTTCACGTTTACCGCCGTAGCCAACAGCAACGTTGACGAACATGCCCTCCACGTTGTCGGTGCGAGAAGCTGCGGTGGATAAGCGTTCCACGGTGGCTGGTGGCAGTACGTCTTTAGCGCCAACGATTTTGATGCGCCACCGCCCTGAATCAGCCAGCGTGTCTACGGCGTCTTCGATGATCCCCAGCAGTGGTTCCAGCTCTTCTGGGGAGCGATTCAGGTTGTCTGTGGATAGCAGCCATAAAGTCACGATCTCCACGCCAGCTTCTTCGCTCCATTGCAAGAACGGCGCGATGTTTTCTGCTCCGGCGCGGTGCCCGATGAAAGCTTCGGCGCCTTTAGCGCGGGCCCAGCGGCGATTACCGTCGAGCATGACTCCCACGTGCCTGGGCACCGTGGCGTTAGCTAGTTCACGCAACAGTCGTTTCTCGTACAAGCCGTACAGGAATGACGACAATCCCATCTCAACCTCGTGACTCTCGAGGACACTTTGTTGACGGTTTCACTGGGATCGCCCGTCCTTGCTCGGCTGGCTCTGCTCGGCAGCCGC
The DNA here is from genome assembly GCF_900447215.1 of Dermatophilus congolensis. Classification (NCBI taxonomy): domain Bacteria; kingdom Bacillati; phylum Actinomycetota; class Actinomycetes; order Micrococcales; family Dermatophilaceae; genus Dermatophilus; species Dermatophilus congolensis. The sequence goes on from NZ_UFYA01000001.1 coordinate 1,616,148, forward strand.
ATCTGAACCGTTTCCGTCCGTGTCCGCAAATGTCTTCGTCGTGACAGTGATAGCAGATTGCTGGGTGTCCTCTTCAAAGACCGCGTGATCAGCGTTGCGTAGATGCTTCAGCATGCTCCGCATCAAAACCCACAAAGCAACAGACATCAGGAACAGCGCAAAGAACCCGCCCAGACCGGCGGAGATGGATTGATTGGCGCCCTGCATCAGCGCTCCTTCACATCGTCGATGAGAGGAGCCGACGGGCGGCGCGAGGAGTCAGAGCCCATCGCGTCAGCCTGCGCCGGTTCCGGAAGCCCAGCGAATACATCGTCCTCAACCTCCGGAAGCACCGTGGTGTGAACGTATGAGATCGCCATTTCGAAATCTTCCCACGGCCACACCTCCCGCTCGATCTCTTGCGGTATCCCGAACCAAAAACCGTCAGGGTCGACCTGGGTGGCATGGGCTCGGAGGGCTTCATCACGTGCATCGAACCAGTCAGCAACGGGCACCCGAGTAGTGACGGCGCGGAACGCATCATCACCACGAGCAGCTCGTTTTTCTATCCATTCCTCGAACGGTGACTGACCTGTGTGTTCTTTCATCGCCGTGTGCAGGGCCTGCAACCGATCCATGCTCAGGGTTTGGTTGTAGTACAGCTTCAGCGGCTGCCATGGCGGCCCTGCCTGCGGGAACTGTTCTGGATCCCCTGCGGCACGGAACGCAGCCACTGACACATCGTGAGTACGCACGTGGTCCGGATGCGGGTAGCCACCGTTTTCGTCATAGGTGGTCACCACGTGCGGGCGATGCTGCCGAATCAACCGCACCAGCGCCTCCACGCACACCTGCATAGGCATGGTGGCAAAGCAGCCTTCAGGCAGCGGGGGCAGCGGGTCACCTTCAGGCAGACCTGAGTCAATAAACCCAAGCCAGGCATGATCCACCCCTAATGCTTCTTGTGCTTTTGCCATCTCGGTGCGCCGCAACCCCACCAGGTCACGTTCCACCTCGGGGTCGCCTTGTAGCCGAGGGTTAAGCACTGACCCTCTCTCACCACCAGTACATGAAACAACCAGCACGTTCGCGCCCTCATGGGCATACATGGCCGTAGCTGCGGCGCCTTTACTCGACTCGTCGTCGGGGTGAGCGTGTACCGCCATCAGCCGATAGCCGTGCCGGTCGCCCGTCGATCCTGTTCTAGCGTTCGATCCCATCCGATTGCCCGCCTGCCTTACGTACTTGGTCATGTTCCCACCCGTGACAGCGTGAACACCCACGCCACCTGGCCACACATGCATTGCCGCACCGTGATAGTGCCCAACGTCACACGAACCATCATTATCCGCCACTTGGCATGCGTTCACCCGCGGCCCGCCGGGGCCAGGGGACTAGGCTGGGCTTGTGGTAGAACAACCCGACTCCTCCCTGGCAGCACACACACGTGAGGTCAACGACGCCGCCGAGGCAGAAGCCGAACGTGGCCGCTCCGTCGGCCAGTACTGGAAGTCGATCTCCCCTATCCGACGGAAAGTGGTTGCCGGGGCGGCAGCTGCTGTTGTTGTGGGATCTGCTGTCGCGACATGGTTTGGGTTAGCAGCCTCTACCGACTGGCCACTACAGCGCGACTTGGCCTATGACGTTCACGACGCCAGTTCTGTCACCGTCCGTTTCGAAGTCACAAAGCCACCAGAAATGACCGCGGTATGTGAAGTTGTGGCCCAAGAAGTCGGTAAGGCCGTGGTCGGGCGCGAAAACGTCACCATCCCCGCAGCTGAAGAACGCACCACGCAACACCAAACCACCGTACGTACCACCACTACCGCGGTCATCGGTTTGGTTAAAACATGTCGGCCAGTCGACCGGTAACTACGCCCCTTTTCTCACACGTGAACTGGACAAAATATCTCGATTCCGAAACAGTACTCGTCTATACTTGCTGTCTCGACGCCCACCGAGGGTGTCTCGGGCCGCACGACGAAGCCGACTCAGCACTGCAGTAACAGGCATCACCCAACCGGCCCTATGCCCTTCCGAACCTGGCGCCTCCCGACGCGTCCGGGCGTACGCGCCGGTCGATATCGACGCCACGGATGACAGGCCCCGCCTCACACCGGGGACGGCATCACAGACCACTCTCGGAAGGGCTTTTTCGCACACGAAGGTCCCGCACCGCGCAGCCACGGCACTGCCGAACAAGCCTGGGCGGGCCCTGACACAGAACGTCCACCAATGCACACCGATCGCACAGCGATCGACGACCACAGCGGCACCGGCCCCGCCGGTACTGCGCACGAGGAGTATTCGTGTCCGACATCAACCAGTCTTCGTCTCCGTTCCTCACACAGGACGCCTACGACCGTCTCCAGGCGGAGCTGGAAGAGCTCTCCACGACAGGCCGTTCCGAAATCTCCAAGCGGATCGAAGCCGCCCGCGACGAAGGCGACCTGAAAGAAAACGGCGGCTACCACGCGGCTAAAGAAGAACAGGGCAAGATGGAAGCCCGCATCCGCCAGCTCACCTCCCTTCTCGAAAACGCCACGGTCGGGGCTCCCCCAGCCGACGACGGCATCGTCGAACCAGGCATGATCGTTGTCGTTGACATGTTTGGCGACGAGGTGGAGTTCCTCCTAGGCAACCGCGAAATCGCAGACTCAGCCCTGGAATACGACGTCTACTCCGACCGCTCCCCCCTCGGAGCAGCCATCATCGGTAAGAAGGTCGGCGATGAGGCCTCCTACACCGCCCCCAACGGCAAAGAAATTTCCGTCAAAATCCTCAAAGCCACCCCATTCACTGGCTGAACCAAGTACCCCCAGTGAGGGGCTGTCCCGGCGCCCATCAAGGCCGCCGAGACAGCCCTTCACTCTTTCCCACCCAAAAACATTCAGTGACAACAACCCTGGGCACCTCTTTTACCTGCCGCACCTACATGGCAGACTCCCTGCATGTTCGAGTCTTTCTTCGCCCGTCCAGTGACTGTCGTCTCTGCTGAACACGCCCTACCCGGACGCACCAGCCCACTGCCTGACATCCCCGAACACAACGTAGTTACCGGCACCTCAATGCACGCGTTCCCCGCCGGAGCCGAAGTGATCTACCTAGCAATGGGGTGTTTCTGGGGCGTAGAACGAATTTTCTGGAAACTCCCCGGAGTCATCACCACAGCTGTCGGGTACGCCGGAGGCTACACACCCAACCCCACCTACGAAGAAACCTGCACTGGGCGCACCGGCCATACAGAAACAGTCCTCGTGGCCTACGACCCCACAGCTACAACACCGATAGAACTCCTCACGGTGTTCTGGGAAAACCACAACCCCACCACTGCCAACCGGCAAGGTAACGACGTCGGAACCCAATACCGATCCGCTATCTACTGGACCACCGAAGAACAACGCAACGCCGCCCTACGCACCCGCGCAGCCTTCCAGCACGAGCTAGACCGCGCAGACGCCGGCCTAGCCACCACCGAAATCCGCCCCTTTGCTTCCGCCAACAATGGCAACGCCCCCGCACCTATCGACGACCCTCACGACTACCCAGACACCGGTTTCGATGGCCCAGCAGGCCCCTTCTACTACGCCGAGGAATACCACCAGCAGTACCTGCACAAAAACCCTGCGGGCTACTGCAACCACGGCCCTAACGGATTCACCTGCCGCGTCGAAGACTAAACCCCACCAACACCCGTGAGGGGGCAGCCAAGCTATTGGCCTACCCCCTCACCCAACACACACAGCCTTCAGCGAGAAACCGGCAGCGCCTCGTGCGCTACCCCCCAGTCCTTCACCGCTTGCGCTTCAGCAGCCCAATCCCGGCAGCCAGGCACCTCCCCCACCTCCAAATGCGCCGCCCGATCTGGAACCACCGCAAACAAATAATGCGGAGTCTGCTGCTTACGGGCACGCGCATTCATCAAAAACCGGAACGGAAGCAACACCGCCGCACGCAACACCCCACGGATCCCCGGCACAAAATCCTTCCCCAACCCGAACACGAACTCCCGCCCGTGGTACGGCACCACACCCTGACTGATCAGACACAACTCGTGGTCCAAAAAACGGTTCCGGAACGGCCGCATCGCCAGCTCGTGAATATCCCGATCAGCACGCAACACCCCCACCCGCGCCGCAAACGTGCTGGTAGTTGACATCACGTTCACCCACAAGTCCTCCCCCACCTGCTCATCTGGCTGAGCCCTCCACGCACGCGGCATCGCATACCGAGCCCGCGCAGCCGCATCCGTTGCCACCGGCGGACGCTTACCCGTCAACGCAAACGACGACACCTTCGGCAACTCCTCTGCCGCTCGCGCCAACACCACAAACGCATCCTGCGTCAACAGGTAGTCATCCTCAATAAAAGCGATCACATCCCCATCGGACAACGCCAACCGGTCCGGCAAATCCAAAGCAAACCGGTAACTGCCCAACAACCCCACCGGACCACCGTCAGTGAACATAACCCGCCCATGGCGTTCCATCACCTCTAGCCGCGGCTGAGGAATAGGCCCATCGTTAGCGAACACGACCTCAACATCCACACCCGCGTCCCGCGCGAACGACGCCGCCCGCACAAACGAAGCAACCACCACATCCTTACTGAAATAGCTCGGACGCTCCTTATCGTTCTCGCCGCCATATGACCGCAGAACCAGGCATAACCTCATCGAAAGCTCCCTTACACACACGCCCTCGTCCATCCGATAAGCGCCAATCACCGGAAGGCTACGTCCTGTGCCTGCGCTCAAGCTCGACACATACCCTTACCCAGGCCTGACTTCAGTCAGAATTCAGTCAACAAACCCCTGCAACCACGCAGACTCATTCGTCAACCGATCGAGCAACCCAGTCAAAGCAACCGACAACCGGTTCTCCCCCGCCTCACGACCATCACGATCCCAATGCGCCGAAGCCGTAGCCGCCTGAGCTTGCCTAGCCAACGCTGTTTCTCCAGCCAACCTCACCGCAAACAGCCCGACTCGCCCATCCAACGACTCCCTACCAGCCGCAGCGATCTCGGCAGCGGCGGTACGCACCGCAGCCCGAGTGCCAGCCGGGTCCTCCTCCAAAGCCTGTACAAACGCAGCCCTATCCAACGCGACACGTCGCCGCGCTACCCCCACCACATCACGGCCTTGAATATCTGCCTCATCAAAAGCGACCACGCCGCTAGGTGGTACAGAAACCCCCGGGATAGCAGCAAGGCCAGCCGAAATCGCCTGAACAAGCTCACTGACCTTCGGGTTATCAGCGAAAGCAGACAGCGATTTGGCCGCCGAGTCGCTCGAGGCAGTACTACGTCCCAGCACTGCCTCTACCTCTGCCTCAGGAACAGCGGAAGTACCTACTGCCACAGCAGCTGCACCCACCGCCTCCGGCTGTACGGGAACCACGCTGAAGAACCCTACCGGTGGATCTGCCCCATACGCCGCCGCCAATTTCCCTGCCTGCCGGGCCTGCATCCGAACGGCATCAATAACAGATGCCTCCCCCATCGGCGCTAGCTCCTCCTGCACAGGAGCCTGTCCAACAACAGGTTGAGGCACCTCTACATCTGGCGTAATCGCCACACCCGCCGTGCCATACATCCCCGCCTGCACCACTCCATCAACCTTGCTGACAAGATGCTCCATCGCATCAGCAGCGGCCTCCAAGTCAGGAGAAAGGAGTAGCGTGACCCGTTCACCAGCTGCAGTTCGACTCAAGCTCATGGTGAGCCCCGGCACCGGCCCCTGCACCGTTGAAGTATTCGACACCGCGCTCCACGCAAGCCCCGGCGTATTCGACATCACCAAGGTTTCTGTGCGCGGGGCAAACCAGTCGAGCCCACCCAAGGCCTCACTACCTGGACCAGCACCAGCCGACAATGAGACGCGCGGCATCCCCGCCGCCGACTCGACCACCAAATGCACGTATCCATCCGCGACAGTGCGAGCCGAGGTCTCCACCGGCAGTCCGGCAGCATCAGCTAGACCGTTCATCACCCCAGCCAGATTCTCAATAGTCACCGGTGGTGGAACCGTTGCTGAAACCTGACCTGAATTCTGCGCACCAGTGGCATCACCTTGCCCACCAGGCATGGTCATACCAACCGTCAACGGTTGCCCACCAGAAAGATCAAACGACGCGGGCACTCCCATGCGGCTAATCGCCACCTCCCCCCGCGCAACCTCAATAACGTTGAGCTCCAGCGACAACGGCGTGGTCAAAATGTCAAGGTCAGGCCATGTTGAAGAAATTCCGCCCTCGGCAACTGGACCAGTAGGCCCTGAAGAGCCTTCCGGCACCGGCTCAGCAGGCCACGGCGTGTTCACCCGCACCAACGCCGGATCTGATGAGGCCACATGCACCGGAATGAACGGGGCAGTAGCCAACGAAGCTGCTGAATCTGTTGCCGCCTGCACCTGGCTCTGCAAAGCCTGCAAATCACTCACCCCGGTCTGCGACGCCTCAGCAATAAGCTGCGCTGGACCAGTCACCCCCGAAGCTGATGCTGTAGCCATGACCGCTGCATAGAACGATGCCGGCGGCCCAGCAGTAATCGCTGTTACTGCTGTGGCGACTTCATGCTGCAGAGCCATCTCTCGAGCGTTCTGCTTCACAGATGCCGCGACATGTTCGAGGAGGTCAGCTGCCCTCGGGATCGACGTGCTGGCCGATACATCAAGGTCAGACAATTCCTGGGGCAGTGCCGGAATAGCTGTATCTCCCAGGTACGCCTCAGCACTCGCAACCGTAGCGATCGCGGTAATCGTGCGCGTCACCTCAGGCAAAGTTTTCGAAACTGCTTCTAGGTGCCCAGCAACCGTCCCACCGATGTGGGCCTGCCGCCCGGAAGGCCAGACAATTTTCGGCACAGGCTGGGGTGATTCTTCGCCTGCATCAGGCTGTTCCGAAGCTTCACCAGGAACAAGAGCCAGGGCAGAGCTTCTGTTACGTTCCACAACGCTGTGCCCATCCAGCTCCACGTAAACGGTGCCATCTGGCTGAATTCGACTAATCGCCCCTGTTGTTCGTGTCAGCGTGGTCATCGAATCAAGTGTTTCTTGGGTGAGGTCAACGCCTGGGCGTGCTGTGGCGTTGGCTGCTGCGATAGTGCGGGCTGCCAAATTCGCTAAATCGATATCCGACACAGCAGCGTCAACTTCTAAAGCACGAGAAGCAGCCAATCCCGTTCGAATGGCATCAAGGCGTTCCATGAGGACTGCACGTTCAGCCCTCTGGGCCTGGTCGTTCAAGAGTGCGCGCCGACGATTGCTGCTTTCCTCATTTCGGCTCCGGGCCGCTACGGCGTCAGCATTTTCTGTTTCCTGCGCTGCCGCAGAGTTGCCCGTCTCATCGATCACCGAGGCGACGCCTTCATAGGTCGCCCGATTAACAGCGGCGCGAGCCTGCGCGGCGCGGGCAGCAGCGGTGCGTTCATCATCAGGGCCGCTACGTGTGGAGTCTGGGACACGATCGGCGCGATCAGCAGCGTGTCGGCGCTCGTCTCGACGCGCCGCAACTGAAGGCATCTTCTCGATTGCTTCAGCCACCGATACTCCCTGCATATTGCGAACCCGGGCGCGAGCGAGATCGATATCAGAAGCACTTGGCCCCTCGCCCATACGACGTGGGTATCCACCGAGATAGGTGTCCGCTGAAGGCGGGAGGGCTGCTGAAGTCGTCATCGCACTCATCCATGAGTTGTCGTGGCCGGGATCAGATTCAGACGCGAAGCGACGAACTTATCCCCTCTACAGCTTCCTCATCGACCAAGGTAGGGCGTGCTGTAGCTGATCTACCGATTAGCTACAGCACGCCCTACCTTGGTAAGCACAGTTGGCGTGGACAAGATTCAGTAAGAGCTCACTGCCCCAGCGGCAGCATGTTGCTCGGTAATCCACTACGCAGCTCGCTCAATTGAGCGCATATCTGGCTGGCTGCTTGATCGCGTGCATCTTTGTCAGTGTGAGCTGCGCATTGGTCATAAATCACCGCGGTGAGCACCTGCATCACTGCTGCCGGAGTAACTGCGCAAGACTCTTCTAGCGCTGGCACTGTGTCACGGTGTGTTGGGTCGCTGGCAGCCACGCTCGTCGCCAACTCCCACACATCCTGCACACAGGCGAGCGCCTGATCGTAGGGCAAGGATGCCCAGCGTGTGATCAGGCGCTCGAGTTCACCGCGCACGGACTCCGGAACGGGGTCGTGGGGTGGATGGTTCATGTCAGTCGCGGCTTTGCAGCTGAGCGATCAGGCGCAGCAGTTCGAGGTAGAGCCAGATCACCGTGACCATGAGGCCGTGTGCCAAGAGCCAGGAGTACTTCTGCGGCACCTGGGCTGCGACGGCGCGGTCGATGGAGTCGAAATCCATGGCCAGCGAGTACGCAGCCAGCCCCACGGCGATCAGGGAAACCCCGATCGCGATTGGGGAGCCGAAGGTGAGTAGACCTGCACCTCCGTTAGCTTTGAATGCCCAGGCTGCGATGAGGTTGATGACCCCGAAGATCATGTAGCCGAGAATGGCCATGCCGAAGATGCGGCGGGCGCGGTCAGTGACCTTCACAAAACCGGTTTTCCAGCCGATGAACATCGCTGCGAATACGGCCAGAGTGGCGACGATCGCGGTCGAGACGACCCCGCTATAGGCGAAAGCGAAGGTGCGAGTGACGACACCGACGAGAAGCCCTTCAAAGGCTGCGTAGGCGATGATGAGCGGGACGCTAACGTTCTGCTTCATCGCGATAATGATGCCTAGAACGAGAGTGACCACGATAGAACCAAGCATCGCGACGCCGCTGAGCTTGACTGGCAGCAGGAAGAACGCCGCTGCGCCGACCGACAGCAGAATGCCGAACAGCAGCAACGACTTCATCACTACGTCGTCAACGGTGAGTTTGTGGCTGGCGGCCGGGGATGCCGCGGGCGTGTCGTACAACGTCTGAAGATCATCAGGCGTCATTTGCCCGTACTGTGGCTGGCTGCCGAATTGTCCGAACGAGCTCGGGGATGCGGGTCCGCGGTTACCGAAGCCGGCGTACCCGCCTCGGCTCACATCCTTGTCGATGCGGTCGAAGATCGGGTTACTCATGTAAAGGGTCCCTTCGTATGAGGTGCGTGGGTGAGGGGCGCAAGGACTGCTCCGGTCTTGTCTGTGATGCGCCGGGCAACTCCTTGTGTTGTGTCAACGTCTTTATTGGATGTTGTGTTCCCTGACATAAGCAGCGATTGAACGAGGTTTTGTGCGTATGTCTTTGGGTGCGAAACGAGGCTCTTCCGGTAGTGGAAGAGCCTCGCGACGATGTACCCCCGGCGGGACTCGAACCCGCACTGAAGCCATTTTAAGTGGCCTGCCTCTGCCGTTGGGCTACGGGGGCGTTTGCGTGTCCTCAGATGACCTTAACTGGAGTTGGCACTTCCGTCTCGTGTCATCGCAGAAGACTGGCAGCGATTCCGTCAAGAATGTCGTGTTCGCTGGTGATCACGTGGCTGATCCCGGACCGCTCACTGATTCGTTCCACGATGCGGGACCACTCAAGTGCACCAGCGACGATGACATCGACACGGCCAGGGTGCATGAATGGCATCATAGCGCGCTCTTCCCGGGTAGCGGTGATGAGGGCATGGCAAGAAGCCAGGGTTTGTTCGACGCTCAGACTGTGCAAGTGGATAGCTTCGGAATCGTATTTTGTTAGCCCGAGAGCATGAGCTGTGACGGTGGTGATGGTGCCAGCCAGCCCAATGACAGAGCCAATACCTTCGAGCCCTACCTCATCGTCGACTGTGTCCAGCAGCGCATCGACATCTTTCGTCGCAGCAGCTATCTCTTCGGATGTTGTTGCGACAGAACGGAAATGACGTTCGGTCATGCGGACACAGCCCATGTTGACGCTGGTCTGCTTCACGGCGCGGGTGGCATTTTCGCCCTCGCCACCGCGAACAAATTCCGTTGATCCCCCACCCAGATCCACCACGAGGAAAGGTGCTCGCGCTCCAGTCGCTGCCACTTCACCGGTAGACCCGAGGAAAGAAAGAGCGGCTTCTTCAGTGCCGCTAAGCACCTCAGGAGTGACATTTCGTTCGCCGAAAGCTTCATGGACCCCGGCAACAAATTCAGCGGCATTGCTAGCATCCCGGGTAGCTGAAGTCGCCACAAAGCGGATTGCCTCAACCCCGAGAACCTCACACTGCCGGGCATACTCATGCACCATCGTCAAGGTTCGCTGCATCGCCTCAGGCGCAATCATTCCTGTGGCATCCACGCCATGCCCTAGGCGCACCACTTCCATCCGGCGCACCACGTCAGTCATGTTGACGCTGTCGTCTTCACCGATGCTGCCATCAGCGACCAGCAGACGGATTGAGTTAGTTCCGCAGTCGATTCCCGCAACACGCATGGCTTCCTCCTCGGAGCTTGGTCACTGCTGCTGATCTTCAGCGACAGGTACGCAAGGCCCTGTCGGCCACATGTCCTTCAATGCATCGATTGCTTCATCTCCGAACGGGTTTACCCCTGGCCCGGCACTCAATGAATGCCCCACCAACACATGAAGACACTTCACACGTTCAGGCATTCCACCAGCAGCGATCCCTTCAATTTCAGGAACGTGCCCCAGCCGAGAACGCCGAGCGAGGTAATCCTCATAAGCAGCCCGGTACGCCGCTGCCAGTTCAGGATCTTCGCCCAGGCGCTCGGTCATCTCAGCCATGACACCGTTGGCCTCAAGGGTGCCAATTGCGCCAGTAAGAGTGGGGCAGGTGGCATAGAAGGTAGTGGGGAAAGGCGTACCATCAGGCAGTCGCGGCATGGTCGCCACTACATTCGGGTGTCCGCAGGGGCAGCGAGAAGCTACCCCCACAACACCACGCGGCAACCTGCCCAACTGAGACTCAATCGCGGCGATGTCTTCAGGGCTAGCCTGCTCCACACCAAGCTCGGCAAGCACCTGCGCACTGGGGGTGGGCAGTCCAGGCGCATGTGACAAAGAAACATCGGGGGTGGTTGGGTCGCTGGTGTTCACGCTACTCCGGTTCAAAATCGTGGAACGCCGCCACGCGGCTGGTAAGGCTTTACGGCCTCCGAGAGCCTACCGTGAGTGGCTGCGACCTCAGTAGCCATGGTTAGCGTTCTCACGTCCTGGATCTCGAACCGTGCTGCTCGAAGACCCGGTCCCTGCCTTACCTGTCGGGGTTCCAGCCGGGTCAGTGCGAGTGGCCACCCCGGGAGAAATCGGCGCTAGCGGCGCATTTGCGTCCTTAGGTGAGAGCGAATCACTGGCATCCATGGATGCCCAGACTCGGTCGTACCAGCTACCGCCACCTGATTCATCTGGCCGCACAACAGCGCCAGCACCTGTGGTCTCTTTCGTAGTCAGCCCCTCAGCACCAAGCACGATGTAACGCGTCTCTCCTGGCTTCACAAACTTGAGGCGTTCACGTGCCTGTTGTTCTACGTATGTCTGGTCATCCCAACGCTTGAGCTCTCCCTGCAGAGTATTGATGTTCTTCTGCCGGTCAGAGGCTTCCTGCTGTAGAGAAGCTAACTGTGCTTTCTGCGCAACGTATGCCCGGACAGTAGGCACCAGCATGAGCAAAAGCATCACAACCGTCGCAGCCAGCACAGCCACTCGTTTGGTTGATGAGCGGCCCAGCCGTCGCGTGGAAGAAACGTAGGTGCTCGGCCCTGCTCCTGCGGCGCGTGGGCGTGAAGGGTCACGGTGCCCTGCTGCGGGACCGCTTCGCCCCATCGGACGCCGGGAGGAGGACACGCCAGAGGCGCGACGGGCAGAGGAGCCCGACGCGCCTCTGGGACGACGAGTCGCAGATGCCATAGGGGCAGGCTAATCGCCTAGGAAATGTCCGTCATCCCTTGAAACGCGGGAAAGCGCCGGCACCTGCGTAGACAGCAGCGTCATCGAGCAGCTCTTCAATGCGCAGCAACTGGTTGTATTTAGCAACTCGCTCCGAGCGTGCCGGTGCGCCAGTCTTGATCTGACCGCAGTTCGTTGCCACTGCAAGATCGGCGATGGTGGTGTCTTCGGTCTCACCAGAACGGTGACTCATCATGCAGCGGTAGCCGTTGCTCTGCGCCATTGCGACAGCGTCAAGGGTTTCGGTGAGCGATCCGATCTGGTTCACCTTAACCAGCAGGGCGTTAGCCGTGTTGGTGGCGATGCCTTTGGCAAGGCGTTCGGGGTTGGTGACGAACAGGTCATCACCAACGAGCTGGACCTTGTCGCCAAGCTCGTCAGTCATGTGTTTCCAGCCGTCCCAGTCTTCTTCGTTTAGCGGGTCCTCGATGGAAACCAGTGGGTAGTTGGCAACCAGGTCCGCGTAGTAGGCGACCATTTCTTCGGCGGACTTGCTGCCGCCTTCGAACTGGTATGTGCCGTCCTTGTAGAACTCGCTGGAGGCAACATCCAAGGCCAGAGCGATGTCGCTACCTGGGGTGTACCCAGCCTTCTTGATCGCCTCGACGATCAGGTCAAGCGCGGCAGCGTTGCTTTCGAGATTGGGGGCGAAGCCACCTTCGTCGCCAAGGCCAGTGGCCAGACCACGCTCTTTGAGGACGCTCTTAAGGGAGTGGTACACCTCAGCGCCCCAGCGCAAAGCTTCTTTGAAGCTGGAGGCGCCGATTGGGGCGATCATGAACTCCTGGATGTCGACGTTGGAGTCTGCGTGGGATCCGCCGTTGAGGATGTTCATCATCGGGACGGGAAGAACGTGGGCGTTGGGGCCGCCGACGTAACGGAACAGCGGTAGGCCAGCGGAGTCGGCGGCAGCACGTGCCACGGCCAGTGAGACGCCAAGGATGGCGTTGGCGCCGAGCTTGCCTTTGTTGTCGGTGCCGTCGAGGGCAATCATTTCGGCGTCGACGAGGCGCTGGTCAGAAGCGTCGTGGCCGAGCAAGCGAGGGGTGATGTCTTCGAGAACCGCGTCAACGGCTTCTTCGACACCTTTGCCCAGGTACCGGCTCTTGTCGCCGTCGCGGCGTTCCACTGCCTCGAAAGCTCCGGTGGAGGCGCCGCTAGGAACGGCTGCGCGGGAGGTGGTGCCGTCGTCGAGGAGGACCTCGACCTCGACCGTGGGGTTGCCGCGGGAGTCCAGAATCTCGCGTGCGCCGATTTCCTCGATGGTTGCCACAATCTCTCCTTCGATGGATGTTCGATTTGGCTGTAGATGATGTGCGGCCGCTGCGTCCGGGCCGTGTTGTGGTTCGCCACGGGTTTCCGGTTGTGTGGGCCGTTCTTTACTGACCCTAGTCGGTATCGGTGGATTCCAACGGGTCGGTTGGTCCCTGTTCCTGCCTGTCGCGCAACGATGTGGTGACGCGATTCACAGTAGCCAGCAGGGCTGTTCCTGGGTCCACACCAGCGTCGACCGCTTCGAGAACCAAGGCGAATAGGCGAGTGCCGTAATCGTCTTCGGGCTGGTCAGCTAGGGCAGATCGTACTGTGTTGAGGTGACCTGCCCTGCGGTGCCGGTTGGCGATCTTGGCTGCTCGTTCCAACGGTGCGAGGGATGCGGGGATGCCGTCAAGTGGTGAACGTCTCTCCGGTTTTTCGGCTGCTTTGATCGCATCCCAGTTCGCTTCGATGCGTGCTGGGTCATCGGTGTCGACATCGCCGAACACGTGAGGGTGACGGCGGCGAAGTTTGGTGATGGTGCGCTCGGCGATGTCGTCAATGGTGAATGGCTGATCGTGTTCATGGCCTAGGCGGGCATGAAAAACCACTTGGAAGAGCACGTCACCAAGTTCGTCGACAAGTTCTTCTCGGTCACCACTGTCAATGGCGTCGGCGAGTTCGTAGGCTTCTTCAACAACAAACTTGGCCAGTGAATTGTGTGTTTGTGCGGCATCCCATGGGCAACCGCCAGGTGAGCGGAGCCGGTCCATGACTTCAATGAGTCCGGCAATGCCTGTGAGTTGCTCGGCGTCAGTGGGGTGCTGCCGGCTACTGCTGGTGGAACCCATATGTTTTATCGCGGCTGCGGCATTGCCTGCTGTGCAGGTTGGATCCAGGCTGGTTGAGCCGGGAGGAAGCCACGTTTGGGGTCATAGCCGCCATAGCGGGGGCTGACGGAGATATCGGCGCTGGCGAAGGCTTTTTGGAGTTCTTGATTGATGGCCCCGCCTTGCTTTCCTTGGTTTTGGCCGAGTTTGCGACCGATGGCCTGCACCTGTTGCATCTGGATCGTGGTTTGGGAGACGTCAGGAAGTTGTTTGGCAAGGGCGGTGCGGATGACGTCTTCGCCAATCACTGCGCCGTGTTTTTTACCGACCTCAAGGACCATGGGTCGAAGGGCCAAGATTTGGACGATGTCGGCGCGTTTGATTTGGGCGCCAGCTCCGGCCTTAGTGAGGTCGGTCATGACATCGTCGATGTTTTTTTCACTGATCACGGTGCCGTTGGCGACTGCTGCCACGCCGGGTGATCCTGCGGTGTCGCAGCCGGCTAGCCCTAGGGCAGCAAGGCCTAGGGCGATAACCGCGGCGGCCTTGCCGCCACGCAGGCGGGCGGCGCGCATGAACGACGATGTGCTCTTCACGGTCTAACCTCTTTTGCTTTCGTGACTGGATTCGGCTGGGAGCTCCCGGAGTCCGTCGACAGTGGGCGGTGGTGCCCATGGTGTGGCGCGGACGTGTTGCCGGTTGCATGGTCGATCCGTTTCGCTCGTTACATCATGCCCTGAGACAGCGGCTTGTATCGAGGCGACTCCCGCATTGGTACGGCGGATTCTGCGCACAGGGCCTGGTTAGAAAAAGCGCTTTGGGTGTTTTTTATTGCTACGCAGACGGTGCCCTAGGTGACGGGCCACGTATACGCCTGCGATAGCCCCGGATAGGTGTGCCTGCCAGGAGACGCCCATCTGACTTGGTAGGAGGCCCCAGGCCAGCCCTCCGTAGATGCAGGCGACGATGATCCCCACGATTGTGGGAGCAAGTCGACGAGCTGAGAAACCGAAAACAATTAGGAAAGCGGCATAGCCGTAGATGAGACCGCTGGCGCCGACGTGGACTGTTCCAGCAGGCCCGAAGAGCCATACGCCTGCTCCGCCGAGAACGATGATGGAAGCGGTCACAGCGAAGAATTCGCTGGTGATGAGTGCCACAAGGATCCCGAGAGTGAGCAGGATGCCGGTGTTGGTTATGAGGTGGGCGAACCCAGCATGCAGGAATGGGCTCAGAAGAATGCCATACCAGTGGCTAAGACTGCGCGGCTGGATACCAAATTGGTCTAGGTCAGCTGCCGCAACCTGGTCAACGATTTCGCAGGCCCACATGAGCCCAACGAGAAGGCAGAGCTGTAGTAGCCGGGTGGCTAAGCAGGCAGGTGTGCGTTTGGGGCGCGTGGTAACGGCGCGGCTCATACCTTCCAGCCTGCCGTACGTGGTGGGGACGGCTAGGCGTTGTGGTTCTGGGTGCTGCGTTGGTCGGCTCGGCGCCATTCGCGACGGGCACGCCACATAACTAGGGCGGCGTCATGAGGGTTGAGCTGACGTTGGACGGTGTCGATGATGTCTTGCTGCATGGCATGGGTCCATGCGGTTTCTTCCGGGGTGAGCGGGGTGCGCCCCAAGGCGGAAGCGAAAACAGCGCGCCAGCCTTCTTGTCGGTGACCGAGGGTGTAATCCAGCAGGCTCCCGTATGCGGTGAACATAGGGGAATCGGGGTCAGGGTTACTCCAAGGACTGGTTGCGGTGACTTGTTCATCGTGGCGGCGGTATTTGAGTCCGGGCACAGCGGTGCGGACTAGGCGGTATCCGTTGGCGGCGGCGCGCAGCCAGAGTTCATAGTCTTCGGCGGGCACATCGGTGTATCCGCCGAGTGCGTCGAAGGCGCTGCGGCGCATTGTCACCGAGGGATGGACGAGCATGGATCCCAAGAGAAGGTGGAAGGGGGTGGCAGCGGCGGAGAACCGACCGGGCTGGTCTACGCCGGTGATATTTCCGGTGGCGTTGATGTGCAGGGAGGTAGTGAAAACGAAGTCAGCGTTTCGTAGGGCCAGGCGGCTGAGGCTCCATCGGCCCACCATGACGATGTCGTCGGCGTCCATGCGGGCGATGTACTCGCTGTCGCTGGCGCGGGCGAGTTCATTCAGGCTGTTAGCTACGCCGTGGCCGTGGTCGTGACGGTGAATGATGAAGCGGCTGTCGCGTTCAGCGGCGGCGGCGAGCAAGGCGGGCGTGGAGTCGCTGGATCCATCGTCCATGATGCGCACGTGTGCGTCGCGAGGCAGGGTGGCGGCCAGGCTGGAGAGCGCTGTGGGCAGGTAACGCTGACCGTTGCGGACTGGCATAAGGACTGTCAGACGAGGCATGTTCTTCGCATTCAGGTGAAGGGACGGTCGGCGAGCTAGGTGTACTCACTCACAACCCTACGATTTGAAAAAGCTTCTTACATAAGAACATTCACAACTGGTAGGGCAATTGCTGTACAGGAAACCGCGACCATCACGGGCAACGCGGCACCCTTAATACGCGACAACGCATACGTGACCAGCAAAACCAAAAGCTCTTTACCAACAACAACATAAGCTGCAGCCTCAATCGATTCGAGAGCAACCCAACCAATAAGGGGCGCACACGCCAACGCCATCACAGCCGGAACGATAGAGGCCCGCGGACGCTCGTAATAAATAGCCATGATCTGCAACGCCAACGAAATCGAATACGGAATAGTAGCCACCGCCAACGTGGGCACCGCAGCAAGAGTGACATTCCACGCATCGCCAAGAATGGGATCAAGAACCCAATCCACCAGCGCAAGAACCACGCCCACCGCTGCCGTAGTAGCCAGCACAGCCAGCAACGTAATCCGCCGAATAAGCGCCGGATGCTTAGCAGTATCCTTCTCCGCAGATATGCGCGCCCGTAGAAAGTTCGACGTCGCAGACGACAACGCTTCACCCGGGCTACGACCCATCGTCACAGCAGTGGAATACGTACCGAGGTTGCCGACCCCAGCGAAACCACCCACGAACACCCGCTCCAACTGGCCTTGCCCCCACCCCAAAGCACTGAGCGTAACCAGAGAACGCATTCCCTTACGGGGATGGCGCCCACCTTCCTGCGGAGTAATGTCGACCCGTGCGTGCGCACGATGCACCAAAAACAAGAACGTCGACTCTGTGGCAAGCAAATGCACCGCCATCGCCACCGAAGAACGCGTCAGCCACACCACCACGAACGACAAGGAAAGCCCCGCCACGGCAGCTAAGAGCTGATAGCGAGCAAGCTTGTGCCATTCCTGCAAGTACTGCAGCCGGGCAACCGGAACAATCCCAGCAGTAGTGATAAACGGCACCACCAAAAAAGGAACAAGCCCCAAAATGTAGCCACCCAGGTCTTGACCATTGGTGAACCACAAACCGACAAGCACCACAAGGATCGCGAACGACCCCAATAACGCCGAGCTATGGGCAGTGCGCCGAACAGAACGGACATGCCGCGGGTTAGAAACAGAAACGACAGCCTGATTACGCAAAGCACTCTCAGCGACAGCCTGATAAAGCGTGTAGGTGAGAGCAACCCAGCTGTACACACCGACAGCACCCGGATCAGTGAACGCAGCAAAAGCCACAATCACCACTGCGGAAGCAACACGCGGGAAAACCCGCTCCAGAGTTGCCCACGCCAGCTGGATCACCGTGTTCATGAGCGTGAAACAGCCTTATCGGTGCCTTCACTGGACTGGGTAGCCTGCGCAGATGCATCAGCATCTACCGCCGCTACATCAGCCTGATCGCTAAGCCTCACTCCAGCAACACTGGCGAGATACTGCATGATGCCCCGCACTGCTGCCCCCTCCCCCAAGTGCGACTGAGCAAACTCTCGCCCTGCCACGCCGAGCTCTGCAGCCCGCGCAGGGTCTGCAACAAGACCTTCGGCGGCCTCCAAAAGATCTGCAGCAGCACCCGGGACAACCACCACACCAGCGCCTGCCCGTTCAACAAGACCAGCAGCCGTCCCCAACGCATACACAGCCGCAACAACCGGCTTACCCGCATTGAAATACGTAGAAAGTTTGCTAGGTACAGCCATCTCGGCTACGCCTGGCTTCTCATTAAGAACAAGGACATCCGCAGCCGCCAAAGCCGCCCGGAAGTCCTCATCAGGCAACGGATCCACAAAAGAAATATTCGCGCAGTCCCCCGCCAGCTCTTCCAGCCGAGCCCGCTCACTACCATCACCAGTCAGCACAAACAACGCCCGCGACTGACGCGACTGAGCAACCTTGGCTGCCTCAACCACCACCTCCAGCCCCTGCTTGTTCCCCATCGCCCCCGAGTGCATAAACACTGGCCGATCACCCCAGCCCATCCGCTCCCGGAACCGCTGACCATCCTGGCTACTAGCGGCCTGCACATGTGACCAGTTCCCATGCACCGAAACCCGCTCAGCAGGCACACCCAACTCTGAAACCGCGAACGTACGGAACCGCTCCCCGATAGCCACCACACCATCAGCTGCCCGATACACCGCCCCCTCCAAGCCCTTAGCCACCCGCACCTTCCACGAACCCGCCGCATCTAGCTCAGCCATTCCCCGCGTGTACAGGTCCTGACTCCACAGCGCACTCGGCACACCCAACAGCTTGGCCTTGGCCACCACCGCCGCCGAAGCAAGCAGCGGCGGAGAAACCGTCAACACCACATCCGGGCGCCCC